>SXIE01000344.1 GCA_005772945.1 Pseudomonadota bacterium
ATGCCGGCGAGGTCGATCAGACCGCCTACGTTTGCAACGGCGCCAACGGCGCGACGGGCGCCAACGGCCTGAAGACGCTCATGATCGTCGACGCCACCGTCGGCACCAGCTGCTCGGCTTACGCCGGTACGGGCCAGCGCGTCCGGGTCGGTCTCGACGACGGCATCCCCACCGGCACCGCCAGCAACGGCATCTTGGAGAGCGGCGAAATCGAGTCGACGTCCTACGTCTGTAACGGAGCGAACGGAGCCACTGGCAGCAACGGCTTCAAGTCGATCGTCTTCATGGACACCACCGTCGACACGAACTGCGCTGCGTACGGCGGCAGCGGCGAGCGCATCCAGACCGGACTCGACGACGGCGCGCCGACCGGCACCGCCAACAACGGCATCCTGGACTCCGGCGAAATCGACCAGACCGCGTACGTTTGCAACGGTGCGCAAGGATTCAAGTCGCTCATCCTCGTCGACGGCGTCGTCGGCGCAAACTGCAGCGCATACAGCGGCGTCGGCCAGCGCTTCCAGGTGGGTGTCGACGACGGTGCTCCGAGCGGCACCGCCAACAACGGAATCCTCGAGAGCGGCGAGGTCGAGTCGACCAGGTACGTATGCGACGGCAAGAACGGGACGAACGGCATCAACGGCACCAACGGCTTCAACGACATCACGCTCACGGATACACAGGTCGGCACGAACTGCTCGGCCTTCGGCAACAGCGGCGGCACGCGGATCCAGAACGGGCTCGATGACGGCCTACCGACCGGCACCGCGAACAACGGCATTTTGGAGTCCGGCGAGGTCGACCGAGCGGCGTACGTCTGCAACGGGCTGAACGGCACCAACGGGACCGGCTACAACACGATCGTCCTGACCGACACGACGGTCGGCGCGAGCTGTGCGGCATACGGCAACAACGGCGGAACCCGCATGCAAAGCGGCCTGGACGATGGCCTGCCGACCGGTGTGTCGAGCAACGGCACGCTCGAGTCCGGCGAGGTCGACCGCACGGCGTTCATCTGCAATGGCGCGAACGGCACCAACGGCACCAACGGCACCAACGGCACGAACGGCACCAACGGCTTCAGCACGATCGTCGCGACCGACAATGCGGTCGGTGCCTCGTGCGCAGCGTTCGGGGGCTCGGGCCAGCGGATCCAGATCGGGCTCGACGACGGCCTGCCAAGCGGCAATGCGCGTAATGGCCTGCTCGAGTCGGCCGAGATCGAGGCGACGGCTTATGTCTGCAACGGCCTGAACGGGACGAACGGGACGAACGGGACGAACGGCACGAACGGCACGAACGGCCGGAGCGCCATCATCGTGAGCGACGCCGTGGTCGGCGCGAACTGCGCGGCGGCAGGTGGCACGCGCGTGCGCGCCGGTGTCGACAACGGCGACGGCGGCGGTAGCGCCGGCAATTCGCTGCTCGAGGATGGCGAGGTCGACACGACGGCGTATGTCTGCAACGGCGCCGCCGGGACGAACGGGACGAACGGGGCCAATGGAGCCAACGGGCTCATTGCGACGGACACGGCGGTCGGCGTGAACTGCGGGGCGAGCGGCACCGGCACGCGGATCCGCAGCGGTGCCGACGACGGGCTCCCGACCGGCACGCCGAACAACGGCACGCTCGAGGCGGGCGAGATCGACGCCACCTCGTACGTCTGCAACGGAACCAACGGAACCAACGGAACCAACGGAACCAATGGAACCAATGGCCTCGGTGGGCACTCGGCGCTGATCGTCTCGGACGCGCAGATCGGGACCAGCTGCGACTCGCTCGGCAACGGCGGACGCCGCCTGCAATTCGGCATCGACGACGGCCTGCCGTCGGGCACGGCCGACAACGGCCTCCTCGAGCCGGGCGAGCTCGACGCGACGACGTTCGTGTGCAACGGCGGCAACGGCGAAACGACGCTCGTCACGACCGACACGACGGTTGGCACGCAATGCGACACGTTCGCTGGCACCGGCACGCGGATCCGCCTCGGCCTCGACGACGGCGCTCTGGCCGGCACGGCGAACGACGGGATCCTGCAGGCCGGCGAAGTCGACAGCACCGCCTACGTCTGCAACGGCGCGGTTGGCGCGACCGGCACGGCGGGCGCCAACGGCCTGGTCGTGAGCGATACGCAGGTCGGCACGAGCTGCGATGCTTTCGGCAACGGCGGCCAGCGCCTGCGCATGGGACTCGACGATGGCCTCCCGAGCGGCACGGCCGCCAACGGCAAGCTCGAGGCGGGCGAGGTCGACGCGACGACCTACGTCTGCAACGGCACGAACGGCACGAACGGCACGGACGGCCACAGCTCGCTCATCGCGGTCGACACACAGGTCGGCACCGCCTGCACGACGCAGGGCAACGGTGGTCAACGCATGCGCACCGGGCTCGACGACGGCTCGGGCGCCGGGGTCCCGGATGACGGCGTCTTGCAGACGGGCGAGGTCGACTCGACGGTGGTCGTCTGCAACGGCGCCACGGGCGCAACGGGCGTGCGCGGCTACGCGACGATCATCGTGACTGACGGCGCGGTCGGCACGTACTGCGACGCGACCGGCAACGGCGGGCGCCGATTCGCGGCCGGTGTGGACGATGGCAAGCCGACGGGCACGCCCGACAACGGCGTGCTCGAGGTCGGCGAGATCGACAGCGAGACGTACGTCTGCAACGGCTCCAACGGCACGAACGGATCGCCGGGGGCGACCGGATTCGACACGCTCGTGATGGTCGACGCGGTGGTCGGCACGAGCTGCGATGCGTTCGGCGGGGTCGGACAGCGGATCCGCAACGGCCTCGACGACGGCGCCGCAGGCGGCATTGCGCGCGACCAGAAGCTCCAGGACGGCGAGGTCGACGCGACATCCTACGTCTGCAACGGCGCCGATGGGCACGACGCGCTCATCCAGCTCGACGAGAACGTGGGCAACCACTGCAACGACTCGGGCGGCGCCGGGCAGCGGATCCTGATCGGGCTCGACGACGGCTCCGGAACGGGGGATCCGGACGATGGCAAGCTCGACGACGCCGAGGTCAAACAGACGGCCTATATCTGCGATGGCCTCGCCGGGACGACCGGACCGGCCGGACACGAGACTTTGCTCGTGACGGACGACCAGGTCGGGACCGGTTGCGACAACGGCGACGCGGGCGGAACACGCGTGCGCAGCGGCCTGGACGACGGCCTTCCGAGCGGTCAGGCGGACAATGGCAAGCTCGAGGACGGCGAGGTCGACGCGACCGCGATGGTCTGCAACGGCGCCACCGGGGCCGGCGAGCCGGGGCACTCATCGATCGTGCAGGTCAACGAGGACGGCGGGATCGGGTGCGCGACGCACAGCGGGTACTCGCTTGTCATCGGCATCGACGACGGTGCGGGCGGGGGTACACCCGACAACGGGCGCCTCGAAGACGGCGAGATCAACTTCACGCAGCCGGTGTGCGACGGGGCGAACGGGTCGGTCATCCAGGGCGGATGCGCGGCCGGGGACGACGGGGCATCGTGGGCGTGGGGGCTCTTGGCGCTGACCGGGTTGGCATTGCGGCGGCGGCGCTGACGGCCGTCGCGAGCGGGGCGGCCGACATGGCACGTGGGCGCGCCCCGTGGCGGCCGTCTTGCCCAAACCCATCTCGCCGGGCACGCTGCTGGGGAGATGGGCGCTCGCGCCGAGCCGCGGTGCGAACGCTACCGCGGATGGACGAGCGCGCTATGATGGCGCCTCGGGCACTCGCGGCCATGGGCCCGCCCAAGCGTGTCGAGAGGTTCACGATGACGGACACGGCGATGACGGATGCGATCCACCGCATGCGCAGCGCGCTCAATGGGGTGACGCTCCAGCTCGAGGTCGCACGGCTGGCGATCGCCCGGGCGGACGAGGCCCGGCTCGTGCGCGCCGTGGAAGGGGCAGCGCAGGCGAGCGTCAACGCGGCGCGCGAACTCGATGCCCTCGCGAAGGCGCTTCTGGAGGGGTCGTGAAGGCCGTCGCCCCGCCCGAGGGAGGCACACCGAGCGGTTGGCGAGCGCTCGTCGTCGAGGACGACGCGCTGAGCTGCGAGGCGCTGGTGGCGCTGCTCGAGCTGGAGGGCTTCGCGGTCGAGACCGCCGAGGGAATGGCGAGCGCGCGGGCGCTGCTCGCGCCGCAGCCGTCGTTCGACGTGGCGTTCGTCGACTTCGGGCTGCCCGATGGGGACGGCATGGAGCTCGTGCCGCTCGTCGCCTCATTGCCGATGGGGTGTGCGGTGGTGGTGCTGACGGGCGAGCGGCGGCTCGAGCGGGCGGTCGAGGCGATGCGGCGCGGGGCCGCTGACTACCTGACCAAGCCGCTCGATGGGGCGGCGCTGCAGCTCGCGCTCCACCGCTTGCGCCATGCCCTCGGCGAGCGCGACGAGCAGCGACGACTCGCGCGCGAGCTGATGCGTCACGGCGGCTACATGGGGCTCATCGGCAAGGCGCCGCCGATGGTGCGGGTGTTCGAGCAGGTCCTGCGCGCCGGGCCGACCGAGCTGCCGGTGTTCGTCCGCGGCGAGAGTGGGACGGGCAAGGAGCTGCTGGCGCGGGCCATTCATCAGGCCTCGCGGCGGCGCAGCGGGCCGTTCGTCGCGATCAACTGCGGGGCGATCCCGGCGCAGCTCGCCGAGAGCGAGCTCTTCGGGCACGAGCGGGGCTCGTTCACGGGCGCCGATCGGATGCAGGTCGGGGCGTTCACGCGCGCCAACAAGGGCACGTTGTTCCTCGACGAGCTTACCGAGATGCCGCTCGAGCTGCAGGTGATTCTGCTGCGCGCGTTGGAGGCCGGCGTCATTCAGCGTGTGGGGGGCTCGCGCGAGCTGCCGATCGATGTGCGGGTCGTCGCCGCGACCAATCGGGATCCGGAGGAGGCGGTGCGCGCGGGGCGCTTGCGGCAGGACCTCTACTTCCGGCTGCAGGTCATCCCGATCGCGCTACCGCCGCTGCGCGAGCGGACCGCCGACGTGCCGCTCTTGGCGCAGCACTTCCTGGAGGGCGGCGAAGGGCCGACCGTGACCTTGTCGGCGGCCGCACGCCAAGCGCTCATGCGGCATGCGTGGCCGGGCAACGTGCGGGAGCTCAAGAACGCGATCGCGCGGGCACGCGTCTTTTGTACGGACGATGTGATCGAGCCGCGCGACCTGGCGTTGCCGGCGGCCGACGCAGGAGCGCCGGCCGAGACGCCGCGCGCCGAGGCCCACCAGACGGGGGCGCGGCCGGTGGAGGATGCGATCGCGATCCCGCCGACGATGACGTTGGCCGGTGCCGAGCGGCGGCTGGTCGAGGCGCAGCTGCGGCGCCAATCGGGGAACCGCGCGCGCACCGCCGAGGTGCTCGGGATCGCGCCCAAGACGCTCTACAACAAGCTGAAGGCGTGGGGGATCGGCGCGCCCGACGACGGGTAGTCGCTCGCGAAGGCCTCGCGTGGGGCCGCCTCGGCCCCCGGAGCGAGGCTACCCGCGAGTAAGTTCTACCGGTAAGAATGGCCGGCGGGGGCGGCGGCGGCGCAGGCCGTCGCGCGCGATCGCGCATGGAATGCGGCTTGGAGGGGTGGAGCGCTTCTTGAGTTCCAACGTGTGCGGGGCGCCCATCCCGGAGCGCCGCCGTTCACACGGAGGATTTCATGCGACGTGCTTGCACCGCCGTCACAGCGTGCGCGCTTGGGGGATTGTTCTTGGGGTTAGCCGGCTGCGGCAGCGATGCCGTCGATTCCGGTCTGGACGCGGTCGGCGAGGACTCGCTGCAGATCGGCTCGGAGACGGGTCTGGTCGGGAGCGAGGTCGAGTCCGAGGTCGAGTCCGAGGTCGAGTCCGAGGTCGAGTCCGAGGTCGAGTCCGAGGTCGAGTCCGAGATCGAGTCCGAGACCGAGACCGAGACCGGGTCCGAAACCGAGACCCCACCACCGGTCATCGTGCACTTCGCAAGCGACTTCGCGACGATCACCACCGGGGGCCGGGCGACGCTCGCCTGGGAGACCTCCGACGCCGCGACGATCGCCATTCTCGCCGACGGCCTTCCCGTCGACCTGGCCGGCTGCGTCCCCGCCGGCGCCGCTCCGTGCGCGGCCGCCGGCACCCTCGCCGGCGCACCGACCGGTCGGCGAACCTTCACGCTCGTGGCGCGCGGACCGGACGGCGCGTGCTCTGGCCGCGACGGCGCCTGCCCCGAGGCATCAGTGACCGTCGACGTCGCCCCAGCCGCAACCGTTACGCTGACGACCGACGCGGCCGTCGTCTCGGCCCACTCCGCGGTCGAGGTCGCCTACGCCGCCAGCGCCGCGACGTGGTCGATCGGCGTGGTCACGACGGCGACAGACGGCACGCGCACGCTCGCGCCGTGCGTGCCCGCGAGCGCCGCCATCGGCGCCGTGCCCTGCCTCCTACCCGATGACGGAAACGGCGTCCCGCGCGCGTCCGGCACGCTCGTCGTGCCCGACGTCCAGCGCGTCTTCACGCTCGGCGCGGTCGCGACCAACGGAGCCGACGACGGCCTCGGCGACATCGCGCTCGGCGATGTGCTCCTCGCGATCACGGTGCCGGTCGAGGTCAAGACCTTCACCGTGACCCCGTCCCAAGCGCTTCCCGGCGGTAGCCTCGTCCTCGCTTGGGAGGTCGCCGGTGCTCACACGCTCGAGGTCACGAGCGACTCGAACGCGCTGACGGGTCTCACGACCTGCGTCGGACTCGGCGTCGACGGCCGCGGCTTCTGTACCTTGCATCTGGATGCAAATGCTCCGCTCGGCCCGATCGCCTTCACGCTGACCGGCCACCAGGACAGCGGCACGACCGGCGAGGCACACGCGAGCGCCACCGTCATCGCCGGCCCGACCATCGACGCGTTCATGATTACGCACGCACCGGTCGTCGCGGGGCAGACCACGACGCTCGCCTGGACCGCCTTCGGTGCCGATCAGATCACCATTGTCGCGACGCCCCCCGTGCTCGTCGGCGCCGCGAGCTGCAGCGCGCTCGGCCCTGACGGCCGCGGCAGCTGTCTCGTCCACGTCGACCCGCACGCCACCGCCGGCGCGGTCGCGGTCCGCCTCAGCGCGTCCAACGCCTCGGTCGGGCCGGCCGACCATGCGACGCTCATGCTCGACATCCTCCCGCCGCCGACCGTCACCGCGCTCGGCGGCGACGACGCGACCGTCGAAGCGGGCACAGCCATCGTGCTTTCGTGGGAGACCGCGAACGCCGAGAGCGTGGTCGTCCGCGACGGCTCGGGGGCGATCGCGCCGTCGGAGCTCGCGGCCTGCACGGCGGTCGCGGGGCCTCGCGGCGGCGGCGGGTGCACGCTCTCGGTTCCTATCGAAATGGCGCCTGGCGCGTTTACGCTGGGCGTCGCGGCCGTCGCCGCGAACGGCTGGAAATCGGACGTCACCCAGACGACCGTCATGGTCGGCGTTCGCCCGAGCGCCGCGCTGACGGCGAGTCCCGGCGCCCTTCCCGCGGGGGGTGGTGCGGTCACGCTGAGGTGGAGCGCGGCGGGCGCGGACGCGATCGAGATCGCCGACGACGACGCGAGCTCGGCACCGCTGGTCGAGTCGAGCGCCCCGAGCGGCGAGTTCACGACGACCATCACGCAGTCGACGACCTGGAGTCTCGTGGCCTGGAACGACTTCGGCGTGGCCCGCGCGACCGCCTCTGGTCGCGTCGCGGGGGCGCCCGTGATCGAAGCCCTCACCTTCGGTGGAACGGACGTCCTCACGGAAACCGCTATCGTCGAGAATGCGGTCGCCGAGCTGACCTGGGCCATCAGCGGTCTCGACGCAGGCGACGAGGTACGACTCGAGCGCGCCGCGAGCCCGGGCCGCAACACGGCCTGCGATGGCGTCGCGAGTGAGGCATGGACCCTCGCGACGGGCTTCCCACAAGCCGGCGCGGCAAGTGGTGGCGGCACCGTGGGCGCTCTGAACGCGGCGGCCGAGTGCTTCCGCTTCACGGCCGAGGATGGCGACACGACCCCGGTCCAGCGCGACTGGGTCGTGTTCAAGGTCCGCAAGACACCGCGCGTCGTGAGCTTCGCTGTGAACGACGCCTCGCGCGCGCCGGGCGACGACGTGACGCTCACCTGGGGGACGGCGTTCGCCTACGGCGTCGCCATCACCGCGACCCCGATCGGCGCCGTGACCTCCCAGGATCTGGCCGGCTGCACGGTGGCGGCCGGGAGCTGCACCGTGACGATCCAGCCCGGCACGCCGCTCGGCGAGGTCGTCTTCGCGCTGGTCGCAACCGGCGAAGACGGCGTCCAGACGGGCCCCCGAACGGCCTCGCTGACGGTCGGCAACGGCGCGCGCATCGCTGCGTTCAGCGCCAGTCCGGCGTCGGCCTCCGGCCCGAGCTCCGTCAGCCTCGCGTGGACGACGACGGCGGGGGCCACGCTGGTCATCCGGCGCGCCGACAGCGAGATCTTCCGAAGCACTCAGGCGAGCACGATCGCGTCCGGAAACATCGCGATCGAGGGCGTCGCGACGACCACCACCTGGACGCTGGTCGTCGAGAACAACTTCGGCCTGGCGAGCGCCCAAGCGACGACGTTCATCGGCCCGTCGATCGACCAGCTGACGGCCAACGGCGGCAACGCGCTCGACGGCGAGGAGCGCGTCATCGCAGGGCCGGTGACGATCGCGTGGACGACGACGAGCGCCGACGGCGTGCACCGCCTCGAGGTCGCGCATGCGCCGGCGAACGGAAACTGCGGCGCGAGCGGCCTCGTCTACACGACCGCCTACCTCGCCGATGACCAGCCGGCGCCGTCGGCCAGTAGCGCGCTCGGGGAGGTCCTCGACAACCGCTGTGTGCGCCTCACGGTGGAGAACGCGCAGGTTCCGCCGCAGTCCTCGTCCGCGACCTTCCTCCTGCGCGAAGTGCCCGAGATCGCGAGCGTGACGACCTCGCCACGCACCCAGAGTGCAGGCGGCACGGTCCTCATCGGGCTCGGGATCCGCGGCGCCACGACGCTCGCGGTGACGGCGCAGTACCGAGGCGCGAACGGCAACGTCCTGGGAACGCGGGCGATCTGCGATGAGGACAGCCTCAACAGTGGTCGCCTGACCCACAGCGCCGCAGTGGACCAGGTGGAGTGCGCGCACACCCTCACGGCCTGCAACCTCTTCTGCGTCAATAACGGCATGCCGACCGGCACGACCAGCGTGCGCTACCTGGTGTCGGTGGCCGATCCGGAGGGCGACGGCGCGAGCGCGAGCACGGCCGGCGGTCAGGACGTGCAGATCCAATAGAGCACGCGACGCGAGTCGCCCGCGCGCCCTTTTGTCTCCCCGCGGTCATGGCCGCATGTCGGAGTCGGGGGGTGCGCGGGCGCACGCTTGTGTTCTCGGCGGCGGCCGCGGACACTGGCGCAAACGAGGTCGACATGCTCACCGTGACGCGCGTCGCGATACTCACCGTCATCCCGTGGGTCCTCACAGCATGTCCGCACGGGGGGCGGCGACCGCTCGGCTCGGACTGTGAATCCGACGACGGCTGCGCATCGGGTTTCTGCGGCGGCGGCGTGTGCCTCGTGCCGACCTCCGATGACGACCACGACGGGCTGACGAACGAGCTCGAGGTCCGCCTGGGCTCGAGCCCGCTCTCGCCCGACACCGACGGCGACGGCGAGACCGACGATCGAGAGCTCGATGCGAGCCTCGCCAACCGCGACACCGACGGCGACGGCAAACCGGACGTCGTCGAGAGCGCGAGCGCCGACGCCGACGGCGACTGCATCACCGATCAGTACGACGCCGACGACTCGGTCCCGAGCCAGGACCCGTCGCCGATGATCGCCGTGGTGTGCGCGCAGCTCGGGCTCTGTCGGTCCCACCAGACGGACCTCGCCGTGAGTTGCGCGAGTGGCGACGCCATCTGCGTTTACGATGGTGTAGCAGGGTACGCGAGCCCGGAGGCCACGTGCGACGGGGTCGACGAGGACTGCAGCGGCACGCCCGACGACGCGTTCCCGGACCGCGATGGCGACGACATCGCCGACTGTGTCGACGACGACTGGGACAACGACGGCGTCGCCGACGCGGTCGATCATTGCCCGACCGTCGCGGACGCGAACGACCCTGATCGCGACGGTGACGGGATCGGAGACGCCTGCGCCGCGGACTACACGTTCGCGCTGACCGTACCGAGCGGGGTCCTCGTCGGCGTGCCCTTCGCGGTCGATGTCGCGCTGGCGAGGACCGCGGACACGGAGGGCGCACCGTTCCCGGCGTTCTCCGGCACGGCCGTCCTGTCGCTCGAGAACCCGGGCCCGGTCGGGCTCGCAGGGCCGCTCGCCGTCCCGTTTCATGGCAATGCGAGCGGCGCCACTGCGCACGTTGCGGGGCTGGTCGTGACGCGCGCCGGCAGCGACTTGGTCCTCAGCGCGCGCGCCGGGGAGCTCGGGCTCGGGAGAAGCGCGGCGTTCGACGCGGTCGAGGACGGCGTGCATTGCGCCATCGCCGACAACTGCGCGTCCAAGGTGTGCGGCGTCGGAGGGGAATGCGCCGCCGCGCGCTGTGATGACGGGGTACTGAACGGCAGCGAGACGGCGGAAGGTTGCGGCGGCGACGTGTGCGATCCGTGCACGACCGGCGACACTTGCACGCGGGCGCAAGATTGCACGAGTGGCGTCTGCGACGAGACGGAGCATTGCACGGCGCCTGCGTGCGACGATCGCGTGGCCAATGGTGAGGAGTCGGGCGTCGACTGCGGCGGCACCTCGACGTGCGGGGTGTGCGGCGAGGGAGGTGGTTGTGCGCTCGCCGGGGACTGCGCCAGCGGCGTCTGCGGCCCTGGCCGCGTGTGCCTCGCCCCGGCGTGCGACGATCGCGTCGCGAACGGCGGGGAGTCGGGCGTCGACTGCGGCGGAACGTCGACGTGCAAGCGCTGCGGCGAGGGCCTACCGTGCGGTGGAGGACGTGACTGCGACAGCGGGGTCTGCGCACCAGCGGGGGTTTGCGCGCCGCCCGACTGCGAGGACGGGGCACACAACGGGCTCGAGTCCGGCGTGGACTGTGGCGGCACGAGCCTGTGCGAGCGCTGCGACGCGGGCCTCGGCTGCAGCGCGCCGAGCGATTGCGCGAGCGGGGTCTGCGGCGTGGCGGACATGTGCCTCGAGGCGACGTGCGACGACAGGGTCCAGAACGGCGGCGAGAGCGGGGTCGACTGCGGCGGCGCGACGTTGTGCCGGCGCTGCGGCGTCGGTGACGCCTGCACGCGCGCGGAGGATTGCGAAGACGGCCAGAGCTGCGGCGCGAACGGGACGTGCGTTGCGCCGCCGCATTGCACCAGCGGCGTCGTCGACGGCGACGAGAGCGACGTCGACTGCGGTGGCAGCGAGTGCGACACGTGCGCCGCCGGCATGCGCTGCGCCACCGACGCCGACTGCAACCGCGGCACGTGCACGACGATCGGGCGCTGCCAGGGCGAGGTCTTCGCGCTGCAGTCGGCCGAGGTCGCGAGCTACGTCAGCGCCTCGACGCGCCCCTTCGCGGTGGACGGCGACGGGGTCACCCACGTCGTCTACGAGGACACCCTCGACATCGTCGACATGCAGCTGACGGGAAGCCACGCGGACCGCGTGGTCGTCACGACGCGCACCGGCTCGAGCGGCTGGGGGAGCGCGCAACTCAAGGTCGCAGCCGACGCGCGCGGGCGGGTGGTCCTCTGGTACGACGACGACGTGAGCCAAGGGCGTGACGACATGCGCCCCTACGTCGCGATCTACACGCCCGGCACCGGCTGGAGTGCGCCGCAGAACCTCGTCACGCTCGGGCTGCTCGCGCGCGACAACGTCGAGTTCCACCAGGGTTACGACATGGCCCTCGACTCGGCGGGAAGGATGCACACCGTCGTCTGCTACTACCCGTACTTCGGCTACGGCTCGGTGGACTATCAGCGCTGGGACACGAACGTGGACGGCGCGCTCACCGTCGGGCTCGCCCCAAAGCAGCTCCGGGAAGGCTGGAGCGGCCGCTGCGTGGTGTTCGTCGATACCGACGACGTCGTCCACGTCACGTTCGACCGGTACTACGTCGACCAACCACTGCACTACCTGCGCTCGGTGGACGGCGGTCAGAGCTGGAGCGACGAGGTCCCGACCACCGCGGCGAACGGCCCGGTCACCTTCACGTCCTACGACGACCAAGCGCGCGGCTTGGTGGTGACCGGCAGCGGTGCGGACAAGAAGGTGCTTCTCAGTCACCGGGGGGCGGGCGGGGCGCTCGAGATCCTCGAGCGCAGCGAGGATGGGAGCTGGCGGGTCTTCTTCAGCGCGAACGACGGCGCGGATCACCACGCGGCCCAGCTGCGACTCCACTACCCCATCGCGGGAGGCGCGGCCGACGCCCTCGAGGTCTTCGCGATCGTGACCCCGGCGGCGACGACGCTCGCCCGCCTCGAGCGCGCGCGCCTCGATCTGACCGGCCGCCCCGAGATGCCGCTCACGCGTTACGATGGCGCCAGCACGCTCGGCCTCGTGTCGTTCGGCCTCCCGGGCGCGACCTGGCCGGCGTCCCAGCGCCTCGTCACGGCGCCGGTCGCGTTCGAAGTCTGGCTGCTCGGGAGCGTACCGCCGTTTGGCTACATCGGCGTCTACGACACGCTGTGAGCGTCGCTGACGGCCTCCAGACGACCGCCGCCCGCTCAGACCGGAACGCCGCGCGCACCGCGCGTCGGGGCGGCGCGACCTCACGATGGCTCAGGATGGTTAGAGTCAGGCCGCGCCGGGCTCGCCGTACTTGGTGACGTGTCGCTGGCGGATGCGCTGAAGCAGCGGCATCAGCACGTTGAAGTCGATCTTGGCCTGCATCGCGAGCGGGCTGAAGAGGAAATCGACGAGCCTGAAGTCGCTGAAGACGTTCAAGTTCGGGGCCGACAGCTTGGCGTAGCGATCGAAGAAGAGGAGCTGCTTGAGGATGAGGAGGAACTCGCTCGGCAGCTTGATGCCATGTCTGAAGGCCATCGCCGTGATCTCGGGCATGATCTCTTCGTAGCGGATCTCGCCGAAGGACTTCTCGACCAGCGGCGAGTAGACGCGCGCCAGGTCCTTCACGAGCGCGTCGTTGTCGACCTTCTGGGTGAGCGCGGACATCTCGCTCATCACGCCCGCCAGCGCGGCATAGTCCTGGGCCGAAAAGGCCAGGACGTAGCGCATGACCTGGGCGCGCTGCAGGTCGGTGAAGCGCCCGATGATGCCGAAGTCGAGGAAGCCGACGGACGCCGGATAGGCGCCGCTCGGGGGCATCAGCATGAGGTTGCCGGCGTGCGCGTCGCCGTGGAAGAAGCCGTCGAGCATCATGGTCATGAGCCAGGCGCGCAGGCCCTTGCGCAGGTAGACCTCGGGATCGAGCGTGGTCGTCGCGATGCCGGCGACGTCGTCGGCCTTGAAGCCGCGGAAGCGCTCCATCGTGAGGACCTGCACCGTGACCAGCCCCGGGGTCGGGCACGGCGCGCGCACGTCCGAGAGGCCGTACTTGTTCATGAGCATGTTGAACTGCTCGAGGTTCGCGGCCTCGCGCTTGAAGTCGATCTCCTCGTGGATGGTACGATCGAAGTCCTCGATGACCCCACGCACATTGGCCAGACGCGCGCCCTTGAAGAGCTTGTCGAGGAGCCACGCGAAGCGCCGCATCCACCAGATGTCGGCGTCGACGACGACCCGGATCCCCGGACGCTGCACCTTGACGACGACCTCGGTCCCGTCGGTGAGGGTCGCCGCGTGGACCTGCGCGATCGACGCCGAGCCGAGCGGGACGTCCTCGAACGTCGCAAAGACCTCGTGGACCGGACGCCCGAGCTCGGCAGCCACGGTGGCCTTCAGGCGGTCGAGACGAAAGGGCTTCACGCGATCGAGGCAGCGCTGGAACTCCTCCGAGTAGCGCTTGGGAAAGAGGCCCGGACTCGAGGCGATGATCTGCCCGAGCTTGATGAAGCTGGGCCCGAGGAACTCGAAGGCGCGGCGCACGATGCGCTGGTTCTCGAGCGGCTCGTAGACGCGCGTCGCGGGTGGCGGCGTGCCCGCCGGGAGTTCGCGCAGGAGCCCGCGACGGATGAGCTTGCGCAGCCCCGTGTGGGTGTACAGCCAGGCGAAGAACATCGCCCACAGCACGAACATGAGGGTGAAGGCGCGTAGGACGACGCGGAGCGCTTTCATGCGACGACCACCTTGCCGTGGGCCAGTGCCTGGATTTCGTCGGGAGTGTATCCCAGGTCGCCGAGGATGGCGCGCGTGTGCTCGCCCAGGCCCGGAGCTGGACCCGGGGCAGGTGCGTCGACGGGCCTGACGGGCGTCCGGAGACGCTTGAGTCCCGCGGTCGTCTCGATCACCAGGTGGCGGGCCTGGTGAAGCGGATGATCGGCGAGCTCGGCCGGCTCGAGCACCGGCTCGCAACACGCCTCGCTGCCCGCGAAGAGCGCTTCCCAGGCGGCCCGCGGGCGCGACGCGAACAGCGCCTCGATCTCGGGTCGGACGCTCGGATCGAACTGCCGCTTGAGCCACTCGGGCCGCGCGACCTTGCCGCAGAACGCGCTCCAGAACTTCGGCTCGAGCGCCGCGAGCGTCATGAAGCGCGCGTCCTCGGTCTGATAGACGCCGTAGCACGGGGCGCTGCCGGTCAAGACCTCGGCGCCGCGCTTGGGGGGCGCCGCCGCGGCACCGAGCATCGGGGCAACGGCCGCCGCCAGGAAACCCGTGACGCCGTCGGTCATCGAGACGTCGAGGAAGCGTCCGCGCCCGCTCGCTTGGCGCGCGTGAATGGCGGCCAGGATCGCGACGAGCGCCCAGAGACTGCCGCCGATGTCGGCGACCTGGATCGGCGGGACCGGAGGCGGCCGATCGACAAAGCCGCCGAGCCCGAGCGCGCCGGCCAGCCCGGCGTAGTTCAGGTCGTGACCGGGCGCGTCGCGGTACGGTCCGGTCTGCCCGAAGCCGGTGAGCGCGCAGTAGACGAGCCCGGGGTTGGTGGCTGCCAAGGCCTCGTAGCCGAGTCCCAGGCGATCCATCACGCCCGGTCGGAACGACTCGAGGAGGATGTCCGCGCGCGCCGTCAGACGCCTCAGGAGATCGACCCCCTCAGGGCGCTTGAGGTCGACGCAGAGCGAGCGCTTTCCCGCGTTGAGCGCCGTGAAGGCCCAGCTCGCCTTGCCCGCGCCCGCCGGCGCCAAGGGCGGCATATAGCGCAGGTAGTCGCCGCCGTCGGTCGACTCGACCTTGATGACCTCGGCCCCCAGATCCGCGAGCACCAGCGAGGCATAAGGCCCCGGCAAGAGCCGGCTCAGATCGACGACACGCAGCCCCGCCAGCGGCAGGGCATGGACAGGGCCTGACGACATGGGGACCTTCCGTGACCGAGCGGCGCCCGGGATGGAGCGCGGGCCGCCTCAGTTGCTGCTCAGAGGACCGGCCCGCGTTCGCCGCGTTTCTCAGGTCAAGACTTGCTGGAGCTTCATCGCGAGGCCGAAGTCCCCGTCGACCTGGATTTTTCCGAGCATGAAGGCCTGCATCGCGTCGAGCGTGCCTTCCTTGATCGCGACGAGATCTGGCCCCTCGACCGTGATCGTGACATCGCCGGGCTCGTCGAGCTGGCGAACTTCGCAGCCGCGCGTATCGACGACGTACGTGCCTGCGCCCTCGCCGGTGACATTGAAGCGGAAGCTGCCGTCGATGGCCTTGGACTTGGCCGGGTCTTCCTTGAGACGCTGGTCGATCTCGGCGAAAACGCTACTCACGGTCGTGCTCATCGGTGTCTCCTGGCGATGGACCCCGCGCCGCGCAGCGGGCGCAGTCCGGGAGCCTTGAATGCGGTTCGGTTAGCACGCACGTTTCGCAATCGTCAATCGCGCGCATCCCGCATACGATGCACCGCATGACGCTCTCGCGCATCGCTCGCACCTTCGCTCGCCTCTCGGGCGAGGCCAGGAAAGCCTTCGTCCCCTACATCACCGCCGGTGACCCGGACCTCGAAACGACCGCGCGCGTCCTCGATGGACTCGTCGCCGGCGGCGCGGACCTCATCGAGCTC
>SXIE01000345.1 GCA_005772945.1 Pseudomonadota bacterium
CGAGATCTTCTTCGTCGATCTGCCGAGCCCGAAGGAGCGCGAGGAGATCTTCAGGATCCACATCGCCAAGAAGCGCCGCGATGTCGCCACCATCGATGTGAGCCAGCTGGTCGCGGCCAGCCAGCAATTCGTGGGCGCCGAGATTGAGCAGGCGGTCATCTCGTCGCTCTTCGATGCCTACGAGGACGGCAAGGCCGACATGAGCACCGAGCGGCTTCTGAAGTCGGTCGAGGAGATCGTGCCGCTCGCGTACACGATGAAGGAGATGATCGACGGCATGCGCGAGTGGGCCAAGTCGCGTGCGCGGCGCGCGAGCGTCGTCGACACCGAGGGTCGCGAAGAGGCTGGGGGCCGCAAGCTGGATATCTGAGGGCCGCGTGCGCATCTTGGGGAACTTGGTGGCGCGCGCCGGAGGGAAGCATGTCGCATTTCACGTCCGTGAAGACGAAGATCAAGAACCTGGTGTGCCTGCATCGGGCGCTCAAGGATCTGGGGTACGTGTTCGAGACCGCCGAGGAGCACCAAGTGGTGCAGGTGCGGGGCTACCAGGGTCAGAAGGCCGACGGCCTCATGGCGATCAAGGCGTCCAAGACGTACGACATCGGTGTGCGCCAGGCGGCCGACGGGACGCTCGAGTTCTTCGCCGACTGGTGGGGCGTCGAGACCACGCGCGGCGTCACCGAGGAAGACTTCATCAAGCAGCTCACGCGGCGCTACAGCTACCACATGGTCAAGCAAGAGATTGAGAAGAAGGGCTGGAGCTTCGAAGAGGAGAAGCAGGGCGAAGAGATCCACCTACACGTGCGGACGTGGAGTTAACGTGGCGACCAAGAAGGAAATCGATTTCATCATCGGCGAGGACGGCGAGGTCAAGATCACCGTCAAGGGCGCGCCGGGCGAGGATTGCTTGAAGCTGACCAAGGAGATCGAGGACGCGCTCGGTCTGGTCGGTGAGCGCACGCACACGAGCGAGTTCTATCAGCGCGAAGAGCAGACCGTCGAAGTCGGCAGTGGCGACAAATGAGCCCGCGGAGGGCGCGCCCGCCGAGCCTGCGGAGAGCGCGGGTGCGGTAGCGGTCGCGGAGGTCGAAGCGCAGGGCCGGGCCGCCATGATGGCCGCCATGATGGCCGCCATCACGATCGACCCGTTCGAGCCCCACTTGCGCTTCGCGAACCGCTTCAGGCCGTTTGCGCAGGGGTCGACCCGCTTCGCGGATTCGATGAAACCGTCGATCGACGTGAAGGTCGACAAGGTCCTCGACCTGTCGAAATTCGGGCGTGAGTTCAAAGGCTTCTACAAGCCGGTGCGACTCAAGGCGGCGGAGGAAATCAAGGACGAGTTCGAGGAGCGGCGGCGCAACCTCGAGCCGCAGTTCATCCTGAGGAACCTGGGACGGGTCGTGAAGGAGATCGAGCCGGGTGCGCCGCTCGACTTCAAGCGCGTGCGGTCCGCGGTCAAGAGCCTCGAGTCACCGCCCGACATGAGCAAGCTCTACGCGGCGCCGGCGTTCTTGCCGGCGATGGGCCACGACCACGCGCGCGAGGAGCGGAAGTGGCGACGCTACATGCTCGAGGAGATGGACTGGAACCGCTACTTCTCGCGCGAGATCAAAGAGAAGATCGCCGGTCCGCTGTGGGCGCACGATCCGGATAAGAACCCGGCGCCGGCGGCGCCCGTGCCGGTACCTGCTGCGGCTGCGGACGATGGCCACGAGGCGCCCGATGTGCCGACCGAGGAGGCGGCCGAGCCGCCCGAGGAGTTCCTATGACCGACACGATGACCGAGCTCGTGGTCTTACGGCGCGCGCTCCATCGTGTGCCGGAGCTCAGCTTTCGCGAGCGCGAGACGAGCCAGATCCTGAAGGCCTACGTCGGCCGCTACGCGCAGGTGGTGCCGGTCGCGGACACCGGGTTCTACGCGGATCTCGGGCCCGCGAATGCGGCGCGTACGTTGCTCCTCAGGGCCGACATGGACGCCTTGCCGATCCACGAAGAGACCGGGCTGCCGTTCGCGTCCGCGTTCTCGGGGCGGATGCACGCGTGTGGGCACGATGCGCACATGGCGTCGCTGGCGGTCGCCGGGAGCCTGCTTGCGGTTGCGATGCCGGTTGGGCTGCGCGTGCGGCTCTTGTTTCAGCCGGCCGAGGAAGGTGGCGGCGGCGCGCTCGCGTGCATCGAAGAGGGGGCGCTGGTCGGGGTCGACGCGGCGTTCGGGATACACGTGTGGAACGAGCTGTCGCTCGGGACGATCGCGCTGACGCGCGGGGGCGTCATGGCCGGGGTGGTCGAGCTCGGGCTGACGATCACGGGGCAGGGGGGGCACGGCGCGATTCCCCATCGCACGCGCGACCCGGTCGTGGCGGCGGCGCAGCTGGTGATGGCGCTGCAGACCATCGCCAGTCGGCGCATCGCGCCGGTCGATCCCGTCGTGCTGACGATCGGCAGCATTCATGCGGGCGACGCCTTCAACGTGGTGCCGGGCACGGCCGAGCTGCGGGGCACCGTGCGGGGCTTTTCGGACGAGGTCCTCGGCGAGGTCGAGCGGGCCGTGCGCGAGGTGGCGGCCGGGATCGCGCAGGCGAGCGGCACGCACATCGGCGTGACCTGGACGCGACACACGCGGCCGACGGTGAACGACGCGCGCATGGCGGCCCTGGCCGAGGCGGCGGCGGCCGAGCGCATGGTGGGGTTCGCGCGGATTCATCAGGACTATCGGACACTTGCGGGGGAGGACTTCGGCGAGATCGCGCACGAGGTGCCGGGCTGCTTCGCGCTCGTGGGCAGCGCGAATCCGGCGCGCGGGCTGACCGAGCCGCATCACTCGCCGCGCTTCGACATCGACGAGGCGGTGCTGCAGGTCGCGTGCGACCTTCATCGCGCGGTCGCCGCGGAGTTCGCCGAGCGCGGGCTGCCGGCGGCGGACTGAGCCGTTTGAGCGATCGCACGCGGGGGCGCACGGGGGGCGCCTCAGCGGCAGCGCGTGCCGGCCCAGGCGGATCGAACGTGGAGGCCGGCGTGGTCGTTGGCGTGGTCGTCGCCCGAGTCGAACGCGACGGCGAAACGCACGGTGCGGCCGCGCCAGGTGGCAAGGTCGGCGACCGCGACCGTGTCGGCGCCGTGGGTGCTGCCGCCGATGAGGTCGCTGGTCCAGACCGGCGTCGCGAAGGCGCCGTCGCGCACCCACAGCGTCACGCGGTCGAGTCCGAGCGGGTTGTCGTAGGTCGCGGCGGCGTCCCATTCGGTGGCCAGGGCGAGCGCGAGCTCGAGCTGGAGGTGCGTCCGAGCTGCGTCGGATGCGTCGATCCAAGGTAAGGCGACGGGCGGCGAGACGAGGGCGCCGGAGACGCGCCGGGGAGGGGCCAGCGAGGCGTAGGTCGCGGTCGCGGCGTTGCCGAACCAGGCCGCGCCGCCGTCGGTCTGCCAGTTCACGCCGTCGTCGCTTGCTGCGTCCTCGGGCTGCCAACCGGCGAGCTCGGGCGTGGCGAAGGTCGCGTCGAGGAGCGCCGCTTCGAGGCAGCAGAACGTGCGATGGTCGCAGCGGTTGTCGACGCAGCGGTCGTCGGTGCAGGGGGCGTTGTCGTCACATTCGGCGTCGTCGGCGCAGACCGCGCAGGCGACGTTCGGTGTGGCGACGGCGCGCACGCACGCGCGGGTGGTGCCCTCGCCGAGGGGGAGGCAGCGCGAGGACTCGCAGGCGGTGGGTGCCGCGCAGTCGAGATCGTTGGTACAGCAATCATTTTCGCTGCAGGCGGCGCGAAGCTCGAGTGCGTCGAGCCAGATGCCGCCGCCCTCGTTGTGGAGGCCGTCGAACGTGTCGAAGGCGAAGCGCACGCGGACCGCTTGGCCGCGCCAGGGGCCGAGATCGAGCGCGACGAGGCGCCAGCCGTCGGACGACTTGCCGATGGCGAGTGAGGACCACAGCGCCCAGGTCGGACCGCCGTCGACGGGTTCGAGCGTGACCCGCAGGACGTCGGGCTCGGCAGCGGCGAGGCCGAGCGGCGGCTCGACGTCGGACCAGATCCAGAAGGCCAGGCGCGCGCCGTGGTCGCTCGGCAGGGCCAAGGGCGGGGTTACGAGGGCTGCTTGGACGCGCGCGGAGACCCCCGAGCCGACGCAGGCCGCGTCGTGGGCGCGGGCGGAGTAGGTGGCGCAGCGCGGGTCTCCGAGGTAGGCGGCCTGCTGGCCGGTCGCCCAGCGCGGTCCGCCCACGACGCGCCAGGTGACCTCGTCGCTGGGTGCGCCGTCCTCGACCGTGAAGCCGAGGGCGGTCAGGGCGGCGGGCCCGGTGGCGCCTTCGAAGTCCGCGCGCCATACGGAGGTTGCGTCTGGGCAGGCCGCCTCGCAGTGGCTGCAGCGCGCGGCGGGTAGGGCACAGGTGTCGCGGGTCTGCGGGAGCCCGTCGTCGCAAGCGGCATCGGCCTCACAGCAGCCTGGAATGGGGGCGAGCGCGCAGCGGGCGCCGCTGCAGCGGGGCTCGTCGCAGGCCCCGAGCGAGGAGTCCGTGGCGGCGACGCAGTCGCGGTCCGAGGTGCAGCACGCGTCGATGCGGCGGGGGACGCAGCTCCCGACGGCGGTGCAGCGGCCCTCGAAGCAGGGCGGAAGGAGGCCGAGCGGGCAGGGGTCGCCTGCGACGCAGGGGGGCGCGACCGCGGTCTCGCTCTCGCCCTCGGCCTCGCCCTGGC
>SXIE01000346.1 GCA_005772945.1 Pseudomonadota bacterium
CGAGGTCGAGAACATCCTCAACTTCGCAAACGACTTTCCGAACGCGGCCACGATCCGCTTCGAGCAGAACTACCGCTCGACACGCCCCATCCTCGACGTGTCGGGCGCGCTCATCGCGAAGAACTCGGGCCGCCTCGGCAAGGTCCTCTTCACGGACAAGGAGGGCGGCGAGAAGATCCGCGTCTACGGCGCGCACAACGATCAGGACGAGGCCGACTGGGTCGTGCAGCGGATTCAGGCTCTGCGCGGCCCCCATCGCCTCTCCGAGATGGCCGTCTTCTACCGCACGAACGCTCAGAGCCGCTTGTTCGAGGACCGCCTGCGCTCCTCGGGGATCCCCTATCGCGTCTTCGGCGGCGTCCGTTTCTACGACCGCGCCGAGGTCAAAGACGTGGTCGCCTACCTGCGCCTCGCGCTCCATCCGAGCGATCCCGTCGCCCTCGAGCGCGTCATCAACAAGCCGGCGCGCGGCATCGGCAAGGTCACGCTCGAGAAGCTCGCGGCGCGCGCGGCGCGAGAGGCGACGACCCTCTGGGAGGCCCTCTGCGCCGAGGCGCGCGTGAGTGGCAGCGGCCAGAACAAGCTGCTCGGCTTCGTCGAGCTCATCCTCGATTTGAACGCCATGGCGACGACGGCGCGGGCCGACGAGGTCGTCCACGCCGTGCTCGCGCAGACCGGCTACCTCGAGGCCCTCCTCAAGGACGGCTCGGTCGAGGCCGAGACGCGCGCCGAGAACGTGCGCGAGCTCGTCGACGCCCTCACCGACTTCGGCGAAGCGGCCGACCAGAACGCCCAGTCGCCCGGCGACGCGTCACTCGCGGCGTTTCTGGATCAGGTCGCGCTGGTGTCGGATCTGGACCAGCGCCGCCCGGCCGACGAGGACGCCGTGGTGCTCATGACCGCGCACATGGCCAAGGGGCTCGAGTTCGACGTCGTCTTCGTGACCGGCATGGAGGAAGACCTCATGCCACACTTCAACAGCCGCGAGGACCCAGCCGCCATCGAAGAAGAGCGCCGCCTGGCCTACGTCGCGATGACGCGCGCGCGCGTCCATCTCCACCTCGTCCATGCGGCCGCGCGCCGACGCTTCGGGCAGATCCAGCAGGCGCTGCGCAGCCGCTTCCTCGACGGCCTCCCGAGCGAGCACCTGCGCCTCGAGGGCCTCGGGGCGCGGACGCCAGCGGTGCGGTCTTGGGGCAGTGGCGGCGGCGGCGGGGGCTTCGGCGCGCCCGGCGGACGGCTCGTGACCGGCACCGCGCGCCCGTCACGCGAGACCTGGGACGAGGTCAAAGACCCCGAGCCCGACTGGGAAAACGAGAGCCAGGAGCACGACGAGAGCCCGTTCAAACCCGGGCGCCGCGTCTTTCACCCGTCCTTCGGCGAGGGTCGCGTGACCGACCTCGAAGGCCAGGGCGAGCGCGCGAAAGTCACGGTCCAGTTCCGCGACGGCCAGAGCCGCAAGCTCATCGCGAAGGTGCTGACGCGGGTCTGACGCGCTTGACACCGCCACCGGCACTCCGCAGTCTCGCGGCTATCGCATCGACCCCCGCCCGTCGGCCCCGACCGCCGCCGCCCGGGCCCCCTGGAGTCACCATGAAGCGCCCCGCCCTCGCCCTCGCGCTCGCCGCCGCCATCGGAACCTCGGGCTGCGGACTCATCTTCACGAGCAGCTCGACGCCGGTGACGCTCGAGACCGACCCGCCCGGCGCAAACGTCTATATCGACGGCCAGCCCTACGGGCAGACCCCGCTCACGGTCGAGGTCTCCAACCGCCGCGACCACGTCGTGACGTTTCAGCTCGGCCAGGGCGCTCCGACCGCCTGCAACCTCACTGCGAGCACCGGCGCCGGGTGGGTCCTCCTCGACATCATGGGCGCCCTCATTCCGATCATCATCGACGCGGTCAGCGACGGCTGGACCACGCTCGATCAGACCCGCTGCTACGCCCGCATTCAAACCGGCCAGGGCGCCGGCACTGCGACCCCGGTGGCCGCGACCGACGCACCCTGAGGTGCCGAGCCCCGCGCGCGACCGCTACTGAACGCGCACCGGCTTGTCCTTGGTGCCGTCGCAGTGCTGCATCATGTCCATGCAACTGCAGCCCTGGCTGACGCCGGTCTGGATCGTGGCGGTACAGAAGCGCATGCACTCGCCCTTGTTGTCGGGCGTCTGGAGGAACTCTTTGCAGCGCTTGCCGTAGTGCGCCACGAACGGCGGCGACGGGTATTTCGGCATCTCCCAGCGCTCGATGACCGGCGTCGGCATGGGGCTCGGGCTCGGTTGGGGCCGCGGGGGCGGGCTCGGATCCGGCTGCGGATAGGGCTGCGGACTCGGTTGCGGGTACGGCTGCGGCGACGGCCCCGGCTGCGGATACGGCTGCGGCGCGGGCTGCGCCACCGGCGTCACGCACCCGGCGCCATTCTGCCAGATGGTGCCGTACGGACACGCGCAACCGCCGACTCCGTTGGGTTATGAACCACCTTCACACAGCACGTGACAGCCGATCTGGTCGCCGTACGACACGGTCCCGTCCGGGCAGGCGCACGTGTTCACATCCACGTGGTACGCGCCCGGCACACACGGCACCTGGCACGCCGAGTCGATCCACTGCTTTCCTTGCGGGCACCTGCAATCGTTGCCGTCGAGGTACGCCCCGCCCGAGCACACGATCTCGGCGCAGCTCGCGCCGTCCCAGCGCGAGCCGGTCGCGCAGAAGCACTGCGTGTCGACCTGAAAGGCCCCGCCGCCGCACGTCCCCGCTTGCGCCTGACCCTGACACGCGCCGCCATCCCAGGGCATCCCCAGCGGACAGAAGCAGCCGCCATTGATGAAGTACGCGCCGCCCCAACACTGCAGTTGGCCGAAGTCGCCGCTGGTGCCGCACGCGCCCGTCACCCCGCCCGCCATCCCGAGTACCAACGCGAACGCGATCCCTCTCCAGCGTGCCATGAGGCCCCCCTTCCAGCGCTGGCGCCCACCATAATCGGTTCGCGCGAGCACGACGAGCCCCGCCCGCACGAAAGCACCGCGCGGCCGCCTCCGACGGCCCTCGGAGCTCCGCTCAGGGTTGGTAGTCCTCGATGGTGATGAGGATCCCGACGCACATCTCCTCGCTGCTGCTCTCGCCCCAACGCACCTCGGCCGGCGTGCGCGCGACGCCCTCGATGATCGGTTGGTTGGCCGCCGAGTTGTCGTACGCGCACGTCAAGCGCAACGCCTGGCCCGGCGCGACGTGGACCGGCTCCTCGAACATGTAGAGGTGCTGCCAATGGAAGTCCCACTTCGGGATGTCGACGAGGCACGCGCTCTCGACGCCGGTCGCCTGGTCGACGACGGCGCCGCGCGTGTGGCGCCCGATCAGGTGAAGGTGCGGGAAGTAGCCGATGACCGTGAGCCCGGCCTGCGTCTCGCCGACGAAGTCCTTCAGCCAGTCGTCGAAGGTCAGGTCGCGGTTCCAGACCGAGTTCGGATCACCGGCCGGACCGACGATGTCCATGTTGACGAGCGGGACCTGGCGGATCCGCTTGGCAGGCGGCGTCGCGCGCGTCGAGAGCGTCACGCGCGTGAGATCCGGCGAGGGCGGCGCGGCGACGAGGTTGTAGTGGATCTGCAGCACGAGTCGCGCGCCCGCGGGCACGACGAGCGCGCTGTCGGCGGGGTAGATCTGCGCGCCCATGCCGGGCGCCCAGGCGCCGACGAAGTCGTTGCGCTCGACGTTGGCGTCGCCAAAGCAGGTGTAGCCGGGCTCCGGATCGAGCACCTCCTGCGCGGCCAGCGCGGCGTCGGATCCGGGCGCGGCCATGAAGAGCGCGGCGTGGTGGACGATGGGGCCGACGTCCGGGAAGAACTCGTAGCCGGTCACGAACGTGTCGGTGGTGAAGTCGTGCTGGATGACGAAGCAGCGGTAGTCATCGTCGGGCCCGGCCTTGGGCGTGTACGGCGCGGCGCTGGTCGCCGAGATGTCGACGGTCGCGAGGTGGAGCGGCGCGGGCGGGGTCACCAGGACCGCATCCTTGGCGCTTCCGGCGGGCCCACCCGCGTCGGTCCACGCGAGGATGGTCGCCTTGTCGGCGGGGTCGAGCGTGCGATCGTCGAGGTAGTCGCGGCAGTTCGGATCAGCCTTCCAGGGCGGCATGAGCCCGCTGCGCACCATGAAGCCGATCGCCTCGACGCGCGGCGCCGCGTCCTCGTACGACGTCAGCGCGAAGGGCCCGGAGCCGCCCGCCGCGTGGCAGCCGGCGCAGTGGAGGCTGACGATGGGCTGGACGTCGCGGTACCAGGTCGGGCCGTCGTAGGGCGGCTCGGTCGTGGCTGCGTCGTCGTTGCAGTGGGCGAGCACGAGCGCCCCGGAGAGGGCGACGAGGCGCGAGGCGAACGGGCGCGAGAGAGGTATCATCGCCTGAGATTGTCACATCAGACGCGCGCCGCTCCGGCAAGCCCGGTGGTCGCTTTCACCCACCCCTGGCGAGGGCGCGCCGCGCCAGGTTGCCACGGGGCGCCGGCTGTCCGATGCTCGCGCCGCGCGCGGCCGCGGAGGCCGGGCGGGGAGGAGCCGCCGATGGACACGAAGGGCACGCTAGGCTGGTACCTCGGGAAGAACGTCGCCGACGGAAGCCGGGTCGACTACGTCGGCAAGCACCTGACGACGCACGGGCTCGTCTTCGGCATGACCGGCTCGGGCAAGACCGGGCTCGCGGCGACGCTCCTGGAGGAGGCCGCGCGCGCGGGCGTGCCGGTGATCGCCATCGACCCCAAAGGGGATCTGACGAACCTCGCGCTCAGCTGGCCGTCGCTCGACGCCGCGCACTTCGCGACGTGGCTCGACCCCGCCAAGGCCGGCACGAACCCCGCGGAGACACAGGCTGCAGGCGAGCGCGCAGCGGCCGCGTGGCGCGCGGGCCTGGCCGCCGACGGCCTCGGCGCGGAGGACCTGCGGGCGCTCCGCGAGCGCACGCACGTCACCGTGTACACGCCGGGCTCGACCGCGGGCGTGCCGGTCAGCGTGCTCGATGAGTTCGTGGCGCCGAGCGGCTGGCCCACTTTGCCCGAGGAAGACCGCGCCGAGCTGGTCGGCGGGATCGCGGCGGCGCTTTTGGCGCTGGTCGATCTCGACGCCGATCCGATCCAATCGAAGGAGTACATCCTTCTCTCGAACATCCTCTCGGGCGCATGGGATCAGGGCGAGCGCCTCGACCTCGCGGGGGTCATCCAGCGGGTCGACGCCCCGCCCTTTGCCAAGCTCGGCGTCTTCTCGGTCGACGACTTCTTCCCGCCCAAGAAGCGCCGCGAGTTCGCCATGCAGCTCAACGGCCTCGTCGCGAGCCCCTCGTTCCAGGCGTGGCTCGAGGGGCAGCCGCTCGATATCGAGCGCCTCCTCCTGCGCACCCCGCAAGCGCAACGGCTGTCGATCTTCTATCTGGCGCACCTGGATGACCGCGAGCGCATGTCGTTCGTGACGCTGCTCCTCGATCGGCTCATCGCCTGGATGCGTAGTCAGCCGGGTACGGGCGAGCTGCGTGCCCTCCTTTATATGGACGAGGTGTTCGGGTACCTGCCGCCGCATCCGGCGAACCCGGCGTCCAAGCGGCCGCTGCTCACCCTCCTGAAACAGGCGCGCGCGTTCGGGCTCGGGGTGCTGCTCGCGACGCAGAACCCGGTCGACATCGACTACAAGGCACTGACCAACGCCGGCACCTGGCTCGTCGGCAAGCTCCAGGCCGAGCAGGATCGCGAGCGCCTCTTGGACGGCCTCGTGTCGGCCGCGTCGGCGAGCGGGAAGGCGCCCGCGCGCAGCGAGCTCTCGCGCATGATCGCGGGACTCGAGTCGCGGCAATTCTTGCTTCACGATGCAAATGAGGGCGCCGACCTGGTCTTCAAGACGCGCTGGGCGCTGTCCTTCCTGCGCGGGCCGCTCACCCGCCAAGAGCTCGCGCGGCTGCGTGCGGCGCGCTTCTACAACCTGCCCGCGACGGCGGCGCTCGACGCTGACGTCGCCGCGCCCCCGACCGCCGTTTCGGCGCCGCTTTCCCCCGCCCCAGCACAGTTCGACGTCCCGGCGCCGATTCCCCGGCCCGCTCCGATCGCCGCGCCGCTCGAGTCCCGTTTCCTGACGCCCGCGGCCCTCGCCCGGCCCGCACTCGCCGCCTTCTTCGGCGCTGCGCCACATGGCACGGCGCGGTGCTATCGCCCGTCCCTCATGGCCGAGGCGCGGCTCACGTTCCCGATCGACACCTGGGGCTCGCTCACGACCGGCACCGTGCGCCGCGTCGCCTACCCGCTCCCGGAGAGCGCCGCCGCGCTCGCCTGGGCCCTCGCCGAACTGCCGGCCGACGCACGCGACTTCGGTCCCGCCGAAGGAGGCGCGACCTACGCCCCGCTCCCCGCCTGGCTCGACCAACCGGGCGCGCGCGAGCACGCCAAGGACGCGCTCATCCGCGCGCTGATTGCGACCCAGCGCGTGACGGTGCCGGTCTGTCCGCCGCTCATGCGCACGGGCGAGCCGGGCGAGACGCTGGACGCGTTTCGGACCCGCCTCGCCCAGCAGGTCAAGCGCGCCAGCCGACCTCTACTCGGCAGGCTGCACGGCCGTCAGAGCCTCGAGACCGCGCTCTTCGATCAGGAGCTGGCGAGCCTGCGCGAGCTGCTCGCGGGCGATCAGCGCGAGCTCGATTTCCTCAAGAAACGTGGCGACGCCGAGGCCCTCGCGCGCGCCACCGAGCGCACCCGCTGGCGCATCGGCAAGTTCCGCGAGGCTCAGCAGCGGCGCGAGAGCTTCGTCCGCGAGCACGCGCGCGCCTCGGCCGACGTGGAGTTCGCCGCGCTCGACCACCTCGCCGCCTGCGAGCTGCGCCAGGTGACCCTCACGCCCAAGCACATCACGGCCGCCTTCTTCGGCCTCCTGTGGGTCCCGAGCGCCTGACCGCGGCAGCCCGCCCTCGGACCCGCCCACCTGGCCGTTCGGATAGGCGCCGCCCGCGAACGCTGGCGTCCGCGCCACGGCGGTGCGACAACGCCCGTCGCGAAGGGCGCGCGACGCCTGAGGCGCTCGGCACCCGCAACTTCAAGGAGTCCCTCTCGATGGAAACGTTCGACCACATTCAGCACATGGGCAAGATGCTTCGCAACCTCGACGCCTGGCTCGGCAAGGGCGCCGAGCACGCCACCAGCCGCTCGTTCGACCCGAACGTCCTGCTCCAGGCGCGCCTCGCCCCCGACCAATTCGCGCTCGTCCGCCAGATCCAGGCCGGCGCGGACGCCGCGAAGTTCGCCGCCGCCGCACTTGCTGGGCAGGTCGCGCCGTCGCACCCCGACACCGAGACGACCTACGCCGAGATCCGCCAGCGCATCGCGACCGTCCTCGGCTACCTCGAGACCTTCAAGGCCTCGGACTTCGTCGGCGCCGCCGAGCGCAAGATCAGCCCCGCCTGGGCGCGCGGCAAGTGGTTCCAAGGTGACCACTACCTCCTGCACGTCGCCATCCCGAACTTCATGTTCCACGTGACGACGGCCTCCGCGATCCTGCGCCACAACGGCGTCCCGGTCGGCAAGACCGACTTCCTCGGGCAGCTGGTCATGCACGACGCCTGAGCTCGGCGACCGAAGATGCGAGAAGAGGCGCGTACCAGACGCGCCTTTTCTTTTGCATGACGACGCAAACGTCGCACGTTTCGCGAACGGCCTACTTCGGGACGGGCTTGCCGTTCACCTCGAGCAGCACGAACTCGGTGCGGCGGTTCTTCGCCT
The DNA here is from genome assembly GCA_005772945.1 of Pseudomonadota bacterium. The sequence continues at coordinate 7,744 of SXIE01000346.1, forward strand.
TGCACGCGGCCGTGTTCTCCTTGCACACCGGGCGCGTGCTGCCAAAGCCGTCGGAGGCCAGGCGCTCGGGCGCGATGCCGCGCGTTACCATCGCCTGCACCACCGACGCCGCGCGCCGCTGGCTGAGCGCGAGGTTGTAGGCGACCGGCCCCACGTTGTCCGTGTGACCCTCGACGCTGATCTTGGTGACCTGCGGGTTCGCCAAAACAAGCTTGGCGATCTTGTCGAGCAGCGAGTCGCTGCGCGCCTCGATCGCGTCGCTCCCGAGCTGGAAGTAGATCGACTCGGTGAACTCGATGCCCTTGTCGGTGAGCGTGACCTCGGCCGTGTCGGGGCAGCCGTCGTCGTCGTCCACGCCGTTCTTGACCTCGGCCTGGTCGGGGCACTTGTCTGCCGCGTCGAGGAACTCGTCGTTGTCGTTGTCGGGATCGGGGCAGCCGTCGCCGTCCTCGAAGCCGTCGCGATCCTCGGCGATGTCGCGGCACGTATCGGACGCGTCGGGGACACCGTCGCGGTCGTTGTCCTCGTCGGGACAGCCGTCCTCGTCCTCGAAGTTGTCCGCGTCCTCGGGCCGCGCCGAGCATTTGTCGACACCGTGGCAATTGCCGATCATCGTGAAGACGGCGAGCCGCTCCTGCACGGCCGGATGCTCGTCACAGAGGCCGTCGCCGTCGTCGTCCGGATCGGGACAGCCATCGCCATCCGCACGTCCGTCACGGTCCTCGGCCTCGGTCGGGCACTTGTCGCTCTTGTCGTCGAGACCGTCGTAATCGGCGTCCGGCGGAGGCTTGGTGTCGAACGTCCAGGTCGCCCCGACGAACGCGCGATAGGCCGGCGCGCCGTAGCCCGCCGTGACCCCGGCACCCGCGCCCGCATAGAGCCCGAGTCCGAAGTCGAAGTCGTACGCGAACGCCCCGATCGCCTCGATCGGCATCTCCGCCTCGTCGACGCCCGTATCGGGATCCGCGCTGTTGTCGCCAACACCGATCGCCCCGAAGACCTCGCCCTTGACGCTGAAGCCCTCGTAGATGCGCGCCCGCACACCGAGCCCGAACGTGAACTCGTCGTCGACCAGGAGGCGCCCGAACGCGACGGCCGGCCGCGCGCGGTATCCCAGATTGGCGGCGATCTCCGAGCCCTGCTCGAAGCGGTAGCTCACGGCCAGCCTCGGCTCGAACGTCGCGCCGCGCTCGCCCGTATTGCGCGTCGCCTCGCCCGTCGGCAACGTGAATGCCGGGATGAGGGCGACGCCGAACCCGCTCGGCGCATCCTCGCCAAGCCGGATCTTCGGGACGATGCGCAGGTCGCCGAAGTCCCAGCCGCTCAGCGCCACGTTGGCGCCGACGCCGGCCAGGCCGTCGTGCATGTTCACGATCGGCAGGCCCACCCCGAGCTCGAAGAACTTCCAGATCCCGATCGCCGTCGTCAGATTCACGACCGACTGGTTCTCGACCGCGATGTAGCGCTCGCGGTTGCTCCCCTCGGCCCACAGCAGATCCCGCGCGAAGTCCCAGGACGCGCCGAAGCGCAAGACGAGGTGGCCCAAGCGCTCGGCCGAGTCCACGGTGAGGATCCCGGGCCCGGTCGTCGGCGTAAAGTGAACGGTGTTTACATAGCGCGCCGGGTCCTCCGCGTGCGCGCTCGGCGCCAGCGTGAGAAGGACCGCCCCGAGGGCCCAGCCATGCCGAAGGCGTGTGCTCATCGCCGTTCAGCCCCGCGCCTTGCGTGCCCAACCCAACGCCAAGAGGCCCAGCAGCGCGAGCCCAACCGCAAGCCCAAGGCCCCCGGCCCCACCCGCCTCGCCGCCCGCGCACCCGCCACCGCCCCACCCGCCGACCTCTGCCTGCGGGCTGCAGATGAACGCCGTCGAGTCCACCTCGTCCGCATCCAGCACGGCGTCGCGGCTGTCGTCGATCCCGGTGTCGACGCGCATGCCGCCGAGCTCGCAGTTCGAATCGCCGATCGCCAACTTGGTCGTCGTCGTGAGCGACACGAGTCCGTCGACCCCGTCGCAGACGACCGTCTCCGCGTCGACCTCGTCGGGGCTCAGCACCCCGTCGGCCGGCACGCCCGCGCCCTCGCCGTTGTCGAACCCGACGCTCACCTTGCGGCCGCCGTTCGCGCACTGGGTATCGCCGCTCGGCAGGTCCTCGATGAGGATCAACGCGCCCGCGCCGTCATCGAGCGGGTCCGCCGGATCGCGCTCGTCCGCGTCGACCCGCCCGTTCTGGTTCGCGTCCTCGACCCCGTCCGGCACGCCGGCCCCGTCCGTGTCGTCCTTGACCATGTCGGTCGTCGTGCGGCCGGTGTCCGCGTCCGCCACGAAGTACCCGAGCGCCACGTTCGTGTCGGCGCTCGCCGTCGCGACGCCCATCTCGGTCCCGTCCAGGACCCCGTCGCCGTCGGCGTCCGGGTCCATCGCGTTCACGAGCTGGTCGCCGTCGCTGTCCTCGTCCCAGCGGCGCTCGGCGGCATCGAGCACACCGTCGTCGTCCGAGTCCGCGTCGTTGGGATCGACGTCGCCCTGCGTGGTTTCCACGACGTCGCTCAGCCCGTCGTCATCGCTGTCGGCATCGAGCGGCGAGGTGAGGTACGTGCCGACCTCGACGCCATCGCTCAGCGTGTCGCCATCGCTGTCGGCCAGCGCGGAGTCGCTCCCGGCCGCCAGCTCGGCCGCCGTTCCGAGCCCGTCGCCGTCGGCGTCCTCGGCCCCGTCGTTCGTGCCGTCGCCGTCGCTGTCGGCCTCGGTCGGATCGGTGTGCGTGATCTGCGTCTCTTGGTGGTTCGTGAGCCCGTCCCCGTCCGCGTCCTCTTTGCCGTCGGAGACTCCGTTGCTGTCGCTGTCCGCCATCAGCGGATTGGTCTTGAGGACGAGCACCTCGTCCCCGTCCCACGCGCCGTCCCCATCCGTGTCGGCGTCCATGGGTCCGGTCCCATAGAAGTCGACCTCCTGCCCGTCGGGGAGGTCGTCGCCGTCGCTGTCGCCGACGTTCGCATCCGAGCCAAACGCCAGCACCTCGTCGCCGTCGCTGAGGCCGTCCCCATCGCTGTCGGCGACGATCGGGTTCGTGCCGTACGCCTTCAGCTCGCGATAGTCGTTGAGACCGTCGCCGTCGCTGTCGGCGTCCTGCGGATCGGTGCCGGCCGCGATCTCGCCGAGGTTGTCGAGCGCGTCGCCGTCCTGGTCATCGACCCCGTCGAGGAAACCGTCGTTGTCGCTGTCGTCGTCGTTCGGGTTGGTCCCGACGAGGTTGCTCTCGTCGCTATTGGACAGCCCGTCCCCATCGGAATCGGTGACGCTGGCAGCACGCGCCGTCGAGAGGCAGGCGCCAAGGCACACGACGGTGGCAAGGGATCTCATGAACATCGAACTTCTCCTCAACGCAAGGTCCTGCAGCATCGGAACCCGAAGTAATCGTAGGCCTCATCGCCCGAGAAATACGTGCGCTCGGACGCGCGCTGGTCGCCCGCGCCGAGCCCGAAGCTGCCGCCGCGGATGACGCGCGAATTGCCCAGACACGCCGCCTCGTTCCACGCCGAGCCGTCGGCGGGTGCATCCTTATAGGAGGCGTGCCAGCAATCCTGGACCCACTCCCAGACGTTGCCGGCCAGATCGAGCACGCCGTACGCGCTCGCCGCGGCGGGGCGCGACGCGACCGGCCACGTGATGCCCGTGCCGCAGCCGTTGCCGCCGTCGTCCATGATGGCCCACGCGCAGCTCGCCGTCGCGTCGCCCCACGGATACGTCGGCATCGCGGCCTGGCAGCAGCTGTCGTCGTCCGCGCGGTCGCAGTGTTGCGCGCACGAGCCGCGCGCCGCCTTCTCCCACTCGGCCTCGGTGCAGAGGCGCCACGGATCGCTCCCCGCGTGGTCGAGCCATCCGCAGTAGTCGCCCGCCTGGTGCCAGTTGACGGGCGTCACCGGATGCTCGGCCCGCTCGGGCGGATCGTAGGTACCATACCCGCCCGCCGCCTCACTCGGCCGCTCGCAGGCGCCGGCCTCGACGCAGGTGCGATAGGCGGCCGCGGTAACCTCGGTTCTCTGGATCGCGAAGGCGGGGACCACGACGCGGTGCTGCGGCTTCTCGTCGACCGCGCAGGCGCCGTCGACACTCGCGTTGCAGCCCATCCAAAAGCGGCCCTGCGGGACGTAGAGTTCGCTGCCGTCGCAGCTCGCGCACGTCGCGTCATCGTTACATACGAACCCCGCCGGGCACTGCACGCCGAGTCCCGCGCACATCGCCTGGAGGCCGGCCTTGGGTGCGTTGACGCAACCGATCGCCGGGTCGCAGCTGTCATCGGTGCAGGTATCGGTGTCGGCGCACTCGACCTCCGTGGGCCCCGCGCACGCCCCGTCCCCGCAGACATCGCCGAGCGTGCACGCGTTGCCGTCGTCGCACCCGACCGCGTTCGGCGTCGTCACGCAGCCGAGCGCCACGTCGCAGCTGTCATCGGTGCAAAGGTTGCCGTCGTCGCAGGTCTTGGCGACCGTCACGCACGTCCCGGCGACGCAGTGATCATTCTCGGTGCAGGCGTCGTGATCGTCGCAGGCCGTGCCGTCGGCGACCGGAACCTCGGCACACTTGGCGGTCACGGGGTCGCACGCCGCCTGGTGGCAGGGCGTCGTGACGACCGGCGGCGGACCGAGCTTGGGGCCGATGCTCTCAGCGCACCCGACCGCGCCCCCTACGACGAACGCCCAAAGCGATACCGCCGAGAATGTGCCAATGGGGCGGAATCGCCCTTTTTGGCATTCTCCTGCTTGCGTGTCTTGGACGTCCTTCATCGAGATCCCCGGGGACGCGAAGTAGTCGCTCGAGCCCGTCCCATGCGGGCGTGACGCGCACCGTCGGCCTTTCACCGTGATGGGGGTGGATGCCGAAACGAGGCGAGCAATGTCCCTTGCATAGCACAGCACGCCGAGAGGGGAAGTTGTGCATGCGCATTTTCTGGTTTTTTTTTCGCCTGCTTGACTGGACGAAAAAACCCCATAGAGTCGACGCGAGCTTCCCCTCGACCTCGTTCCGTCAGACACGAGGTCCGGACCCCGACTCGAAATGCGAATCGGTGGTCGTTTCTGGTTGCCCGAGGAATCCTCATGAGGCGACGCAACGTCCGTCCCCGAGACGTCCAAGCGGACACCGCATCGCGCGGTGCGGGTGCTTGGTCTCTCGCCTTCGTGTCCTTCATGGCGATGGCCAGCGCGGGGCTTGCGGCCTGTGGGGCCGAGGGCGCTGCGGCACCCGATGCGAGCGCGCCCGCCTGCACCCCGAGCTGCGACGCCCGCGCGTGCGGGAGCGATGGCTGCGGCGGCGTGTGCGGTGCGTGCGCGGCTCCTGCGACCTGCTCGGCGGACGGCCAATGCGTGACGAACGCGCCCGACGCCTGCGACAAGAGCTGCGCCGAGCTCGGATTCGCCTGCGGCGATCACTGCGGGAACAGCTGCGGAACTTGCACCGGGGCGCAAGAGTCGTGTGTCGCGAACAAGTGCACGTGCGGGCCGAGCTGCTCGGTCGAGACGTGCGAGCAGGTCGACGGCTGCGACGGCAAATGCCCTGCGTGCCCACGCGACGTGAGCTGTAGCGACTGCCCGCTGACGCTCTCGGTGGTGGATCGCGAGATCGTCGACGGTCGGGTACGCAGCGTCACCGTCGCGCTCGACTTCGCGCCGAAGTTGGGCACGCCCCTGCCCGGCATGGCCGACCTGCGGCTGCGCGTCCTAGGCGACGCGGAGCTGGCCCAGGTCGCGATCGGCGAGTCGCTCATCACGTCGGAGAAGGGCTTCTATATGGATCCCGAGACTGGCCGCGCGTACCGCGAGCTGGCCGACGGGACGCTGCAGCTCCTCATCATGTCGACGAACAACACGCGCGACATTCCGGCCGGGCGGTGGCTCTTTCTGACGTTCCGGTTCGCGCCTTCGTTCGGGGCCGACGCGTCCGTCACCCCGCTCATCCTGGCGCTCGTCGAGCGCGAGGAGATCTTCGCGCCGGCGGCCGCCGATGCGGCGCTGTGGGGCTCGCACTTCGGCGCCTCGCTGGTGGTTTGGCCGGATGCCGTCGAGGTGAACCATGCTCCCTGAGCGCTCTCAGTTACGGGCGCTCGCCCTGCTGTGCATGCTCGTCGGCGGGACTCTCGCCAGCGCGCAGACGGCGAGCGCGCGACCGCTCAAGCTCTCGGAACTCTACGATCTCGGCCACTACCTCGGGTGCACCGAGACGTGCCCGGCGGTCTACGCGAGCTCGACCTACGATCGTTTCGTCGAGCGCGAACAGTGCTTGGTCGCGTGCGGGCACGCGCCGCGGATCTGGGAGAAGAACGGCATCGCGCCGGTCGACCGTGCCGATCACGAGCTGGCGCTGCTCGAGTACAACCAGGCGCAAGATTCGACGACGGCGATCATCTGCTACGGCGACGCGGATCAAACCGTCGTCATCCCAGCCGCACTCTGCACGGGCGGAGTGTGCGAGGCGGTCGACGAGTGTACCCAAGCGGAGTGCGCGGCCGACAATACGATCGAGCTGCAGTGCATCGACGATCAGCCGGGCGGCCCACGTTGCATCTGGCCGCTCCAGAAGCGCCCCGGGCACTGCCCCGACGTCGTCTGCGCGGCGGCCCCGACGCATTCATTCCAGGAGTGCGCGGACGGCGACGGCGACGGCGTGCCGGCGTGGCTCGAGAAGCATCTCGGGCTCGACGACGGCGTGGTCGAGAGCCGCTGCGGCTCGCATGCGGCGTGTCGCTTCGACGAGGAATGCGGCTATCGGCCGGACCTCGGGCATGGGCTCTGCCAGCCGCGCGACTGCGGCGGCGGGGCCTGCACGGCGTTCCATCTCCAGCTGGTGGCCGAGGACGACACCGAGGTGCTCGTCCAGATCCACTACGACTACACGCCGCTGCCGGCACGCGCGCTCGATCTGTACCTCACCTATGATCACACCTCGCTGACGCTCGCCGACGCGCGGCCGCTGGCGCTCTTGAACCTGCAGGGCAAAGAGCTGGCGTCGACCCATCTCTCCGACGGCACGCTGCGCCTCTCGGTGCTCGACACCGACGGGACCCATCCGATCCCGACCGGCCCGATCATCGAGCTCGTGTTCCGGCGCATCGGACCGGGCGGAACCGACATCGCGTTCTCGACGAACGATCTCTTGCAGACCGCCTCGGTGGCGCCGCTGCAGGGTGACGCCGCGGGTCAGGGCCTCCTGACTGACGATGCGCTGTGGGGTCCGTCGGTAGCCCTCGGGAGCCGCGACGACGCGCCGACGAAACTCCGCATGTGGTTCGGCTTCGACGCGCTGAGCGCGCCTGCAACGTACCTCAACGTGCCCGACGCGGACGCGCTGTGTGCGAAGTATCCGCTCTGTGCGAACGAGCCCAGCGAGGTCGAAAAGGCGAAGCTTCTCGCGCGCTTAGCGGTTCTTCAAAACGGCTCGGTCGCGGCGCGCGAGGTCATCGAAGGCGTCACGAACAACGCGGTCTATCTCGACGGCTCGAGCGATCACCTGCGCCTGCCGGTGACGTTCGAAGAGCCGCTGGCGCCCGCGTCGCAGAGCTTCTCGTTCGGCACCTGGTTCTACACCGAGGGCAACTCCCTCGACGAGCTGAAGCAGACCCCGCAGGTCCTCTTCAGCCACAATGGCCCGAATGAGCGCACGCGCTTCGGGCTGCGCCTCGAGTCGGACGGTAACGGCGCAATCGCGCTCAAGCTCTTCGACGGCGACTTCCTGTCGAAGGCGCCGGTCCCCGCGACGGTGACGATCGCGACCGGAATCCAGCTCCGCACCTGGCACCACGTCGGCTTCGCGCTCGACGCCTCGCTCGGCAAGATGGACCTCTACTTCGACGGCGTGCGCGTCCGCGACTACACGTTCCCGCGCGCCCCGAGCGTCGTCTGCCCGCAGTTCTTCGGCGGCACCGATGTCCTGCAGCACGTCGAAGGCGACGTCACCGGCGGCACCCCGCCCGAGCACGTCTATTACGCCGCGAATCGTTCGAACCTCTACCGCATCGAGCGCATGAACGCGGGCGGCCTCGGCGCGACGACGGTCCTTGGCGACGGGCAGTTCTCGTACCGCGATCCGGACTACCACCCGGGGCTCGACCGCATCGTCTACAGCGCGAATGTCAGTGGCAACTTCGAGATCTGGATGGCCAACGGCGACGGCACCGATCAGCGCCAATTGACGAGCGGTTTCGGCGACACCGCGCGCGGCATCATCGCGCGCAATCCCAGCTGGGCCCCCGATGGCTCGGGCATCGTCTTCGAGTCGAACGTGTACGACGTCCTGGCGCAGGACAACACGTTCAAGCGCGTCGCGCACATCTACTATATCGGCTTCGACGGCCCGAACAACGTGGTCGCCATCGAGCAGCCCGACGGCAGCACGGTCGAGCAGCTCGACTATGTCGCGCTCATCGGAAACCAAACCGTGAACACCTACCGGCTGACCTCGGCGCAGGATCGCAACCATCGCAACGCGCGCTGGCTGACGGGCTCGGCCGATGATGGCAGCCGCGGCGAGCTCCTCATCGACACCTCGTCGCCGATGTGGGACGGGCATCAGATCTACACGCTGAAGATCCCGCAGATCATCGACTTCGCGACCGTGGATCCGGTCATCGGCCTCGGCGAGGCGTGGCACGAGATCGAGATGCTGGCGGCGCACCACAGCGAGAAGGCCGGGCTGGTGCCGCTCACGAAGGAGCTGCTCTTCTACCAGCGCACGTTCGCGACCTACGAGTCGACAAGCGAGTACACGCTGACCGAGACGCCGACCGCGGACGGCGTGAACGTGAGCGTCGCTTACAATCCCGCGCCGGTTGCGGCCGACTGCTGGGACCGCAATCACAACCGGCTCCAGGACACGGACGAGGACCGCAACGCCGACCAGCTGTGGGACACGCGCGACTGCCTGCCGCACGAGATCCGCAACCTGTACCTCGAGTTCGACGCGAGCCTCTACAACCCGATCCTCGAGGACGCGAACGGCCAGGCGATCACCGCCGGTACGGTCGTGACGGCCATGCACAAGACGCTGCGCCTGAAGGGCGTCGAGCCGCTCGGGCATTCGTACGTGCGCATCGAGGTCATGAGCCCGCTCGACGCCTCGCCGCTGACGCCGGGACAGATCGCCGTGATTCGCTTCGTCGCGCCGCAGCCGGGCGCGCGCACGGTGGCGTTCGGGACGTTCACGCGCGAGTCGGACACCGAGTTCCTGCTGAAGGATCTGACCTCGGTCGCGCCGCCGACGACCTTCGAGCCGGCGGGCCTCTTCGAGCAGATCGAGGACGGCGTCTTTTCCCCGGATGGCGATCAACTATTGCTTGCAGCCGTAAGCAAGTCTCGCCCGGTTCTCTTGCGAACGGAGACTCTGCTGGGCGCCTCCGGGGCGGAGTCGCTGTTCGTCGAGTCGACCAAGCTGAGCGGCCTCGACTGGGTGCGCGACGCGAGCTTCTACCCGTGCAATTGGGCGGGCGGCACGCTGCATCTGCAGAACAAGCAGATCCTCGCCGGCTTCCGCGGCGGCCTCGACGACCTCAAGCTCTATGCCGGTCTGCGCGATCCCGACGCGTTCCGCTCGGAGGCCGAGCGGGGGCACGAGTTCCTGGCCAAGGATGGGCGCGACGGGCAGCTGGACTCGCGGCTCCCGAGCTGCGGCAATAGCCACGCCGAGTGCCCGCCGTTCCATCTGTGCGTGCAATCGCAGTGCGTGAGCGTGCCGTGCGATCCGGAGGACCCGTTCTCGTGTTCGGCCTACGAAGCGCGCTGCACGCTGCGGCCGATGTCGGTCGAGCAGGAGCATGTCGGCGCCAACGGCAATACGAGCGCCTTCGACTGGGTCTGCGGTGCCGATTGCAACGTCGACGCCCAGTGCTTCACCGAGCGCTGTCTGAACGGCCCCTGCCGCTTCTGCGAGCAGACCGAGCACGCCTGCATGGAGTGCCGCGACGTCGTCAAGCAGCTCGGCGCGCTGAGCATCGCGACGATCGAGGGCTGCCCCGACACCAAGAGCTTCGCCTGCGTCGCGGGCGCGTGCATCACCGAGTGCTACGCGTTCGAGGACGGTCAGTCGAAGTACCTCTGCGATTCGCTGCTCGAGTACTGCGACCACGGCAAGTGCGTGATGCACGATTGGACCTGGTGGGACCTGGCGCCCGCGACGTTCCAGGGCACCGGTGACATGGTCTACGACGTGGCGCCCGACCCCATCAATGGCTGGCCCGGCTATAGCCAAGTCGTCGACCAGCGCGTGCCGGTCGAGGTCCATGCGTACGGCGTGACGGACTACGGCTCGGCCCCCGAGATCGTCGTCGAGGCGCGCGGCGGGCCGTTCTACGGGGCCAACTGGAACCGCATCGCCCGCATCATGGTGCACAACCGGACGCTCGTCGAAGCGAACCAGAACCCGTACGTCGTCACCTCGCCGCACCCGTTCAACGATCTCCGCCTGCGCCTCATCACGGCGCCCTACAACAACATCAGCGGCGCGGCGACGGGCCTCGGCGCGAAAGACGACCAGTTCTGCCTCGCCGACTTCAAGGCGACCGCCGTGGCCGCAGGCACGCCGAACGCGGCGCCCGACCCGTGCTACTTCCGCGCGCAGGGCTCGAAGTACACGCTCGGCTACCCGGCGGACATCTCGCCGCGCGAGCAGATCGGCTACTGCAAAGACCAGAAGCACGCGAACTGCCCGCCGGCCTCGCGCAGTGAGCACGACTTCCTGTGGGGCGGCAGCCCGGCGGTCGTCGTTCTCGACGTGCAGGTCGATGGTGGCGGCGCGATGAACAACATCACGACGAACAAGGTGTGCTCCTATGAAGGAGGCATCACGCCGGTCGACGATGGCGCGCCGAAGAAGATGTTCTACGGCGACATTTCCAAAGAGCTTTCGCCGGAGCGCGACGCTTATTGCGCAGCAAATCCGGGCGTTTGCGACGCCGGTTCCGCCCTCATGGAGTTCGACCGCGCGACCTACGGCTACGGCCTCCTCAACTGCAACGTGGTCGACCCGACGGTCCCCGACGCGGCCAGCATCACGATGCAGAACATCATCATCCTGCGCGACTTCCCGCTCGAGCAAGGCTCGGTCATGGAGACCGCCAACAACTGCGTGGTCGACATCGACGCGTTCCGCACCGAGCCCTGCTATGGGTGGATCGGCAGTGGCAGCTCGGTCGACCCGAGCAACTCGGCCAATCAAGTCGGCGCCTCGACGGCCTTCGCGTCGTTCGAGTTCGGGCTCTTCTCGAACTTCGCGCACGGCGACGGCTACGACGGCGTCGACCTCCTGCGCTTCCCGGTGAAGGTGCGCGTGACCGGCTATGCCGGCGGCGATCTGCGTGTGGGTTGGCGCGACAGCATGGGCGCGCTCGTCGAGACGGCCACGGTGCCCGCCCCGGCCGCAGCTCCCGGCATAGTCGACGTAACCTTCCCGACCGACATGGCCGTCGGCCGCCGCTACTCGGTCATCATCGACGCGCAGCCGTCGACGCCCAACCACGTGTGCACGGTGGATGCGACGCTCGGGGCCGGCGCGATGCCCGGCGGCGGGGTCGTTGTGCCGGTCGCGTGCGTGACGGCGCGCTCGGTCAAGGTCGCGGTCCAGGGTCTGGACGGCAACATCATCTTGAAGAACAGCTACTCGGCGGGCGCCGGTCAACCGACGACGGGCCTCGAAGAACTCGTCGCGACGGCCGATGGAACCTGGACCTTCGGCCACGCCCTCACACCGGGCGCGACCTACGACGTCACGATCAAGCGGCCGCCCGCGGGCCAGATCTGCACCATCGCCAGCGGCGCCGGCATGATGGGAACGGGGGACGTGGCGGCCTTCGTGGTCTGTCGCGACATCGCGCAATCGCCTCTGGCCGTGAGCGTGAACGGCCTCGCCGGCAGCGGCTTCGAGCTGATCGAGCAGGAATCGGGACGCACGCTGCGCCCGAACGGCAACGGCACGGCCGCCTTCCCAGGCCTCTTCGAAGAGGGCAAGGCGTACCAGGTCGGCGTGACGGTCCAGCCCTCCGCGCCGCCCCAACTGTGCACCGTCACCAGCGCCAATGGCGGACGCGGCACGATGCCCGGGGTGGCGACCACGGGCGCGATCGTGACCTGCACGACGCTCCCGACCTACTCGGTCGGCGGCGGCACGGTCGGCCTCCAGGGGACCGGACTCGTCCTCTCGCTCAACGGCGGCATCGAGCTCCTCACGATCCCGCATCCCGTCGGTGCCGCCGGTGCGACGTCGTTCGCGTTCGCGACCGAGTTCGTCGCCGGCACGGCCTACAGCGCCATCATCACGCAGCAGCCCGAGAACCCGCCGCAAGACTGCGCACTCGTCTTCGGCACCGGCACGATCGCCAAGAGCAACATCACGAACCTCACGGTCGCATGTCGGCCCCGCTCGCCGCTCGCAGCCGTTTATTCCCTTGGCGGAACGGTCGCGGGTCTGCGCGGCTCGGGCCTCAAGCTCTCGCTCAATGGCGGCGTCCAAGAGCTGGTCCTCGACGCCAGCGGCGCCTTCTCGGTCCCGACCAAGCTCGCCCCCGACACCGACTACACGGTCGTCATCGCGCGCCAGCCGAGCAACCCGACGCAGGTCTGCACCATCGACCACGCCGAGGGCACGACCGCCAACGCGGACGTGACGGACATCGGCATCAGCTGCCGCGACGCGATGAAGGTCACGGTCGAGGTCCAATCGCCGGGCGCCAACGGCGCGCACGTCAAGGCCCTGCTCGTCTCGAGCGACGCCAATCCGACGCTGGTCGGCGTCTCGTCGGACAAGATGAAAATCACCGACGGCAAGGTCACGTTCGTCTTGCGCGCGCCCGATCAGGCTGGCCAGGCTGGCCAGACGGGCACGACCGGCTCCGCGGGCGACGCCTCGGTTCCACCCGGGCAATATCGTCTCTTCGTTTTCGTCAATGATGACCTGGACTTCGACGCCGCGAGCGGCCTACCGCGCTACGAGGCCACGGACGACCGGGGCGCCTTCGTGGTGGTCAGTGGCACGTCCGCATCGCCCCCGCGCGTGGTTGTGACCGACGCGGATCTGTCACCGCTGGGCGGCGCCGCCATCACGGTCGCGAACAGCGCGCTCGATCCGCACGCCTCGATGCGTTGCTGGTTCGCGGCCGCGGGGGCGGGCACGCTCACGCTGCCTGTCAGCACGACCTCGCCGGTCCTCGGGACGAGCCTCCGCGCCTGCGACCCGGCCGGCGCCGCCTGCACGACCCTCAGCGGCGGCTTGCCGTCGCTCGTCGCCAATGTCCTGGCCCCGCTTCCCGTCGGCGTCTCCTACGACGCCACCTGCTGGGTCGATGTCGATAACGACAGCAATCTCACCCGCGGTGACCTCATCGGAACGCTGACCGGCGTCTCGATCGCGAACCCGCTCTTCCTGAACCTCGCCGTCAAGAGCTTCTGATCTATCCCCATTTTCGTGCGCCGCCGGGCCGTTGCCCGGCCCTCGAAAATCCGACCGGAGAACCGAGATGTTCCTAGCCGCCACGTGCCTGCCGCTGCGCCGATCCTCGGCACGACTCCTCCCGGGTCTCGCCCTGGCCACGTTGCTTCTCGCGCCCTCGCGGGCCGACGCCCAAGACGTCGTCTGCGACAACACCGGCGACTTTCCTTGCAGCTACCAGATCAAGGATCTGAAGCTCCAGAAGGTCCCGCCGGTGTTCAAGTTTCAGGCGCGCGTCTCGCAAGCCAAGCTCCCGATCGGCGAGGGCTTGTTCACGACGGTCTACGTCAAGCTCCTGCGCGGCACCGAGGTCCTCTGCTCGGAGCAGTTCCAGAGCGTGCAGGTCGTCGACAGCGTCCTCAACCTCGAGATCGGGCGCAACATGAGTTGCGAGCTCGACGAGGTGATGGCGGAGAACTCGGATCTGGCCTTCCAGATCTGCCCCGGCGACATCAACAACTGCCTGAAGCCGGTCGAGCTCGGCTCAGCGCCCTACGCGGTCAAGGCCAGCTTTGCGAGCCTCGCGCAGCAAGCGCACCACGCCAACGTGGCCGGTCAGGCGAGCTACGCGCACCGCGTCACGGCGGACCGCGATCTCCTCATCCGCAACGTCCTCGGCATCGGCTACTTCGACTTCTACACGCCCGTCGCAGCCAAGGCCCTCGAGCTCTTCCCGAACCCGGCCGACTTCGCGGCCTACGAGAACGGTGGCTTCCTCCAGTGGACGCCCGTCAAGGACCGCGATGCGATGCACCTCAGCGTCGTCGGCAAGCGCCACGACAGCGACCAGATGACCGAGCTCCATTCGCTGCATCTCTTCAGCGAGGATACGACCCTGACGGGCGACGTGACCGTGACCCCGTCGGTCGGCGGCAAGGGCCTCACGGTCACCGCCCAGGGCGCGCACATCGTCGGCAACACCGACGTCGACGGCACGGTGGTCATTACCCAGGGCACGACCGTTCAATCGGGCGGCATCCACGTCACAGACGACTCGAACATCGTGGGCGCGCTCGTCATCGCCCGGAAGACGACCGTGCAATCGGGCGGCGCCGACATCACCGGCAATTCCCAGGTGCTCGGAACGATGCTCATCAGCCAGGCCCTCACCGTCCAGGCGGGCGGCGCGCACATCACAGGCGCCTCTGACATCGCCGGCACGCTCCTCATCAGCGCCGCCGCCACGGTCGCTGCGGGCGGTATCCACGTCACGGGCAACTCGGAGATCGACGGCACGCTCGACGTCGGCGACGCCGTCACCATCGACCAGGGCGGCCTCAACGTCTCGGCCGGCGGCGTGCGCGTCAGCTCCGGCGGCGTGAGCGTCAGCTCGGGCGGCCTCGTGGTGAGCGCGGGCGGCGCGGACGTCACGGGCGACTCGCGCGTCGCCGGACGCCTCGACGTCCAAGAGCTGCGCGCCTCGGGCAGCATCGAGGTTGGCGCCAACATCGCCGTCAAGGACCAGCTCGGTGCCTCGCATCGCCTCTTCGCCGTGCAGGGGACCGCGCTCGCGGTGAACCCCGACGCCTCGCTCGCCAAGACCGACGTAAACGGCGTCATCCACTTCCACGGCCCGGCGATCTTCGACGCCGGCGTCACGGACCCGGTCGCCGCCGACACCTTCATCTTCGCGACCGGCGAGACCCGGAATCTGACCTTCGGCGGCGACCTGACCGTGGCCGGTCAAATGGCAATTCCAAGCGGCGTCATCGGTGGGCTCACGATCGCGGGCGGCGCCACGATCAGCGGGAACGTCTCGATCCCCAACGGCATCACGGGCGCCCTCACGATCGGCGGCGCGACGACCATCACGAGCGGCGGCGCGACCATCACCGGCAACAGCGCCGTCACCGGCAACTTCGGTGCGACCGGCAACCTGACGATCGGCGGGAGCTCGACGCTCACCGGCACGGTCGCCATGCCGGCCGGCGTGACGGGCGCACTGGGGATCACCGGCGGCGTGACGGCGGGAGGAGGCGTTACCGCCGGCGGTAACGGCAGCTTCGGCGGCACGCTGGCGGTCACCGGCACCTCGACCTTCACCGGCGCGGCCACCTTCAATGGCGGCATCAGCGGCAACATGGCGTTTGGCGGCGCGCTCTCGGTCGCGGGCAACAGCACGCTGAGCGGCACACTCACCGTGGTCGGGCAGAGCAACCTCGGCCGCGTACTCGTCAGCTCGGGCATCGTTGTCAACGGCGTCTCGAGCTTCGGCGACACCGTCTCGTTCCCGAGCGGTATCACCGGCAACACCAACTTCGCCAACAGCATCACCGTCGGCGGCACGACCACCATGTCGGGCAACGCCAACGTCGGCGGGGGCTTGACCGTCACGGGCGCCACGCAGCTCCTCGGCACGGTGAGCTTCGGCGGCGGCTTCTCGGGCACGACCCAGTTCCAGCACGTGAGCACCTCGGGCAACCTCACGGTGGCCGGGCTCGCGACGTTCAGCGGCCTGGTCGCCTTCCCGGGTGGCATCACTGGCAGCATCACGATGGACACACTGACCGTCACCACGGCGCTCGTCGCCAACGGATCGACTGTTTTCAACGGGCCGGTCGACTTCAATGACAGCGTGACCGGCCTCGACAACCTGAGCGCGTACGTCAGAGCCAGTGGCGAGGACCGCGGCATCACGTTGCCCAGCCTGGTCATCACCGGCAATACGACGCTGCAGGGCACTCTCACCGTGAGCGGCGGGTTCGGCTCGATTACCGCGAACGACTTGACGGTTCAGAACAGCGCCTTGATAGGGGAGCACCTCAACGTCAGCGGCAACGCGACGCTGGACGGGAACGTCAGTGTCTTCGGTAGTTTCAACGCGGCGAACTGCTGCATCTGCCTGAACTACTCGGACGGCAACGGCTTCGCTACCGATGACCACAAGCACACCTGCGTGAAGCTGCAGGACGGCTCGGGCGGCGGCAGCATGCACCTCTCCGGCGACGTCGACGACAACGACGTCATGTGGATGAGGTTCGTCTGCGGCCCGACCTGCACGAACGGCACCGGCATCGGGTGGAAGTGAGTATGACCAGCCACCTACACCTCTCGGCGGCCGTCGCCTGCGCCCTCGCCCTCGTGGCCTGCGACGCGCAGAGCCCCACGCCCAAGGGACCGACCGACGCGCCGCCGATCGAGGCGTCGCCGCTCACCCTGTCGCTCGCCGCGGCGCCCGCCGCCCCGGGAACGGTCGCCCTCGATGTGAACTACCTTCACAAGGTGAACCACGCGGCCCCGCGCATGATGGAGCTCTACGTCCGCCACGCCGACGGCTGGACCTTCCAGGGCGCCGAGCCGCTCACGGCCACGACCGCGGCCGGCAAGGAGCTCGTGGTGCAAGACCAGGGTGGCGGCCTCCTGCGCGTCATCGTCTACGCCTCCGGCAACACGGCGACGCTCGCGTCCGGCGGACTCGCGCGCCTCACGTTCACAGCCCCTGACAAGGCGAGCGGGACCGTCTCGCTCGAGAGTCGCATGCCCATCTTCGCACCGGCGGAAGCGAATGAGGGCCTGCTGCTCGGACCGCCTCTCACGCTATCGCCGGGCCAAGGAGCGCCATGAGGCACAGAACGCCCGAACGCCTGATTCTTGCCCTCGGCCTGATCGCCCTCACGGGCTTGGTGGCCCTTGGCACGAGCCCGGCACGCGCCTCCGAGCCGCTCGGATCGGTCGCGAACGAGTGCGTCAACTCCGACGCAAACAACCCCTGTCTCACGGCGGCCGACTGCGTCGGCAACGACCGCGCGCTCATCTGCGTCGAGCACACGCAGGGCGATCCGCAGTCGCGGCGCTGCGAGATCCCGTGCGAGACCGGCACCGGCGTCGACGTCACTGTGCGCCCCTCGGCCTGCGCGGTCGGCGAGACGTGCATCGAGGGCCACGCGACGCCCAATCGCAAGGGCTTCTTCTGCAAGGCCTCGGCCTTCCGCGTCGATCTCAACCTCCTCGACCAATGCGTCGCGTTCCACCTCGGCGGCTTCCAGCCGGTCTTCAGCGATAACCAGTGCTCGCTCGAAGCGAACCTGACGCGTCTCCTCGATCAGAATGGCGACTCGCGCTTCGACATCTTCGACCTCGATCTGTGTATCGTCGCGTTCCTCGAGCAGCCCGGCTGCGACCCGGAGACCAGCTCGTGCGCAGCGGCCGACCTCGTCTTCTGCGCCGACGACAAGGCGTGCGGGCGCGGCCTCTACTGCGACCCCGAGCGCCACGCGTGCCAGCGCGACTGCGGCCTCGTGGCCTCCCGCGAGGACGGCGTGTCGGAGCTCGAACGCCGATGCACCGGCAACGGCAAGGCCTGCGACTTCGACCGCGGGCGCTGCGTCGCCATCGACGTCACGAAGTCCACCTGCGACGTCGACTCTGACTGCGTCGCGGGCGCCTACTGCTTTCTCGGACGCTGCTCGCCCAAGTGCTATCGCTCGGCGGACTGCCCCTCGGGCGGCTGGTACTGCACGGAGAACAACCGCTGCCGCGCGCTGGCCTTGCCCGACGAC
Source organism: Pseudomonadota bacterium (assembly GCA_005772945.1). The sequence goes on from SXIE01000346.1 coordinate 25,711, forward strand.
GAGGACGACGGCTTCACGTTCGACCCGCAGAACTACGCGATCCGCTTCGGACGCGACCAAATGAAGCTCGACGCCGTCCAGATCACCGAGCAATCCGCGATGGTGATCCTCGACCTCATCACGAAGAAGGTCGTCGTCGGCAATCCCTCGGTCAGCTTCGGCTATCGCCTCGAGCTCTCGTACGCGCTCAAGCAGGACACCAAATGCCTGCAGGCGTTCGTCGACTGCGGCGACGTCAACCAGCGCCCCGACAACGAGACCGAAGCCCAATGCCGCGCCCGCCAGGACGACTGCTACGTCGACGACACCGAGCAGTGGGTGACGCTCGTGTCGCCGTTCGGCACGGTCGCGGCACAAGGCAATACCGACATCGGGATCCAGCTCGACACGGCCGCGGCCGACCGCCTGAGCCCCGGCGTCTACACGGCCACGCTCCGCGCCATCTTCGATAATGGCGACTCCGACACCATCCCCGTGACGTTCACGAAGGCCTCACCGTCCGGCGAGTACGCCGGCCAGATCACCGTCTACAAGGGCACCGTCGACAACACGCTGAACGGCGCCAAGCCACTCGCCTTCGGCATGCGCATGAAGGTCTACGGCGAGACGCCGAAGCAGTGGAATACGCTGCTGAGCGAGTACCACCTGGCTCCGACGCCCGCCGTCGCCGACGCGAACGGCTTCGTCGACATCACGAGCGGCCTCCTGGTCCACGGCCAAATGCACGGCAAGAGCGCGTTCGCCTTCACCAAGGGTGGCGCGACCAGCGTGGCCGACAACGAGATCCCGTTCGTGGGCCTCTACTCCCCGCAGCTCGGGCGTCTCCGCATCATCGGTATCATCGATATCGCGGCGAACTTCTGCATCACCGAAAGCGGCGCTTCTTGCACCGAAGCGGGCGCCACCGACCTCCAGGTCAAGAACGTCTTCGGGCGCCCGATCCGCCGCCTCATCGAGTTCATCGGCCCCTTCGACGAAGCCACCGCGCGCTTCCACGGCATCTACCGCGAGAAGATCAGCGGCCTCGTCGCCGACTACGACCTCACGCTCGAGGGCGGGTTCATCATGGACCAGCTCATCGCCGACGACTCGCCGATCGCACTCACGACGAACTCGCTCGCGACCGGCTACGCGGCGACGCGCTTCCCGACCGACGCGACCGTGACGGCCCAGATCGACGCCGACATCGCGACCTATTGCGTCGACAAGACCGGCGCCAGCGCGACCGACAAGGCGACGGCGGCGTATGCCAAGGCGCAGTTCGCCGACAGGACCAAGTTCGACGCGTACATCCAGGCCGCGCGGCGCATCGGCGCGGCGACGACCTACAGCGCGCTCGGGCGCGACACGATCTTCCCGCAGCTCAGGCAGTTCAAGGACAGCATCACCGAAGCCCTCGCCGGTCTCGGGACGTCCACGCCGCAAGATCAGCAAGATCACCTCAGCATCTACGATTTCCTCTCGAGCTTCGTCCTGCCGTGCACCGACGCGAGCGCGTCCCCGCCCCCGATGTGCGTGGACGAAAACGCCGTGCGCTGCGGCCTGGCGCTCCATCGCAAGGCGCTCGTCTCGGGCTGGGTCAATACGGCGGCCGTCTCCGGCGCGGTCACGAATCCGACCACAGGCGAGCTCGACATGTTCTGCCCCGACACGCTGGTCCTCTCGGGATGCCCCGCGCTCGGCAGCACGTACCCGGCGCTCTTCGCGATGCAGGAGCACAACCGCTTCTGGTCCGATCTCGGCCAGATCCTGAAATTCGACGCCGACAAGGCGCGCTCGGACGCGTTCCTCGTCCTCTACCGCAACGAGATCAACCCGTTCATCGCCGGCGCGGCGCGCAGCTACAAGATGGACAAGCTGCGCGCGGCGGTCCGGCAATACGACGCGCTGGTCAACGAGATCGTCGGCCCGGACGCCGCCAAGGTGCTCTTCACCTGGCCCGGACGCGCCTTCAAATCGACGGGCAACGACTGGCTCGAGATCATGCACACGATCGTCTCGGACCGGATGGACGCGATCGCCGAGCTGGTCGACCTCGAGCGACGCGTCGCGAAAAACACGGGCGCGACGGACTTCATCTTCGCCGACCACATGATGCAGAACGAGTACCTCATCCAGGTCTACCTGCTCGAGCTGCAGAGCCACTGGCAGAAGGAGCTTTTCGCGTATCGCGGTGAGGCCGTCGCGATCTTCGAGAAGGGCCAGAACGTCCTGAACCAGCTCAACCCCGCCAAGAACAGCCTCGGCGTGACGCCCGAGCGGGTCTACTTCGAGAACGGCAAGACCTCGTTCTACAACTGGCAGAACTACCGCGATCGCCTCGTGAGCACGCTCATTCCCGAGGGCAAGGAGCTCGTCACGTCCGCGGTCGACAACCTCAAGAACGCGATCGCGGATCTCGACGCGTTCGAGTCCTCGCTGCACGAGGGTCGCAAAAAGCTCACCCAGACTCTCAACGATATCTGTGGCGATCCGACGCCGGGCGACCCGTCGAACAAGACCGAAAACTACTGCCAGCAGCTGCTCAAGAAGTTCGCGTCGATGGACGACTTCGCCCGCGCCCGCGACTGTAAGTTCAAGTCTTACCTCGAGAAACTCGGTAAGGACGAGAAGGGCTTCCTCGGCGACCACAAGCTGCCGACGGACTGCCCGGCGAACTTCGAGTTCGACGCCAAGCTCGAGTGTCTGGACGAAGCCTCGACGTTCGACCCCGATGCGGCGAATGGCTGCAAAGAGATCATCATGACGCTCTATTCGGCCTCCGAAGGGTTGGACGGCACCACCACGACGACCGATCTCATCGGCAACGCGCCGACCTGCGCGCTGACCTCGACCCTCCCCACCATCGACGTCAACGGCGTGGCCCGTCCCTGCGTGGGCGGCCAGATGGCGGCTCTGCTCCAGGAAAAGGCGCTCGTCGATCGCCAGCGTCGCATCGTCGTCGGCAGCACCGAGACCGTGCTCAAGCGCATTCAGAACTTCTACATCACCGACGAGCGCGTGGGCGCGCAAGACGATCTCCTGCGCGAGCGCATCCTCGCCTTCGGCATCTCGAGCAGCATCCTGGGCCTCATCAAGACCGCCTTGGAGCAGGGGACCGAGATCACCAAGACGCTCGCCGAGGCCCCCGAATGCCTCATCGTGGCGGGCGTCGCGGCCGGCACCGACTGCCCCGGAAACTTCATCAAGGTCTCCTCGCAGGCGGTCCTACTCAACGTGCTGCTGCTCATCGAGACCGTCCTGCAGGCGACCATCGATGGAATTGCCATCGCCAAGGAAGTCGACGAGCACGACCACGACGACAACGTCGGCCGCATGGAGGCCGCGGGGCAACTTGTCGAAATGATTAGAGAGATCGACCCACTCATCGCCGAGCTCAACGTCCTCACCCAGACCTCGTTCAACCTCTCGACCCAGATCGAAGACTTGCGTTTCCAAGCAAGCGATGTGGTGCGCCTCTACAACGAAGACGTCACGTTCGTGGCCGAGCACCTCGTCGGACGCGAGTCCGGCAACTACCTCCTCGGCCAAGCGCAGGTGCGCGCCTCGTCCGAGAAGTTCCGCGCCATCGTCCAGCACCTCTCTCGGATGGCCGTCGCCTTCATCCACCACTACAACGTGGCACCGGGCGACGCCGCCACGCTCATCGCGCAGGCCGAGTCCGCGGTCACGATGGACGATGTCGACGAGTTCGTCGCCGTGCTCGACAAGCGCGCCCTCGAGTACTGCGGGATGCACGGACTCGACTGTGACTTCGACACGAACACCGAGACCTTGCGCGTCTCGCTGCGCGACACGCTCTTCCCGAACCTGCGCGACATCGTCGATGCGCACACCGGCCAGGTGCTGACGGCCGGCCAGCAGTTCCACAACCTCATCACGCGACCGCCGTTCCTGAAGCGCCGGATCCGCGCGAACATGCCGGCCGATCAGATCGAGATCCCCTTCAGCGTCTCGGCCACCCCGCTTGCGAACACCAAGAGCGGCGAGGCGGAGTGGCTCATCGATCCGCTGTCGTGTAACCAGCTCATCGACGGCCGTGACCCGACAGATCCGACGAGCATCGACCTGCCCGACGCCAGCGCCTCCATGAGCGGCTCGATCGCCGTCAACTTCATCGGCCAGAACATCGACGACCCGACCAAGGTGGTCCGCTACCAGCTCGTGCGCGGCCCGACCGACTTCGTCCGCGGGTGCGACGCCGAATCGGTGGTCGAGGAGTTCGGGACCCTGCCGGTCCTGACCTATCCCATCCGCAAGCACATCATCGGCTACGCGCCGCAGAGCGTCGAAGGCGGCAAGGAAACCCCCGCCAGCTACGTCTCGGTGAGCCAGCCCTTCACAGCCTGCGTCAACAACGGCGAAGCGCTCGGCAGTCTCGACGGCGCCTATTGCTGGCGGTACTTCGCGCGCGACCGCAGCCTCGCCTCGCCGGACTGGAAGCTCGTCATTCCCATCAACATCGGCGGCGCACGCACCGACACCGCGTGGATCGCCGACACGGGTCTCTCCGCGGACACGGCCCCGATCATCGACGACGTCGTGATCTACTTCCGCTATCGCTCGCGCCCGGTGCAGGAGAACTGACGATGGTGCTCGCTCGACACCGGCTCACGGTTTCCTACGCCTTCGCAGCGCTCTCGTTGGCCACGGCCCTTGCCGCCTGCGGCGACGACAAGGCCCGCATCCCCGACGCTTTCTGCCACGGCGAGGCGAACGGCGTCCTCTGCGACGACGGGGACCCCTGCACCATCGATGACCGCTGCGGCCAGGGCGTCTGCCTCGGCCGTCCGGCGCTCGACTGCTCGCACCTCGATGACGGCGCGTGCATGGTCGGCGCGTGCGACCCCGCGAATGTCACTTGCATTGCGGTGCAAAAGACCGACGGCGTCACTTGCGACGACGGCAGCCGTTGTACGGCCAACGATGCCTGCCACGGCGGAAGCTGCGGTGGCGCGACGCTCGACTGCGCGAAGGAGGCGACGCCGTGCCACGCGGCCGCCTGCGACGAGGCGACCGGGACCTGCGCACTCACCGCGCTCGAGGATGGCGTCGCGTGTGACGATGGCAATAAGTGTACGGTCGATGGCGTCTGCGAGGGTGGCGCGTGCCAGGAGCGTGCGCGGGACTGCGCGGCGTTTGCCGGCCCCTGCGCGCACCCGCAGTGCGACGCGGCCACCGGTGAGTGCTCTGCGGTGCCGTTCGAGGAGGGCGAGGCGTGCAACGACGGCAACCCGTGCTCGGCGGGCGAGCGGTGCGTGAATAGCTCGTGCGGCGGCGGGACGCTGCTTCCGGATGGGGACGAGTGCCAGTTCGACGATCGCTGCCGGCTGCCCGGAATCTGCGAGCGCGGCGCCTGCAGCGGTGCGTTGAAAGAGTGCCCCGCGCCGACCGAGTGCCACGTCGCGTTCTGCGACGCGGCCACCGGCACGTGCGGAACGGATCTGATGCCCGACGACAGCCCGTGCGACGACCGCGACGCCTGCACCGTCGGCGAGCACTGCACGGCCGGCGTCTGCGGCACCGGCACCAACCAATGCTTCTGCCGCGACCGCGACGACGGCACGCCCTGCGACGACGGTCAGCGCTGCACGGCCAACGACATGTGCGCGACGGGCGCCTGCCTCGGCGTCCCGGTGAGCTGCGCGCAGCTCGACGACGGCAAGTGTCTCGTCGGCTCGTGCGATCCCGAGAGCGGCGAGTGCGTGCCGATGCCGGTGCAACTCGGCACCAAGTGCGAGGACGGCCAGGCCTGTACCGCGGAAGACCGCTGCGTGGGCGGCACCTGCGTCGGTCAGTTGCCCGACTGCAGCACGATGGACGACGCCTGCCACGTGGGCCTCTGCCGCGAGGATCTAGGCGGCTGCGCGCCGGTTGCGCGTCCCAATGGCAGCGCCTGTGACGATGCCGATGCGTGCTCGGGCGGCGATGCCTGCGTCAGCGGCGCCTGCAAGGGCGATCTGGACGTGTGCGGGCCGTGCCTGAACCATGCGGTCGGCGCGGACTGTGACGATGCCGACCCATGCACGAGCGGCACGATCTGCGTCTTGCGCGACAGCGCGCTGCGCTGCGAGGGAACGCCCAAGAGCTGCACCGACCTCACCGATACGTGCAACGTCGGCGTGTGCGACGGCGACACGGGCTCCTGCAAGGCGCTTCCGCGGCTCGGCACCATCCCCTGCGACGACGAGAACCCGTGCACCGAGCGCGACGCGTGCAGCGGCGGCAGCTGCGGCGGCTCGCCGATCCTCACGTGCGGGGCGCAGGTCGCGCAGTGCGAGCCGAGCCGCGCGGACGACCAGCGCTCGGACGCCGTCCAGATCACGGCGCCCACGGCCGTGACGACCGTGCTCGGCTGGATCGATCCGATCTCCGAGACCGATTGGTGGTCCATTCCCGTGCAGGCCAACCGACGCCTCACGATCGAGGCCAAGTCGCATTGCGGCAGCGCCCTCGACGCGCTGATGGGCCTCTACGACGCGCAGGGCAACCTGCTCGCCGAGGACGACAACGGCGGGGCCGGCGACTGGGCCAAGATCGAAGACCTCATCACCGCGCGCAGCGAGACGCTCTATCTCGGGGTGTCGGCCTATCGCGAGAGCGGCGTCGGCAGCTACCTCGTCACGTTCACGTCGGAGCTCCCGCCGCCCTGCCGCACCGACGCGGACTGTACGTGCACCGAGTTCACGTGCGTCACGACCGGGCCCGAGGCGGGCAGCTGCGTGCCGCGCATGCCGCTCGAAGACGAGCCCAACGCGTCGCCCGAGACGGCGACCACGCTCGCCGTGGGCAGCGAGGTGCGTGGCGCTCTCGAAGCGACGGACGACGTGGACTGGTTCGCGGTCACGCTGAGGAAAGACGAGCCGGTCGGCTTCGGCACGCGCGCGTACTGCGTCGAGGGCCTGGAGACCGAGATCTCGATCTACCGCGCCGACGGCACGACCCAGATCGGTTACGCCTCCGGCGGCGGCGTCGGCGGGCACGCGCGCGTCGAGCGCTTCACGCCCGACGCCGATGGCACCTACCTCGTGCGCGTGCAGAACGCGGCCGCGACGGTCGGGGCGTACGTCTTTTCGGCCAGCAGCCTCCTTTGTACGAACGACGCCGCGTGCGCCTGCGGCGACCAGGTCTGCGGCGGCAGCGTCGCGGCGCCCGGGATGTGCAAGCCGGCGCTCGACAGCGCGGCGGCCGGCATGACCGACATCACGGTCGGCGACCGGATGCACGGGACGATCGGCGCCGCGTTCGAGGCGGACAGCTTCGTCATCACGCTCGCGGCCGGGCGCTACGACGTGGAGACGGCGCCGTATTGCGGCACCACGATGGACACGATGATCGACGTCTACGACGCCGACGGGGTGCTCGTAGCGACCGACGATGACGGTGGCGAGGGCTTCTTCGGGGGCGTTTACGGGCTTGCAGTGCCGGTGGTCTCGACGTACGAGATCCGCGTCATGGGCAGCGGGCCGATCCTGGGCGACTACCTCGTCACGGTCCGCGAGAGTGCCGGAAACTGAGGGCGGGCGCGCGGCGCGCTTCGCGGGCACATGGACGGAGTCGCGATGAGATCTCTTCTTGTGCGGACGCGTCGCGTCGCCGTGCTGATGTCGTTGGTGGCGAGCGCTTGCGGCGGCTCGCCGGCAGCGAACCCGGGAGGCGAGTCGCCCGAGGTCGCGGCGGCGGTGGACGGTCATCTCTCGCGGGCGCGGACGGCGCTCGATGGTGAGGACTTCGACAAGGCCTTTGCGGCGCTCGATGCGGCGGCAGCGCTGTCGCCGCATGCGCTTCGGATCCAACGCGAGCATCAGCGGGCGCTGATTCGGCGGGCGGCGGCGCGGCCCGCGACGATCACGGCGGAGCTGGCGCCGCGCCTGGCGTATGCGGCGGACGTGCTCGCGGACGCGCCGGACTTGGCGGCCGCGCGGCTCATCGTCGAGGCGCAGCTCGCGCTCGCGCGGGGTGAGGGCGAGGTGGCCACGACGAAGCTCGAGGAGGCGATCGCCAAGGACACGAAGAACCCGTACGCGCACCTGACGTTGGCCTCGATTCAGCGCGCACGCGAGGACAAGCTCGGCGCGATGGCGTCGTTCGAGGCCGCGGTGAAGGCGGCGCCGACGAATGTGACGGCGCTCAATAACGCGGGCGTGGCCTACCTCGAGATGAAGCGCACCGAGGAAGCGCTCGAGCTCTTCCAGGCCGCGATCAAGGTCCTGGACAACGCGTCCACGCGCATCAATGCCGCCGACGCGCTCATCACGTTGGATCGCAAGACCGAGGCGCTCGAGCACCTCAAGCGCGCGGTCGCGCTCGCACCGCGGGCCGCCCTGCCACTTCGGCGCCTCGGGGGCCTCCTGCGCGATATGACACAGAACGACGAGGCGGCCGGGGTGCTCGCGCAGGCGCTCGCGATCGAGCCCGACGCGTGGACGCTGTTCACGCTCGGGGTGGTCCAGCAGGGACAGAAGCGCCACGCCGAGGCGGCGCAGCTGCTCGCGCGCGCGGTGCAGGCGGATCCGACCGGGTTCGCGCCGGTCTACCACCTCGCCATTTCGCTGCAGCAGCTCGGGGATCAGGCCGGGTTCGTGAGCGCGCTCAAGCGCTATCTGCAGAACAGCGACAACGTGCCGTCCGAGGCCGAGCGGCGGAAGGAGGTCCAGACGCTGCTCCAGTCCGCCGGGGCGCCTGCCCCGAGCCCGGCGCCCGCGCCCGAGCCCCAACCGGCCGCTCCCCAAGAGGCGCCCGCACCGCGCTGATCGTCGGCCTGGCGCACCGGGGCCGGACGGGACAGCGCGCGCCGGTCGTGTTAGGCGTCGCGAAACCCTCCCGGGAGTCCCTATGTCGCTGCGCGCAGTCGTGACCCTCACCCTCTTCCTCGCGGCCTGTTCCAAGGGCCCGACGCCCCTGACCACGAGCCCGCCGCCGACCTCGGCGCCGGTTTCCGCCGCGACTGCCGCGACCGCCGCGACCGTCGCGACCCCAGCGGACGCCGCCGTCGCCGTGGCCGCCGAC
>SXIE01000347.1 GCA_005772945.1 Pseudomonadota bacterium
CGCGCTCTACCCACTGAGCTATTCCCGCGCTCTCGAACGCGCCAGCAGGCGCTGGCGAGGGCGAACCCTATTTCTGCAACCCAGGGTCTGTCAACACAAAATCGGACGTCCGCGGCGCCGTCCAGTGTCAGGCCCGACGCCTCCGCGTCCCGTAAGACCGACGCCGACGCGGCGCTGCTCTGCGCGCGCGGCACGAGCTCCCCGCCGTACTGCTGGACGAGCCGTCCCAGGTCCGGAATCGCGCTGTCCACGTGCGCCAGGGCCGATGCGCGCAGGCGGTGGTAGAGCTTCGCCGCCGTGCGGTGCTTGGTGGTCGCCGCGCGCGCGTCGGTCACGCTCACGAGCGCCTCGGCGACGTGAACGCGCTCGGCGATGAGGAACGCATCGAAGGTCCCGCCCGGATAGCCGCTCTGGACGAAGAGCTTCTCGAAGTCCTCGAGCTTGCCCATCCACTCGTCGAGCAGCGCATCGACCACGCCCTCGACGAAGCGCGACTTGATCGCCTTGACGGTCGTGTAGGCGCTCTTGACCGCGATACCGGCAAAGCCCTTGGTCGACTTCACGTGCTGATCGATCAGCACGCAGCAATCCTTGATGAGGGAGGGTCGCACGTCGGGCGACAGAAGGTGGTCCTTGAGGAGCGTCATCGGAGCCTCCCGAAAAGGGATTAACGTCCTCGCACAAAGTCCACGCTCGTTCCAAAAGAATTCTGGGCGACGTCAGTCCTCGTCCCGAAAACGGCGCGCCGTCGTGCGCGTCGACGGCAGCGCTGCAGCCGGGTCCTCGGGCCAGAAGTGCCTGGGGTAGCGCGTTCGCATCTCGGCCCGCACCGCCGGCCACGTCCGCGTCCAGAAGCTCGCGAGATCGCGCGTCACCTGCAGCGGCCGCCCGGCCGGACTCAGGAGGTGCAGGACCACCGGCACCCGCCCGCCCGCCAGGGTAGGCGACGTTCCAAGCCCGAACAGCTCCTGCACCTTCACCGCCAGCACCGGGTCGCCCGATAGTTGGTACACCAACGATGCGTGCCGCCCGCTCGGCACCGCCATCGCCTCGGGCAACGCCTCGCGCAGGCGCCGCTCGGTTTTCGGCTCGAGCCCCTCGAGCCACGCCCGCCTGAGCGGCACAGCGGGCCGCCGCCGCAACTCCTCGAAGCTCGTGAGCCCTTCGCAGATCGCCGGCAATGCCGCCTCCAGCCAGGCCTCGCGCGTCGTCGCCAGCCCCAGCTCGGGGAAGGCGCGCGCCAGCGTCGCGAGGCGCGCCAGCATCGCCTCGTCCTCGGGTGCGAGCTGCCCGAAGACATGCGCGAGCGCGCCCCGCGCGGCCTCGGCCAGGATGGCCCCGCTCTCGGCGCGGTTCACGTTCGGCGTCGGCTTGGTCTCGAGCGCAAGATCGAAGAAGCGCGCGACGCGACTCGAGACGACCCGCGCGGCCTGCGGATCCCACACCAGCGCGTCCTCCCAGCGAAACGCCGGATGCGCCTCGATCTCCCCGCGCGTCACGGCGGCCGCGAGCCGAATCGTCGAGAGCGCGCCCTCGGTCCGCCGTCCCGCCTCGAGCGTCAACGCGACGACATAGGGCGCCTGGATCCCCTCGGCCTTGCCACGCCGCCCGCCGACGAGCTGGTAGGTCCCATCGTCGCGCCGCACCCCCACCCGATCGGCATACCCTGCCAGCAAGGCGCCCTCGAGACTCGCGCGCGCCGCCGGCAACCCTCGCCCCGCCGCGGCCGCCTCCGAGGCTGTCACGCGCCCAAGCTGCTCGGCCGCACGCCGCACCGATTCCGGCATGCGCTGCGCCGCCCCATGAATGTCCCCGCCGTCGCGCCCCTCCTCGATGAGCGCCGACCAGCGCGCCGCTTCAGGGCGCTCGCGCGTCCCCGCGGCCAGCATGAACGCCGCCACGCGTGGATCGGCCGGCACCTTCGTCAGCGCGCGTCCCAAGGCGGTCACGCCGCGATCGTCCAGCGCGCCGAGGACCCGCAGGCGCCGCTCGGCGTCCTCGAGCTGCTTCGGATCGGGCGCCTCGAAGAATGGAAAAGTGCGTAGATCTGGCACGCCCCAGCTGCGCAGCTCGAGCACCAAGCGCGCAAGGTCCACGCGCCGGATCTCCGGCTCCGTGAAGCTCGCGAGCCGCTGCTGCTCGAACGCGCTCCATAGCCTCAGCGCGTGCCCAGGCGCCGTTCGCCCCGCGCGCCCGGCCCGCTGATCGGCCGACGCGAGCGAGATCCGCTCGGTCTCGAGCCGCTCGGACCCGACGCCCAGGTCGTAGCGCATGACCTTCGCGAGCCCCGCATCGACCACCGCGGTCACCCCCGGGATCGTCAGCGACGTCTCGGCGATGTTCGTCGCGAGCACCACGCGTGGCCGCGTCCCGGGTGTCAGCGCCAGGTCCTGCTCGCGCGCATCGAGGCTCCCGTGCAGGACGACCACGTCCCGCCCCCGCCTGCGAAGCGGCTCCGCGAGCCGATCGCGCGCCGCCTCGATCATCCGCACGCCCGGCAGGAACCCGAGCACGTCGCCCGTCACGCCCGCCTCGAGGACGTCGAGCACCCCGTCCGCCATCACGTCCTCGATGCGCCGCGGACGCCCGAAGGTGCCCGCGCGTCCGGCCGCGCCCGCGTCCGTGCTGCCCGCATCGCCGGCGGCATAGTCGAGCGTCACGGGGAACGCGCGCCCCGGCGCACTGACGATCGGACAGTCGCCCAGGAAGCGCGCGATCGGCCCCGCGTCGAGTGTCGCCGACATCACGATCAGCAAGAGGTCCTCGCGCAGGACGTCCTGGATTTCTTTCACCAGCGCGAGCGCAAGATCCGCGTGCAGGCTCCGCTCGTGGAACTCGTCGAGGATGACCGCCGTGACGCCCTCGAGCGACGGGTCGTTCTGAAGGCGCGCGGTCAGGATCCCCTCGGTCACGACCCGAATGCGCGTCCGCGACGAGACCTTCGACTCGAAGCGGACCTGGTACCCGACCGTCTCCCCGACCGCCTCGCCGCGCGCCGCCGCCATATGCCGCGCCACTGCGCGCGCCGCGACCCGCCGCGGCTGCAACAGCACGATCTCGCCGCCCCCAGCACCCGGCCGCGCGGCGACGAGCCCGCTGCCGAGCAACCACGGCGCGACAAGCGTCGTCTTACCCGAGCCCGGCGGCGCAACGAGCACCGCACGGCGCGCCCTCGCCAGCGCCTCCCCGAGCTCGGCGAGCGCCGCCCGAACCGGCAGTGCGTCGGCTACCGGCCCGGTGCCGTCGCCCTTGGCCAAACGCGTCAACGGCCCGCGTGGTGCGCGTGGTGCGCGCGAGCGAACCGTCCCATGAACGCGATGAGCCGCTCGACCCCCGATTCGGGCACGGCGTTGTAGAGCGAGACGCGGATCCCGCCCGCCTTGCGATGCCCCTTCATATGATGCAGGCCCGCCTCTTCACCCTCGGCGACAAAGCGCGTGTCGAGCTCGGGGGTCGGCAGCCGGAAGGTCACATTCATCTCGGAGCGATGCGCGCGCGTCTGGATATTCGCGCGGTAGAACCCGTCCGAACCGTCGATCGCCCCATAGAGCGCGCTCGCCTTGCGCCGGTTACGCGCCGCGATCGCCTCCACCCCACCCTCGCCTTCGAGCCACTGGCACACCAGATTCGTGCAGTAGATCGCAAACGTCGGGGGCGTGTTGTAGAGCGAGTCGTTCGCGGCCATCACGCGGTACTGCCAGATCGACGGGATGTCGCGGCGCGCCGCCTCCATGAACGCCTTATCGATGATGATGAGCGTCACGCCGGAGATCCCCGCGTTCTTCTGCGCACCCGCGTAGATCATGGCGAAGCGGCTCACGTCGAGCGGCCGCGAGAGGATGTCCGAGCTCATGTCGGAGAGGTGCGGCACGCGCTCGCCCCCTGCGCGAACGAAGTCGCCGGGGGCAAGCGCTGTGCGCTCTTCGCGAACGAAGTCGCCGGGGGCAAGCGCTGTGCGCTCTTCGCGAACGAAGTCCGGCATCGGGTGCCACTGCGTGCCGTAGATCGTGTTGTTCGAGGTCGTGTGAACGTAGGCCGTGTCGGCCGGCAGCGTGATGCCCGCGAGGCTCGGCAGCTCGGTATAGTTCGACGCGCGGCCGCTGGCGATGACGTTCACGCTGCCGCCGCCCACGGACGCGCGCGCCTCTTCGATCGCACCCTCGGACCAGACGCCCGTCTCGACGTACGCCGCCGACTTGCCGGGGACGAGCCAGTTGAGCGGGATCTGCGCGAACTGCGTGCGCGCGCCGCCCTGCAGGAAGAGGACGTCGTGCGTGTCCGGGATGGCGAGCAGCTTCGCGAGGCGCGCCTTGGTGTCGGCGACGATCTTCTCGAAGAACGGCAGCCGGTGGCTGATCTCGACGATCGAGAGACCGCGCAGCTCGGAAACCCCGAGGAGGGCCTGGGCGGCCTGCTCGATGACGGGGCGCGCGACGACACCGGGACCGGGACTGAAGTTGATGATGGGGTCGGCCATAGGGCGCCGACTACCATGGCTCTGGCCCCGGCCGATAGGCCCGTCATTGATCGCCCCCACCCGGCGTGCGATAAGGCGCGCGACCTCAGGAGGCCCCAGATGGCTCGCTCCGAAGCACTCGGCATCCTCGCGCTCGAAGACGTCGTCTTCTACGTTCACGACGTCGAGCGCAGCACGCGCTTCTACGTGGACACCCTCGACTTCGCGCTGACGGCGCGCTCGTCGGCCGCGCTCGAGGACCGCACGCGCGAGACCACGCGCGTCTTCGAAGCCGGCGACATCCGCGTGACGGTCGTCGCGCCGACAGCCGATGGCAGCGAGGCGGGGCGCTACTTGAAGCGGCACCCGGACGGCATCGGCACGCTCGTCTTCACGGTCGCCGACGTTGCGAAGACGTTCGCCGTGCTCGAAGCGCGCGGCGCGACGCTGTGTAACGACGTGACCTGGGACGTGGCGGCGACCGGCGGAGGCCGCCTCGGCTGGTTCGAGATCACGACCCCCTTTGGCGAGGGTCGCTTCCGCTTCGTCGAGCGCGCCGGCTGGACGGGCCCCAACCCCGGATTTGACGCCGTCCCCAGCACGCGCGCGACGAACCGCTTCGGCTTCGAGCGCTACGATCACGTCACCTCGAACTTCCTCACGCTGCGCCCGATGGTCCTCTGGTGTCAGGACGTGCTCGGCCTCGAGCAGTACTGGGACATCGAGTTCCACACCGACGACGTGGCCACCCAGGCAGGTGATCACGGCTCGGGCCTCAAATCGGTTGTCCTCTGGGACCCGCACTCGGGCGTGAAGTTCGCCAACAACGAGCCCAAGCGACCTCATTTCGCCGCCTCGCAGATCTACACCTTCGTCATGGACAACCACGGCCCGGGCTTCCAACACGCGGCCCTCACGACCCCCGACATCCAGGCCTGCGTGCGCGGCCTGCGCGATCACGGCGTCCGCTTCATGCCGACCCCGGCGAGCTACTACGAGATGCTCCCCGCGCGCATGGAGGCGCTCGGCGTCGGGACGATCGACGAGGACATCGCGACCCTGCGCGAACTCCAGATCCTCGTCGACGGCAAGGGGCCCGGCGCCTACCTCCTGCAGATCTTCCTACAGGAGGCGGCCGGCCTCTATGGCGAGCGCGAGGCCGGTCCGTTCTTCTTCGAGATCATCCAACGCAAGGGCGACCGCGGCTTCGGCGGCGGCAACTTCCGCGCGCTCTTCGAGTCGATCGAGCTCGAGCAGAAGACGCGCGGGGCCACGGGCACCCCGCGATGATCGATCGCATGACGGCGGGCACGATCCCCGCCAAGCCGCATACGGCCCTTCGGCGCGACGGGCGTCTCCTGCACGAGCACTGCCTGACGCGCCAGGGTTTCGACGGCCCGTTCACGATCGCCTATCGCCTTCACGCGCCGCATGTGCAGACCGCCTGGAGTCGCTACGACAGCGCGCTCGGGCCCCCGGTCGCCGACAACGATCGCACCGCGCCGCTCCTCCGGCGGCACTACCTGAGCCACGCCCTAGGGCGCGGCGGAGCCCCGCTCGCGGCACGTCAGCCGCTGCTCTTCTCGGACGATGTCATCCTCACGATCGTGCGTCCGACCGAGAGCGACACGCTCTACTTCGAGAACGGCGACAGCGATGACCTCTACTTCATCCACGAGGGCGAAGGCGTCCTGCGCACGCTCCTCGGCGACGTCGCATTCGGCCCGGGCGATTACGTCTTCGTGCCGCGCGGGATCCTCCACCGCTTCATCCTCCCGCCCGACGTCCTTCAGCATTGGTTTCTGGTCGAGGCCCTGCGCGACCTCCACATCCCGACCCAATTCCGTAACGAAATCGGACAGTTGCGGATGGACGCCCCGTACACCCATCGCGACTTCCGGCGTCCTGAGTTCAAGGGGCCGCTCGACGAAGGGCTGCGCTCGGTCGTCGCCAAGCGCGGCCACCACCTCACGCGTTTCGAGCTCCCCGAGTCCCCGCTCGACGTGGTCGGTTGGGACGGAACGGTCTGGCCGTGGGCCTTTCCGATCCTCGCCTTCCAACCGAAGACCTCGACCGTGCATTTGCCGCCGACCATCCACGGCACGTTCGCCATCGGCGGCGGCCTCGTCTGTTCATTCGTCCCGCGTCTGGTCGACTACCATCCGGGCGCGATCCCGTGCCCCTACCCGCACGCCTCGGTGCACTGCGACGAGGTCATCTTCTACGTGCGCGGCAACTTCACCTCGCGCAAGGGCGTCGGCCCCGGCTCGGTCTCGTGGCACCCGATGGGCACCTCGCACGGGCCTCATCCAGGCGCCTACGAAGCCAGCCTCGGTGCGACGCGCACGGACGAGCTGGCGGTCATGCTCGATGTCCTGAAGCCGCTCGTCGCGACGCCCTATGCGCTCGCGATCGAGGACGTCGCCTACCACGCCAGCTTCGTCCCCGAGGCCCTCCGATGAGCTCCGCCACGACCCAAGGCGTCCGCGTCGACGTCCAGAGCATCTGGGTGCCCGAGCGCAGCGACACCACGCGCAGCGTCTACTTTTTCGCGTACCAGGTGACGATCACGAACACGAGCATGGAGGTCGTGCAGCTCAAGACGCGGCATTGGATCATCGAGGACGGCAATGGCCACACCGAGCACGTGCGCGGCCCCGGCGTCGTCGGCGAAACACCGATCCTCATGCCCGGCCAGCGCTTCAGCTACACGAGCTTCTGCCCACTTCCGACCCCGATCGGCACGATGCGCGGCACCTATCAGATGATCTACCGCGAGCGCCCGGACGAGGGTTTCGACGCCGAGATCGCGCCGTTCACGCTCATCGTCCCCGCGATGCTCAACTAAGGTCGCCGCGGCGCCACGAGCCAGCGCAAACCCCGCGCGGCGGGGGCCCGCACGATCGGATCGAGGTCGGTGAGCCCGAGCGCGACGGTGCGCGCAATGTCCGATCGAAGGCGCGAGGGCGCCGCACGATGCACGCGCGCAAGCGCATAGATGGCGGCGCCGCGAACATGCGCATCGGGGTCGACGCTGAGCGCCAGCACCTCGGGAACGGCGTCCGAAAAGCGCAGCACGAGCTGCAGCGAGCGGATCCGAATCCACGGCGTCTGCGACCGATCGGCGGCCGCGCGCGCGAGCCGCACCCGCGCATCGGGCAACCAGGCCGTGAGCTCGGCCGCGTCGCGCGGCAGGGTGTCGATGGCGCCCATGAGCGCCTGAAAGGCGCGCTCGGATTCCCTTGCGACCCCCGCCGCCGCCTCACCCGGATCGTCCGGGGGCGGCTCTGCGTGCGCCTCGGAGGCCCCGAGGGCGAGCGCGACGGCGACGCCGAGAAGTGCCTCATGCCATGGCGGCCTCATGGTGCCTCCAACGGGTGACGCGTCCAAAAGCTCGTGCGCATGACGACGCCCTGCATCGGCGTGAGCGTCTCGCCGCCGCCCATGAAGTGCATGAGGTTCGTGCTCGGGCCGCTCGGCGTGTCGCTGAGCGCGTCGTCGATCTGCGGCTTGCCAACCGGGCGCGCCTCGGACGTGTGATAGAGGCCGAGAAAGTGCGCGAGCTCATGCGCGATGGTCGTATTGACCATGTCCGGGAAGCCCGGGATGGGCGCGAGCGCGATGGCGACGCCCGAGCGCCCGGTGCCATCGAGCGCGGTCGGGCCGGGGATCCCGCCGCTGAAACCGAAGAAGTTTCCCCCCTCGAAGATGCTGTCGACGAAGTAGAGATTGGCGGCCGCGGGGTCGTCGCGGCCAGTCGCGAAGAGCGCCGCGAGGTCGCTGTCTGCGCCATTGATGGACTCGATGTCGCGAAAGCGCGGATCGACATCGGCGTACGCGACCCGGCCGAACACGAGGCCGACCTCGGCGTAGATGGCGGCGACCGCGGCCAATCTCGCTTGGAAAGCCGGATCGCTCGGAGCCGTCGCGGCCGAGAGCCCCTGGGCGCCCGTGAAGTAGAGGTCGAGGTCGAGCGTGCCGGCGGCGGGAAGCGACGCGCCCGACGCGACCGGGCGCTTGAAGTGCACCCAGACGCGCACGGTCTCGGAGGTTGGTGGATCCGAGAGCAAGGTGACCGTGTGCGTACCCGGCGCGAGCAGCACGTCGGGCGCATTCGGGGCGACCGCACTGAAGACCCCGGGGATTGCCCAAATCCGGTTCGCGCAGCCTGCGCAAAGCTGGAGGAACGCGCCGGGATCGGTGTCGAGCCAACCGGCATCGACCAGCGTCGCGGCGGGGGTCGTCCAGCTATCGAGGGCGTAGAGGGTCGGCGCCACACCGACCACCACGATCGAGACGGCCAGCGCATCGGGCGGGACCTCGAACGTCAGCGCCGCCGAGCGCCCGCCCACGATGGCGACCTCCCGCGCATCCACGCGCAGCTCGATCCAGGTCGCCTCGCTCCCGACCGCTTCGGCCTCGTGCGCGCTATCGCTCGCGGTTTCGCCGCCCACATCCGTGTCGTCGGCGCTCCCGTCGTCGTCACCGCCGACGTCCCCGTTCGTCGCGTCCCCCACCGTTGCGTCGCGCGCGTCCTCGGCGCCGTGCCGCTCGTCGGCGCAGCCGCCGAACGCGACGGTCGCGACGACCGCGCCAAGCGCGCCAGGCGCGACGACCGCGCCAGGCACACCCGTCGCACCCGCCACCACCGCGGCCCAAAGCCCCGCCCGCGCCACGCCCCTCCGCATGCCGCCCACGGTACCTGCGACGCGTCCAAGTTGCACATTCCGCGTGGGTCCCAGACAATGGCGGCATGCAAGAGGGTCCGAGCATCGCCTGCGTCGTGGCACCTTACGATCCGGATACGGCGCTCGAGCGTTGCCATGCCGCGCTCCTGCGCGAGGGCTATGCGCCGCGCACGACCGCGCTGCCGCCGACCTATCGCGCCGCGCAGGGCGAGTGGCTGGGGCTCGCTGTCTACGCGCTGCCCGGACCGCGCCCGGGCGCGACCTCGGTCATCGTCCCGACCGACGTCTCGCAGGTCTTCCAGTTCGCGATGTGGCTCTCGCGCGCCTTCCCGGACGACATCCTGGCGGGCTTCCGGCGCCTCTCGGGCTTCGATCCGGTCGCCAAGATCGTCTTCGCCGGCAAGCCGCAGTGGAAGGACGGGCGCGACCCCGATCACGAGGTCTACTTCGACGTCCCGACCTCGCGCCCCGCGGAGGTCCGACTGCCAAGCCCGGCGCGCATCCCGCTGACGGCCTTCGAGCTCGGCGTCGTGTTGCTCGCTCACCTGCGACCGATCCGCGGCCCGGGCGACGCGCCGGTCGGCGCACGCTGGGGCGCCTGGCTGCATCGCACGAGCTACCTCGCCAAGATGTAGCGCGGCACACTTCGCTTGCAGCTCGGCGCAAGCGTCTGGGGCTCGCGAAGAGCGCGCGAAGAGCGCCTGCCCGCGACTACTTGCCCCCCGTCGCGTCGGCGCAGCAGCGGAACCCGATGTGGGGCGCTCCACCGGCACGGCGGCTCATCGTGTTGCACGTCGCGTCCTCGCCATTCTTGTGCGAGCCGCCGTTGATGTAGCCATCGCTGGTCCACTCGGCGACGTTCCCGACCATGTCCATGGCGCCCGAGGGGCTGCGGCAGCCGCTCTGGGAGCCGGCCGGCCCCACGCTCACCGCCGCACCGTCCGCGCCCATGACGCGGCACTTCTCGGGGTCGAACTCCTTGCCATACGGGTACGTGCCGCCACACGCGCGGCGCCACTCCGCGTGGGTACAGAGGCGCTTGCCCTTGCCCTGGCATGCCGCGCGCGCCCCGGCCACGTCGACGCCCGCGACCGGCACGGCCCCGGCGCCCGGGTATTCGTAGCGGTCGATGCACGCCACCTCCCAATCGGCGGCCTCGCTGCCGTCAGGCAGCTTCACCTTGATCTTCTTCTTGAGCTTCGACATGCCGCCCGGGCACGTCATCTTGTCGGGGTCCTTGGGCGCAAATGCGACCGCCGGTCCGGCGTCGGCGGTGACCTCCGGAGCCGCATCCGCCACGGATGCGAGGGCCGTCTCCGCGACCGTCTCCGCGACCGTCTCCGTCGCCGTCTCGGGCCCGCCCACCGCATCGACCGAAGCATCGGCAACGACCTCGGCGGCGACCTCGACCGACACGTCCAGCGAGAGCGCGCCCGCGTCTGCCGAAGCTGCACCATCGACGGCCGCGACGTGAACGTCGCCCTGGCCCTCGCCCGTCGGATGGTCCCACACGATCCCGGTCGCGGCGCTCGATCCGCTATCATTAGATAGGAACGCGAGCGACGCGGCGCCCGACTCGGCATCCGACGGCGCGTCGGTGTCGGACGACACGTCGGCGGCACCGGCCACCACGGGATTCGTCGTCGCGAGGCCCCGCGGATCGGACCCCGGATCCGAGAACACGATGAAGCAGAGCGCGACGACCGCAGCCCCTCCGAGGGCGTAGAGCGCGATGTGCAGCGCTCTCTGGCCGGTGCGCGCCCGACGCGCGGGGCGCGGCGCAACGCCGATGCGGCCCTCCTTGTGCGCGGGCAGCAGCCCCGAATCGGGCGCAATCGCGAGCCCCGGCCGCCGCAACATGCGCGAGAGCGGCCGCACGAACCGCCCCGTCAACCCGCGCCGCTTGACGACCGCCGCCGGACCCAGCGGATCGACCGTGTACAGCGCCGGAACCGTGATGACGAGGCTGCTCGGTCCCGTCGTCGGCGGCGGACCGAAGCCGGCTGACGCGGACCGCGGCGCAGGCGGCTCGGCGAGCTCCTGCCCAGGCTCCTCCCACAGGGCGCGCGGCGAGTGATCGACCAGCTGCGGCGGCACGACCTGGCCGGGCGCTTCGTCCGCGAGCCCGAAGACGTCGTGCGCCAAGAGCGAGGGCGCGATCGCCTCGGTGATCGTCGCCTCGCGCCCGTCGAGCGGCGCATCGCCGCCGAGGGAGAACTCGGAGGCAATCGAATCGAATTCGGGGATCGCCCGGAGATCACTCCCGCCCGGGCGCCCGGGAATCGGCGCCGTGGGAAGGGGCGGCAACGGCGCGACGCTCGACTCGCTGCTCGCCACCGGACGCGCGCGTTCCGCCGTCGGCACCCTCGCAGTTCCCGCGTCCGGGCGCACGCGTTCCCCGGTCGGGATCGGCGGCGGCACATCGGGCCGCGCCCGCTCGCCGGTCGGAATCACCGGCCTCGGGCGCTCGCTGGTCGGAATCGGCGGCGGCCCCTCCTCGACCGCCGGCGGCAGCGGCGGAAGACTCGGCGCCCCCGCCGGCAACCCCATGTCGAGTGCCTCGAGGCTGCTGCCGTAGGCGGGTGTCACCGGTTCGCGCGACCCGTCGAAAGGCAACTCGAACTCGCGCTCCGCGGCCGGCATTGCCCCGGCCGCGGCAGGCACCTTCGGGCCCAACGAGTCAATGGGCGTCGTCGGCCTCGCGGCTCGTACGCCGCCCCCCGCCGGCACCCCCACCGCCCCGGCCTCCGTCGGGATCGGTACAGGCCGGACGTCCGCCGGCGCGGACGCCCCCGGCCCCGCGGACGCGAGCTCGTCCTCCATCGTCGACGCGATATCATGGTCCGGCGGGAGCCACTCGTTGACGGTCGCCTCGTCCGGATACTCGGCCGCGACGGGGTCGATCAGGTCCAGATCGACGTCCGGAAGAACGTTGGCGAGATCCGCCGGATTGACCGGGTGATGCCACTGCGCCTCGCGCCACTCGAGCCCCAGCGCGTTCTCGAGCGCCTCCCGCAGCAGCGCCACCGTCGGATAGCGCGCGACCCGCTGACGCGCCGTCGCCCGCACGTAGATCTCGTCGAGCGACGGCGAGATGTCGAACCCCTGCACGAGCAGCGAGTGCCCCGGCTCCGTCAGGCCGCGCGCAATGCAGTACCCGAGGATGAGGCCGAGCCCATAGACGTCGGTGTCCGCGCCTTCCTCGCCGTCGCCGGCGAGCTGCTCGGGCGCGAGCCACGCCGTGCGCATCGGTGGAACGTCGCCCTCGGGCACGTCCGCGGCCCCTTCGAGCCACCAGGGGTTGACGACCCACGCGTGACCGTTCACGACCCTGACGGTGTCTGGCGACAGCGCGCCGTGAGCCCCGCCCTGCTCGTGGATGGTCTCCATCGCGCTCAGGATTTGCCCCAGCACGCGGTAGATATCGCGGCGGATGATCTGCGCGTCGCGCCGCCAGATCGTCAGCGGCTGCCCTGCGCTCGGGGCCGTGACGGCCCAGACGGCCCCGCCGCTCTCGCCGGTCGCCCAGGTCGGCGCGACGTGCGGGTGGACGTAGGTGACGGCCCGCTCGAGGCGCTCGTAATTCGCGTTCGCGCGGCGCTTGTCGGCAAAGATCGCCGGATGAAAGAGCAGGATCTCCACGGCCCGATGCGTCTGGTGGAGGTCGCGGCCGGCGTACGACGCGCCCAGCGGAGTCGTGCCGATCGAGGTCTCGAGAAGGTAGCGCCCGTCGATCGTGAACGGGACGGCGACCTGCCACACGCGCGCTGCCGTCGCCGGTGCTGCGAGCTTCTTGTCCACCTTCTTCGGAGTGCGCCGAGCCAGGACCGATCCCCCTTCTTGCGCTGAACTTAACTCGGACCCTGCACGGGAGCAACGCCGCCCGCGATGATCCACGGCGCGCGGCGATCGCGGATTCGTCCGAGTCGGAGCCCGTTTGGGCGACGGCCGGAGCCCCTCGGTCGCAGTTGGACGTATGGTCACTAGCGCCCGCAAAAAACCTAGTCGAAAGCGTTGACACTGATTTTGTCGGACCCCATCTTTCGACACGTCTCGAATCGTCGACTCGCGAGCAGGCGGTCAGCGCACATCGCGAACTCCACGCGTGACTCGGGAAGAGTCGCTCGCGGCGCCAGCACATCACCTTCTTCCAAGCCTGATCTGGAGGTCAGTACCCACGATGGACGCAGAAAAAGCCGCGGAGCCGGCCAAACAGGACCCTTTCCCAGCCAACGAGATCGACGACCCACCATCTCCGCTCCCCCAGCTGCTCGCCGTGTCGCAGACCTGGCGCGACGACGATCGCAGACCGATGGCGCGACACGCAGCGCCTCCCTCCGGCGGGTCCGCCGTGTCGGACACCGGCCTCGAGGCCGGCCTCTACGACCCACGCGCGACCCATCTCTCTCCCGCGACGCCGCTGACCATCGGCATCGCCTACGACCTTCGGACCGAGTACGAGCGCGCCGCGCAACAACTTGCTGGCGAGGCCGATCTGCCCGAGGACGCCTTCGAGGAGTACGACTCGGAAGCGACGGTGCTTGCGATCGAGCGCGCGCTCGAATCGTGGGGCTACGCGACGCGGCGGCTCGGCAGCGGGCGCGCGTTTCTCACGCGCATCCTGCAGGACGCGGGCGACCTCGTCTTCAACATCGCCGAAGGGTACGGCACGCGCTCGCGCGAGGCGCATGTCCCGTCGGCGCTCGAGATGCTGGGCGTCGCCTACACCCACTCGGATCCGCTGACCTTGGCCCTGTCGCTCGACAAGGCGATGGCCAAGCGCATCGCCGCCTCCGCCGGGGTGCCGACGCCGCGCTTCGCCGTCATCGAGCACTTGAGTGACGTCGGCGCTATCGACCTCGACTACCCGGTCATCGCCAAGCCCCTCTACGAGGGCTCGTCGATGGGTGTCCGCCGTCACTCGCGCTGCACGAACGAGGCGGAGTTGCAGGCGCTGCTCCAGCAGCTGCTCCGCGACTACCGCGAGCCGGTGCTGGTCGAGGAGTTCTGCTCCGGCCCCGAGTTCACGGTCGGCATCCTTGGCACGGGGGCGCGGGCGTACATCCTGGGCTCGATGGAGATCGTCCCGAAGAACGGCGAGATCGAGGACTTCGTGTACTCGCTCGAGGTCAAGCGCAACTTCGAGAACGAGGTCTCGTACGTCGTCCCGCCCGAGCGCCCGCGAGAGCAGATCCAATCGATCGAAGCCGTCGCGTTGGCCGCGTATCGCACGCTCGGCTGCCGGGACGTCGGCCGCGTCGATATTCGAATCGGGGCCGACGGCGAGCCGAAGTTCCTCGAGGTCAACCCGCTGCCCGGGCTCAACCCGGTCACGAGCGACATCGGCTTCATCGCGCGCGGCGTGGGCATGAGCTATCGCGAGCTGATCGGCCGCATCGCCGCGTCGGCGCGCGAGCGTCAGGGGCTGTGAGCGAGCAGCGCCGGCGTCGGCGCGAGGGTCTCTCGGTCGCGATCGCCTTCGACGCGATGGCGATCGAGCTGCCCGCCGAGTGCGAGGTGGGTGCCGACGAAGCTGACGCGGTCGCCGCCGTCGGGGCCGCTATCGACGATGTCGAGGGCGCGCTCCGGGCGGCCGGCCATCGGCCCCGGCGGCTCCCGCTCGCGGCGGACCCGGCGGCGCTCGCGCGCACGCTGGCGGCGCTCGAGTGCGAC
>SXIE01000348.1 GCA_005772945.1 Pseudomonadota bacterium
AGCTTGGCCTCGGGGATGTAGCGTTGCGCGAGCACCTTGCGCGTCCCGTGGCGGGTGCTGGCCTCGAGGATGACGCCGATGTTCGGGTCGTCGTGCCTCACAATGAAGACGCCCTCGCCACCGTTGCCGTCGAGGGGCTTGACCACGATCGCGCCGAGCTCGCCCGCGAACCCGCGGATCTTGCTCATGTCTTCGGTGAGCAGCGAGGTCGGCACCAGCGCGGGAAAGCGCAGCGCCCACGCCTTCTCGTTCATCCCGCGGAGTCCCGCGGGCGCATTGACCACGAACGCCCCACGCGCCTCGGCAAGCTCCAGCAGGTACGTGTTGACGATGTAGCCCATGTCGAAGGGCGGGTCTTTGCGCATCCAGACGATGTCGAAGGCCTCGAGCGCGTCGTCGCGCACCGCGCCCAGGCTCGCATGTCGGCCCTGCTCGCGGGTGAGCGTGGCCTCCTGCCAGGCCGCGCGCACCACGCCCTCGCGCAGATAGAGGCCGCCCACGAGGCCGTACCCGACCGAGTGACCGCGCCGCTGGGCATCGCACATCAGCGCGAAGGTCGAGTCCTTGTCGATGCGAACGGACCCGATCGGATCCATCAGGAAGAGGTGCCTCATCGCCGTGCCCCTGCGCGCTTCACTCGCCGACGCCGCGCTCGCGCACCGCATCCGCGTCGCCCTCGCCCTGCCCCTCGCCCGCCGCGCCGTCCACGGCGCCGCTCGGATCCCACGCCCACTTCGCGCGCAGCATCTCGCGCTCGGCACCGCGCACCCCGAGCAGCGCGCCGGCGCTGTCGACGTAGAGCGACACCTCGCCACCCTCGAGCCCGCTCACCTTGAAGATGCGCGCGTCGACCGGGCGCTTCTTGTCGTCGAAGACCTTGGTCTTGCCGCCGCACGCGACGCGCGCCGCACCCGCCTCGTGCGCGCCGGGATCGTACGTCTTGACGACCTCGTCGGACGGGCACCCGCTCGGGAACGGCCAGAGCGCAAAGAGGTGCCAGAGCTGGCCATCGACGAACGCCGCGCTGCCGGGGTCGCCGACCTCGATCGGCTTGCCGGCCGCATTGACCGGCGCCCAGCGCATCTTGCCCTCGAACACGAACAGCTTCACGCCCGCGCCCTTGAGCGCGATCTCGACGCGCTGGTACTTCACGGCGTCGCCATTTGCATCACGCTGCAAATGTGAGCGCTGCGCGATCTTCTTCTTCGCGAGCGTCGCCTTGAGCTCACCCGTGGCAAATACGCCGCTTTCCTTGACCACAATCCGCAGGCTCTCCGAGCCGATCGCGTCGGTCTTGCCGACCTTGGTCACGGTCCAGGTCGTCAGCTTACCGGACTTGGAATCGGGCTCTTCGGCGCGCGCCGCGGCCCCTGCCGACAGGACCAGCGCGAACGCGAGGGGAACGAACGGCTTCATCGGGGTCTCCGCTTCGTGTTAGGACTCGGACGAGGCGCGCGCCAGGGTGGCTCGGGCTCGCCGACGCAGCCGGAAGCTCGGTCCATACCGAGGTCGGAAGCGCAGGCCCGCCCGAAACGTACGGCTCGGAGCGACCCATTCCTGGAGGGGGCGATGCGGTTCGTCAAGTACCACGGACTCGGAAACGACTTCATCGTTCTTCTGCCCGAGCCCGCCGCGGCGGCCGGTTTGCGCCTCGCCACCGGGCTCAACGGCACGCTCGCAAAGTCGCTCTGCGCCCGTGGCTTCGGCATCGGCGCCGACGGCGTGATGGTGCTCGCGCCCGCCAACGACGCGGCCAACGACTGCGCGATGGAGCTCGTCAACAGCGACGGTTCGCTCCCCGAGATGTGCGGCAACGGGATCCGTTGCCTCGTCAAGTTCGCGGTCGACGAGGCCGGCCAGAGCGCTCCGCCGCTCTCGTCGCGCGCCCGCGAGACCGGCACACTGCGCGTCGAGACCCCAGGCGGCATGCGCGCCTGCAGCTGGACGCTCGGCCCCGACGGGCGCGTCGCAAGCGTGCGCGTCGCGATGGGTCCGGCACGCTTCGGCTACCCGGTCGTCCCGCTCCTTCCCGCGCACAGCCCCGACGCCCCGGCGTCGGACAGCGGCCCCATCGCGCTCGAGGCCGGCGATCGCCACTTCGTCGGCACGCCCGTCAACACGGGCAATCCGCACTTCGTGACCTTCGGCGCCTGGGGCGACGATCGCCGCCGCGTCGCCCTCGCCTGCGGCCCGACCCTCGAGCGCCACGCCGCGTTTCCGGCGCGCGCGAACATCGAGTTTGCCGAGCTCGGCCGCGACGGTGCGATCGACGTCACCGTGTGGGAGCGCGGCTGCGGCCTCACCTGGGCCTGCGGCACGGGTGCCACCGCGACCGCCGCCGCCGCCGTGCACGCGGGTCTCGCGCCCTTCGATCGCCCCATCCGCGTGACGCTCCCGGGCGGCGAGCTCACCATCACGATCGAAAAGGACTTCGTCCAAACCTGGATGGAAGGCCCCGCGACCGAGGTCTTCCGCGGCGACATCGCGCTCGACTGAACCGCCTGTTCCTCAGAACGCAACGAGCGCCCCGGGGGGCGCTCGCATCGTCTGATACCGTCGCGGACAAGCGCTCGGCGCGCTCTTCGCGAGCGAGTTACTGCTTGCCCTTCTTGGCGGGCTTGGGCGGCAGCTCCATGATCCGCACGATCCCGCGCGGCGCGCCGGGAACCGTTCCGGCCACGAGCAAGAGGTGCTCGTCCGTGTTGACGCCGACCACACGCAGGTTGCGCGACGTCACGCGCTCCGAACCCATGTGGCCCGCCATGCGCTTGTTCTTGAAGACGTGCCCGGGATACGTGCCTGCGCCGATCGCGCCACCGTGGCGATCGTACTCGTGCGTACCGTGCGACATCTCCTTGGCACCCTTCATATGGTGCCGCTTGATGACGCCCGCGAAGCCCTTGCCCTTCGAGGTGCCGACCACGTTGATCTTCGAGCCTTCCACGAAGAACGACCCGTCGAGGACGTCGCCCTGCTTCACCTGGGCGATCTCGGCGTCGTTGAGCCGGAACTCGACCAAGTGGCGCTTGGGCTCGAGCTTGGCGTTCTTGAAGACGCCGAGCTCCGGCCGGCTGATGTTCTTCGCGCGGATCGCGCCGAACGCCAGCTTCACCGCGTTGTAGCCGTCTTTCCCCGACTTCGTCTTCACCTGGACGACGTGGTTGGGACCCAGCTCGATCACCGTCACCGGGACGAGATTCCCGTCCTGATCGAAGATCTGCGTCATTCCGAGCTTTCTACCGATCATTCCGCGCGCCATGATCCAACCCCGTTCGAAGTGCCCCCGAGCCGCGTCGGAAGCGGTTGCGGCGCGTGTCGCGTAGACCCGGCCAGCAAAGTGGAGCGGGAAGCTATCCGAGGGGTACCCGGATGTCAACGAGGAATCCGGCGTTCTGGCGGGCCCGACCGAAGGCGCCTACAACGCGCCTCCGAGCTCCCTTCGCGTCCCCCCGCGACGAACCTCGCGGGCAGCCCGGCAACGGCCCTGACGGGCCCTGACGGGCCTTCGCGATCGCCGTCAGAGAAGCTTCACCGGCAGGTTCACCGTCATCGTCGCGTCCTTGAACCGCCCGAAGGTCGTGTCCTTGATCGCGCCCGTCACGCAGCCCTGAACGTCACCCGAGGTCCCCTGCGGATCCGTCACGCGCGCCAACTGCACGACCCCCGACGACGAGATCACGAACTGCGTCTGCACCGTGACCGAGCCCGTGGCCCCCGTGATCATCGCGCCACAGCGCCCGAACTTGCCCCGGATCGCCGCGCGCACGACCGCCGCCGACAGCTTGTCCGGCAGATCCTCGTTGCTCTTGGTCTCCTCGACCTTCGCGGTCGTCTGACCGGGCTTGAGCTTGTTGAGGAGGTCCTCGACCTTCTTGCCGGCGGTCCCGTTGTCCTTGACGGCGGGCACCGGCACCACCTCGGCCACCTTCTTCTCGTCGGCCAGCTTCTTGGCCTCGGCCGCCCGCTCCTCGGCCGCCTTCTTGGCGTCGGCCGCCTTCTTCTTCTCTTCGGGCGTCAGCGGCTTGACCTCGGTCTTGGGCGGATCGGTCTTGGCGTCGGCCACCTTCGCCGCGTCGGCGGTCTTGGCGTTCGGGTCGACCACCGGCGGCTCGCCGACCTTGGCCGCGTCCGCGGCGGGGTCGGCCTTCTTCTCGTCGGTCTTGGGCGGATCACCGGCGACCACCTTAGATGGATCGGTCTTCGCCGGATCAGCCTTGCCCGGATCAGCCTTGCCCGGATCGGCCTTGCCCGGATCGGCCTTGCCCGGATCGACCTTGGCTACCTGACCCCCTGACGGGTCCTTCTCGGCGACGACCGGCGGGTTCGTCGGCACATCGTCCTTGCCACCCGTCGCGACCACGAACGCGATGATCCCGCCGCCGATCACGACCAGGGCCGCGCTCGCCAGGATCCACGGACCCGCCCCGCGGCGACGCTCCACGATCGGCACCGACATCGGCGACGACGAGCCGCGCGGCGGGATGACGAGATTCGCGCCCGAGAAGGGGTCCCCTTCGGCGGACTTGGTATTCGTCGCGATCGCCTTGATATCGATGAGCCCCGACGAGTCCGTGACGAAGCCGTCCTTGGGCCCCGTCGCCTTGCGGCTCTCTTCGCGTCCGAGCTCGTCGAGGCTGAAAAGCACCGACGACTGGCGCCGCCCGTGGACGCCCGCGATGCCCTCCTCCTCGGACGACGGACCGGCCACGCCGAAGATGTCGCTGCCTTCCGAGCCGGGCCCGCCGGGTTCCGACGCGGCAAAAATGTCCGAGCCGGAAGCCGATTGCGCCCCGCCCGCACTCGACACGATCGCCGAGAGATGGGTGGACGCGGGCGCTGGCATCGGGCTGCCCGCGAGGCTCGATCGCGAAGGCCCGGCCGCTGCCGGGCTGCCCGCGAGGTTCGCGAGGTGCCCGCTCGCCATCACGCTCTCGAGCGTTTCGATGACCGTGTCGCCGCTCACCCCGCTCTCGTCGATGTCCAGGAAGTGATGCGACGCGCGCAGCTGATCGGCGCTCGTGAAGGCCGTGTCCTCTTCGACGAAATCCTCGGGGAGGCCATCGCCCTCGAGGCCAGTGACGAGCGGCTTGAGCGGCCCCGCGTCGCCCAGGTGCACCCAGTTGTCCATCCCCTGCTGCCAGACGTACGTCTCGGCGCTGATCTCGCCCGAGGCGAGCAGCTTGGCGATGGTCGTCCGCGGCACGGGTCCGCGGCGCTCGCTGCCCACAGCGTAGTGCCACACGTCGCCCGCTTCAGACACATCCGTCGCACGATTCGCAGTCATGACATCGCTCCGTTTCGATCGACCCGCCGCCGGACAGATCGCCTCACAATCACGCTCGCGACAGCATAGAGCGAGCGCGTGCGGACGCCAAGCGCAGGACCCCTGAAACTAGGGATTACGCAAGACCATCATATTTGATCTCACGCCTCGCCGGCAACGGCACTCCCGCCCACACGGCCGGCGGCTTGGACGCGTCGTCGCAGCGTCGCGCGCGCGATCGGGGGGAGATCGCCGACGACCGTGAGTTGGCAGGTGCGCCGGTCGAGATGCGCGCGCGCCACGCGTTGGACGTCGTCAGTGCGCACGGCCATCGCGCGCCGGTAGCGCCCGGCGAGCGTGTCGGCCGCCGGAAAGAGGCGCTCCATCCCATACCAATAGGCGGTGGCGGATGGCGAGTCCCTGACCGACCCGAGCTCGAGCGCGAGCCGGCTGTGCATGCGGCCGAGCTCGGCCTCGGGGACCGGCGTGGTGGCGAGCTCGGTCAGCACCTCGAAGATGGCGTCTATGACGGCCACGGCCTGGGTGTGACGGGTCTGCGTGATGATCGAGAGGACCGACAGGCCGTCGTAGATCTCGAGGTCCGCGGCCGCATGGTACGCCAGGCCGAGCTGATCGACGATGCGGTGGCGAAGGCGCGCGCAGGTGCCGTCGTCGAGGAGGCGCTGGACGAGGAGCAGGGCCGGCCAGTCCGCATGATCCTCGGCGGGCAGCGCCCAACTGAGCTGCAGATCGGCCTGCGAGGCCGTGTTCTGGGTGAACTCGAAGGCCGGCAGATCGGCGCGCAACGTGGTGGGGTGGACCGCGAGGCGCGCCCCGGCTGCGAGATCAGCGAACGCCGTGGCCGCCGCCGACTCGACGCGCGCGGGGTCGACCGGGCCCGTCACGCACAGCACCATGTTCGCGGCGGTGTAGTGTTTGGCGTGCCAACGGCGGCAGTCGTCCTCGCCGAAGCGCTGGATGCGCGCGATCTGGCCGCCGACCTTGAGGGCCATCGACGAACCCGGAAAGAGCTTCATCTTCGCGAGGTTGTCGACGTCGACGTCGCGCCCCTTCGCGTCGATTTCGTCTTGCAACTCCTCGGTGATGATCTTGCGCTCGATCTCGATCCCGGCAAAACGCGGACGCGTCAGCATCGCGCCGATGATCGTGAGCATGGCGCCGACCTGATCCGGCAGGCACGTCGCCTCGAACGTCGTGAAGTCGCGGGACGTCGCGGCATCGATGCCCGTGCCGATCGACTCGATCGCGGCGTTGAGCTCGTAGGTGTCGGGGAAGCGCTCGCAGCCGCGAAAGAGGACGTGCTCGAGCAGGTGCGAGAGGCCGTTCTCGGAGGCCTCTTCGTAGCGCGACCCGACGCGCACGAAGAGCACGATCGAGGCGAGGTGCAGATGCGTGAGCGGCGTCACGACGAGCTCGAGGCCGGACGGCAGGCGCGTCGTGCTGGCATCGGGCCAGTCCGCGTGCGGTGTCGGCGAGGGCCCTGGGGGCCCTGTGAGATCGGGGGCGAGGGTCATCAGGCGGACTCGGGGTCGGGGGTGGCGCGGACGGAAGGCGGATCGGCCGGCAGGCGCTCGCGCAGACGCGCGACGTAGGCGGCCAGATCGGTCGTGTCGGGAACGTAGGTGATGTCGCTGGTGGTGCGCTGAAGAAGCGCAGGATCGTCGCCGAGCGCGGCCGCGCGAAGGGCCTGCCGGTACTCTTCGAGCGACACCTCGTGCTCGAGCGTGCCGCGGTCGCCGAAGTAATGCTTGTACGCAGCTGCAACGATCTGCGTCGGCGCGTCGGGCGCCGTCTCGCCGAGATAGAAGAGGGCGGCCTCGAGTCCGGCCGCGACCGCCTCGGCCCGGGCCGGACGCGCGTCGACCGGGCGCGCGAGGCAGCGCAGGATCCAATGCGCCAGCCCGCTTGGAATGGGCCCGTGCGGCGCGGTGACGAGCGGCGGCACGGTCGCCGCGTCGACCGCTTCGAGCGTCTCCAAGACCGATTCGCGCTTGAAGAGGCGCTTGCCCGCCGCCAGCTCCCACAGCACCGTCCCGAGCGAGAAGAGGTCGCTGCGGTGGTCGAGCGGGCGGCGCCGAACCTGCTCCGGGCTCATGTAGGCGTGCTTGCCCTTGACGATGTTCGTGCGCGTCTTGTCCGCCGAGCCGGCGAACTTGGCGATGCCGAAGTCGATGAGCTTGAGCTCGCCGGTCGCGCTCATCATGAAGTTCTGCGGCGAGACGTCGCGATGCACGATGTGGAGCGGGCGGCCGTCCTTGCCGACCACGTGGTGCGCGTAGTCGAGCGCGCGCGCGGCCTGGATCCCGATGGCGCACACGAGGCGCGGATCGGCGGCGCGCCCGGCCTCGAAGAGGACGCGCCCGAGCTCGCCGAGGTCGACCCCGTAGACGTACTCCATCGCGAGGTAGGGCGTACCTTCGACCTGCCCGACCTCGTAGATGCGCGCGATGAGGGGGTGATCGAGCTCGGCCACGAGCTGCGATTCCTGCACGAACGCTTGCACCAGATCGGGATCCTCTTGCGCATGCGGCATGAGGCGCTTGACCGCGACGACCTTCTCGAACCCCTGCGGGCCGAGCGCCTTGGCCTTGAAGATCTCGGCCGTCCCGCCCAGCGACACGCGCCGGACGAACTGGTAGCGCCCGAACGTCGGCCCGAGCGGCGCCTCGTCGCCACCAGCCGAAGGCGCGGGCGCAGCGACGACGTCCGGTGCGTCGGGCGCGGCGCTCACAAGCCCGCGAGCCGCAACTGCTTGACGAGCTCGGCCTGCTTGGCGTCGAGCTTGGTCGGCACGACCACGTTGAGGGTCACGAACTGGTCGCCGTTGCCGCCGCCGTCGAGCCGCGGAACCCCGCGATTCCTCAGGCGAAGAACCGTTC
The DNA here is from genome assembly GCA_005772945.1 of Pseudomonadota bacterium. Next base: position 8,164 of record SXIE01000348.1, read on the forward strand.
CATGCTGCGTCCCCGGCGGGATGGCGACCGTCTCTTCGCCGTGGACGGTCGGCAGCTTGAGCTCGGTCCCGAGCGTCGCGGCCGTGAACGTGAGATCGTGGAGCATGTGGACGTTGGCGCCGTCGCGCCGGAAGGTCGGGTGCTCCTCGACCTGGATGAGGATCCCGAGGTCGCCGCGCTGACTGCCGCGCCCGCCGCTCTCGCCTTCGCCCGGAACGCGCAGGCGCATGCCGTCGTCGATGCCGGCCGGGATCTTCACCGCGAGCGTGCGCTGCACGCGCTTGGCGCCCTGGCCGCCGCAGTCGAGGCATTTGTCGCGCACGGTGTGACCCGCGCCGCTGCAGACCGGGCAGATCGTCTGCACCATGAAGAAGCCCTGCTGGCGCGCGATGCGCCCGCCGCCGCCGCAGGTCCGGCACGCCTCGGGCTTGGTGCCGGGGCGCGCGCCACTCCCATGGCAGGTGCCGCAGGCGTCGTGACGATCGTAGGTGACATCCTTCTTGATGCCGCGGACCGCGTCCTCGAAGCTGATCGTGACGGCGACCTGCACGTCGTTGCCGCGCCGCACGCCTCCGCCGCCGCGCCCGCCGCGGCCGCGACCGCCACCCTGCTGGAAGAGATCGCCGAGGATGTCGCTGAACTGGCCGAAGATGTCCTCGAAGCCGCCGCTGAAGCCGCCGCCCTGCCCGGCGGCCTCGAGGCCGGCGTGGCCGAAGCGGTCGTAGCGCGCGCGCTTGTCGTCGTCCGACAGGATCGAGTACGCCTCGCTCACCTCCTTGAAGGCCTCCTCGGCCTCGGGATTGTCCGGGTTCCGGTCGGGGTGGACCTTCATCGCGAGCTTGCGATAGGCGGACTTGATGGTGCTGCCGTCTGCGTCGCGCGCGACTGCGAGGACCTCGTAGTAGCACTTCTTGGCCATGGGTCAGCGTGTCCACGGGAAGGCAGGTGAGAGCGGGCCGGCTGCCGGCAAGCCGGGACCATTAGCGAACGTGGGCAAAGATTCAAGGGTCCTGGCGAGGCGGCGGGCGACATGCGGTTGAGAGTCGCGGCGAGTGCGGCTACATTCGGGCCCGCATGGAGCTCTTGGCGTGCATGGGTGTGGTCGTGCTTTTCGCGGCCGGTGGAGCCTGCGGGAGCGAGCTCCGCGGGCGTTCCGGCGGTGGCGATGCGCTCTCGG
>SXIE01000349.1 GCA_005772945.1 Pseudomonadota bacterium
GCCGCGCCGCAGCGCGTCGAACCACTCCGTCGCGAAGTGCGGCCCGAGGGGATCGACCGCGTCGTACACCGCCGTCAGCGCCCCCACGCGCGTCAGCTCGTCCGCGATCGCCTGCAGAAACGGCGACTCGGACGCGGCCGCCGGCGGGTCGTTCGCCCACGCGCCCCAGTCCGGGCGCGGCGGAAAGGCGTCGCCCAGCGTCGCGGAAAGCTGCGCCTCGCTGTCGGCCAGCGCGGTCGCCTGCTCGAGCCGCAGAACGAGCTCCATCAGCACGGACGGATCCCCGTACGCGGGCAGCTCGAACGCCGGCAGCTGGGGCAGCTTGGCGAGGATCGCCTGCCACGCCTCGGCCTCGCGATGCAGCGCCGCGAGCGCCCCCGTATCCTTCGGCGCGTCCGGCGGCAGCTCGGTCGCGAGCTTCTCGGGCAGCTTCTTGAGCGACCAATAGGCCGGCGTGAAGGCACGCAAGCCGCTCGACTCGTGCTTGTGGAGCTTGTCGAGATCCACGATGCGCTGCGCCAGCTCCTTGCGCGGGAGCGCGATGAGCACCGGCGGCACGAGCTTCCGCGTTTCGGCTTCCTCGCGCAGCTCGCCGATGAACATGCGCTGGTCATCGGACGCGAGCGCCTCGCCGCTCTCTTCGAACCACTGGCGGATCTCGGCGTGCGTTCGCAGCGCGTCGAGATCCTCGCGCTGCAGGAGCTCGAGCGCGAACTCCACGAACGGCGCCGCCTGGTTCGCCGCATCGTGGAAGACCCCTTGCTGGGCCTCGAGATCCGCCGGCGTCAGCGGCCCCGGCAGCGCCGCCCAGGTCGCGATCGCCTCGCGCGCCGTCGCGATCTGACGATAGAGCGCCTTGACGCGTGGGTCGTCGAGGCCCGCCCAATCCGTGCGCAGCGAGAGCGGGTGGGGCGCCAGGAACGGGGCCGCCAGCGGGGCGAGCCGATCGACCTCGATCACGGCGTCGTCCAGCTCGGCGGCCGTGACGTCCGTCACGATCGCGCGAAAGTCCGGCAGGTTCGTGATCGGATCGAGGAAGGCGTCCTCGTCGATCTCGCCGAGCCCTTGCCACTTCTCGTCGCTGCCGGTGATGGCATCCCAGGCCGTGTCGGCCGCAGCCACGCGCTCGGTCAGCGCCAGCTCGAGCTCCGACACGCGCGCCAGCGCCGGCTTGGCGCTCGGGGCCTCCTCGAGGTTGTTCACGATCGGATCGGCGGTCTGGAAGACCGACGCGCAGACGTCCCCGCGATCGCCCCACGGATCGAGGACGCGCGCGAGCGGCTCGCCGAGCCCTTGCGCGACCAGGCGGCGATACACGTCGTCGAGCGCCGCGCGGCGCGAGCTGGTGACGAGCACGCGCTCGCCCGCCACCAGTGCGGCTGCGACGAGGTTCGTCACGACCTGCGACTTGCCGGTCCCGGGCGGCCCTGCGACCACCAGGGCGCCTTCCGACATCCCCTCGAACACCCGCAGGACATCCTCCTGATGCGGATCCGAGGGCAGGATCTGCCAGCGCCGGAGCGGCCCGAACGGCCCACGATCGTTCAGGCCCCGCGCCGTCGGTCGCTTGCCATTTCCAGGATTCGCCGGGTCCACGTCCATCACCGCGGCCGCGATCTCCTCGAAGCCGTCCAGCGCGCCTTGCAGCGCCCGCTCGAAGTCCGCGACCATCCCCGCGGCCGTCATCGACATGCGCGCGATCACGAGGTGATTCCGCATCCGATACTGGCCGACCGGAATGGCCAGAAAGGCCGCGTCGTCGAACGCCGCGAAGCGCGTGAAGGGTGGCAGCTCGGCGGGCGTGTCGGCGAGGGTGAGCCCCGCGCGCCGCAAGGTCTTCAGGATCCCCTGCCAGGTCGATTCATCGGGGCAGAAGATCCCGTCCTCGTCGTGCGCGAGGAAGTCCTCGAACGTGATGCGAGCCGAGGTGAGGCGCCGGAACTGCGCGCACAGTGCCTCGTTGAGCCAGGGCGTGTCGGTGAGCCGAAGCGTCCAGGCCCACGGCCCCTCGCGCGTCTCCGTGAGCGTGACCGGGTAGAGAAAGAGCGGCGCACGCACCGGCGTCCCGTCGGGGGTCCGACCTTCGAGCCACGGGAAGCCGATCGTGAGCGCGTCCGAGCCGAGCTCGAGGCGCTCGGCACGCGCCCGGCGTCCCAGTGCGGCGAGCGCGTCCTCGACCTCGAGATCGATGACGCCGCCGCCCAGCGGCACCGGCTCGGACGGACCGAAGCCCATCGCGACGATGAGCGGCGCGAGGACGGCGGGCGCAATCCGCGCGAGGTCGAAGGCGAGGCCGTCGACTTCGCCCAGGAGGAGCAGGGTCGGGTTCTGGGCGGCGAGCGTGCGGTAGTGGTCGCGCGCGGCCTCGAGCACGCTTCGGCGATCGGCGGTCATGGGGGCGCGAGCCTAGCAGCAGTCGGGACGACGCGCCACGGCGCGACGGAGGCTCGGGGCCGTGCTACGAAGAACGGCGATCGCTCCGATTGTCCCAGCGGTTTCGAATGAGTTGCTCGCGGCCGCGCCCTCCCGCCAGCGCCGCGTCGTCGTCGTGCGGGGCGGCACGGACGCGACCGCCGCGCGCGCGCGGGACCTGATCGCGGGACTCGCGCCGAGCGATGTCCTGTGGATCGAGTTCGATGGGGTGGTCGCGCCCGCGGGGGTGGTCCGGGTGCGCGGGCGAGACGTCGGCGCGCTGCTCGGAGGCGCGTTCGATGCGGTCGTCGTGAGCTTCCACGCGGGCGGCGTGGCCGACACCGCCGAGCTGGCCGACCTGGCCGACCTGGCCGACCTGGCCGACCTGGCCGATCTGGCCGATCTGATCGGGCAATGCCACGGCTTCGTGCGCGACGGCGGTGCGCTCGTCCTGAGGATGCCCGAGGGCGCCTGGCCTCTCGCCGCGCGCGCCGCCTTGGCGGCCTATCCGTACACCGCCGCCGAGGTCGGTCAGCGCTTCGAGCGCCGCTTCGAGGCCGTGCTGACGCGCTACGCCGAGGTGGCCGCGGGACCGCTCGCGCCGGCCGTGCGCGCGTTTGCGGGGACGCCGGAGCAGGGCGCGATCGTCGAGACGCTGGCGGCGTCGTGGCGCAGCGAGACCCCGACGGCCACCGCGCTGACGGCCGATCGCGGTCGCGGCAAGTCGAGTGCGCTCGGGCTCGCGGCCCGTGAGACGGCGGGCGCCGGACGCCGCGTGGTCGTGACCGCCGGGCAGATCGAATCGGTGCGCGAGGTGCTCCAATTCGCGGCGGGCGGCGCGGCGTTCGTGCCGATCGGCGCGCTCATCCGCGGGGCGGGCCCGCGCGAGGCGCCAGACGTCCTGATCGTCGACGAGGCGGCGCAGATCCCGGTCCCGGTGCTGCAGCGGCTCGTCGGTCGCTACCCGCACGCGCACCTCGCCTTTGCGACCACCGTGCGCGGCTACGAGGGCACCGGCCGCGGCTTCGTCCTGCGCTTTCTGGCATGGCTCGAGCGCCAGCCTCGCCCCCTCACGCGCCTCACGCTGACCGCGCCGATCCGCTGGGACGCGGACGACCGACTCGAGCGCTGGGCCTTCGACGCGCTTCTTCTCGGCGCAGAGCTCCCGGTGATCGCGGCGCCGCCCGGGGCCTTTGATTCGATCGTGTCCGAGACGCTCGATCGCGACGTCCTCGCGGCGAACGAGCAGGACCTGGGCGACCTCTTCGGGCTCCTGGTCCACGCCCACTACCGCACGACCCCGAGCGACCTTCATCGCCTCCTCGATGCGCCGAACCTGGCCGTGCACGTCCTGCGGCTCGAGGGCCGCATCGTCGCGGCCTGCCTCGTCGCGCGCGAGGGCGGCCTCACCCCGGCGCAGAGCGACGACCTCTTTCATGGTCGCGGCCGGATCCGCGCGCACGCCCTCGCCGACGCGCTCGTGTCTCATCTCGGTCACGTCGAGGCCGGTCCGCTGCACATGGTCCGCAGCGTGCGCATCGCGGTCCACCCGGCGCTGCGTCGGCTCGGACTCGCGCGCCGCCTCGTCGAGCACGTTTGCGCCGGCCATGCGCCCGATCTGTTCGGCACCCTCTTTGGCGCGACCGCCGAGCTCATCCAGTTCCGGCGTGAGGTCGGCTACGAGGTCGTGCGCGTGAGCGCCTCGCGCGGCGCCCGCACCGGCGAGCCGTCGGTGCTCATGCTGCGCCCGATGTCGGCCGCCGCGCGGGCCCTCGTCACGGAGCTTCGTCGCGAGCTCGCGCGCGAGTTGCCGCGGCAGCTCTATCTATTAGAAGAGGAGAGCGAGGTCCTGGTTCCGCCCGAGCTGCGTGAGGCCCTCATGGCCGGGCTCGCGCCCGCCGCGCCGCTGCTGGCGGCCGAGCGCGATGCGCTGGTGAAGGCCTACGCCTTCGGCCCCCGCACGTTCGAGTCCGTGGCGACGACGGTGGCCGACTTCGTCGCGGCCCACCCGACTCCTCTCGCCGCGCTCGCCCCCACCGCGCGCACCCTGATCGAGGCGCGCGTCGTTCGCGGCGAGCCCTGGCCCGCGGTCACGCGCGCCGCCGGCCAGCCATCGATTCCAGCGACGATGCGGGCCCTACGCCGAGCGGTCCGCGCACTGCTCGCGTCCCTCGCAACGTAGGTCGCCCCGCCGACCGTTCCGACGCGCATGGCGACTCCAGTCACTGGAGCTGGGACTCCAGTCACTGGTCGTGGGACTCCAGTCACTGGAGTCGCGGCGGGTGTCGCCGTTGACAGGCTACGCAGGCTCAATCTAGGGTTCGCGGCGCACCCGGAAACCATCGGAGAAACCATGCACCGCCCACTCCCCATCGTGGTTGCCCTTGCGCTCGCGTCCGCACTCTCGGCCTGTGGCGGGGGTGACGACGGTCAGGTCCCGGGTGTCAGCGCCGACGAGCTCGAGCTCCTGCGCGGGCTCGACGCGCCGGTGATCCTGACCGAGGAAGAGCTAGACCAGCTCTACCCGCTCGTCGAGGTCGAACAGGAGTCCGCCGAGGACGACGACGCGCGCGACCCGACGCAGGGCGGGACCCTCGAGGCGCGCCTCGCCGCGTACCAGCCCACGCGCGACGGCTCGGCGCACTTCACGATCCAAGCGGCCCCGAATATCCCGGCCGATTTCGTGGAGGCCACGCGCCGCGGGATCCTCTTCGGCCTCGACAACTTCGAATCGCTCTTCCCCGGCTTCTCGGTCTACGAGGCGTCGGCGGCGCGCCCGTTCGACGTGGTCTTCTTCGACACCGCCAAGCCCGAAACGGGCTTTCGCGCCTCGGTGAAGGCCTGCCCCGATGCGAGCGCCGGACGCGGAAATTGCCGTCCGCGCGTGAACATACCGTACGAGGCGGGCAAGGCGGTCAAGGCGGCGACCTTCGTCCACGAGCTCGGGCACGTGTCGCACGTCTACTACACGATGTCCCAGCGGTACCTCGACGCGGGCGGTCTCGTGATGGCCCCGTTCTTCGCGCAGGACTTTCGTTGGCAGCGCGAGGGGAGCGCGCAGTTCATCACGGCGCACGCGCCCGACTGAGCGGCCTATGACCGCCTCGGATCGAACCGCTGCGCGTTCGAGGCACTGCAGCGCGGCTTCACGGCGTGGAAGGACTTCGCGCCGGTCGGCGCCGAGCGGTACCTGCCCTATCAGATGTCGCTGCTCATCGACGAAGTGAGCTGGCACCGCTTCGCGAACGATCCCGCGTGGCTCCTCGATTGGTGGGTCGCCAAGCCGGATCGGCGCGACGCCACGCGCCCCGAGGCCGCCGGGCGGGCGCTCCTCAGGCGCCTCTCCGGGAACCCGGTCGACGTGGACGTGAACGCCGCCAACCGCCTGGTCGTCGCCGCCGGCCTCGACCTCTTCGCGCGCGGTCGCAACCCGTGGACCACGCGCACGCTGTCGGCCGAGTGTTTCAGCGTGACCGGCACGACGCTCAGCGACAAGACCGTGCCGGCGACGGCCGCGATCGCTGTGCCGGCGGTCGCCTTCGACGCGGTGCGCATCCCGGTCAGCGCGAGCGCGCTCGCCGACGTCTCGCGGCTGAAGGTCAGCGTCGTCGCCGACCGCCAAGCCAACGTGAGGGCGTACGTCTTCGGCGCGCAGCTCGCGTCGTTCGCCACCTGCGTGCAGGCGCTGGAAGGCGCCGTGCTCGGCACCGACAACCCGCGCAAGGCCTGCATCGATCAGTATGCGGTCGGGCTCGGCGCGCTGACCGCCGAGAACAGCCACGCGCGGAGTTTCAAGCTGAGCGACGCCGCCAAGGCGCGACTGGCGAACGGCGACCTCCTCGTCGTCGTCTTCCACACGCTCACGCCCGACAAGAACCTGAATCCCGTCAACGCGACCGTGAAGGTCGAGGTCCCCGTCGCCGAAGACCTCGCGATCACCGTCAAGAACGCGTCCAGCATCGACCACGTCCACTTTCACGAGACCGGAACCTCGCCGTTCACCGGGACTTCCGTCGACACCGGCAGCCAGAGCACGATGACCGTGAGGGGCGTCGAGGCCGGCGACGAGATCCGGATCTCGGTCGCGAAGCCGAGCGACGACGGCCCCGTGGATACGGCGTCGGTGGTGTGCAGGCTGTCGGAGAACCCGACGACGCCGACGGTGACGTTTACGGGCGCGCTCACCTGCAGCGGGTTCTGACGTTCAGCGGCTGGCGGGTGCGGGCGCGGCGTACTTGAAGCGGATGTAGGCGAGGGCGGCGCGCTGGTCGTCGGGCTCGAGGCGGCCCTCGAATCCGACCATCGCGGTTCCCGGGATGCCCTTGCGAATCGAGGCGAGCAGCGCGTCGTCCGGCCGATTCATGCGGCGCGCGTCGCTGACGAAGTCGGCCGCCTGGATGCCGCTCCTGCCGCGGCCATCGACCCCGTGGCAGGGGGCGCAGCTCGCGGAGTAGACGGCCTCGCCGCGCGCGATCAACGGCGGCATGCCGGCGGTCGACGCCTGGCCGGCGCCGTGCGCCATGAATGCTGCGACGATGGTCAGGATCCCGATCATCGCGATCTCGGGGTAGTGGCGGCGCACCAAGCTCGGGGCGACCGTGACGTCGATGGGTTGGTTCTTGGCGAGCTGCGAGCGCCAGCGGATGAAGGTCAGCATGCACTTCGTCTCGAAGCCCCACGCGACGCCGAGGAGGCCGAGCTTGAGCCAGAAGACCCAATTCGACGTGTAGTACTCGGTGCCCTTCTCGAGCCCGCCGAAGGCGCGCCAGACGCCGCTGCCCATCCAGACGAGGGCGACCACTCCCGAGATGTTGTCGAGACGGAGAACCCTGCGGATCCCGGCGTCATCGAGCGTCGCGAGCAGCGCCTGGCGCCGAAGGAAGAGGATGGCCACACCGGCTGCCAACGACAGCAGGTGGAGGGCCGATGCGAGCGACGGCAGGAGGGGTGACATTCCCTGAATGTAGCGCGGGTCGCGTGCGGCGAGAAGGCCGCGAGGAGCGCATGGCACAAGGTCGAGCGCTGTCTGCGCGCGGATTCGTCAGGTGGCGGTCGGATTTCCTTTCGGGGCGCGCGGTCGCCGCGGGTGAAGGGAACGAAACCACGGCGGTGCTGACCGCCGCGGCCCTCCGAGCATCCCGTTCGTGCTCGGAGGCTGCATCCCAATGTCATCGGAGGAACTGTGAAGACGACGTTCGCCATCTGCGTGCTGCTCTCGACCACCGGCTGCGCTGAGATCTTTGCTGGGCTCGCCGCCCCCCTTCCCGATCGTTCGAAAGAGGTGAACGCGGCCATCGAGCGCCACGATCTCGCAGCGCTCAAGAAGCACTGCGCCGACGAATCGCTGGGCGATCCCAACGAGAGCTCGGTGCCCATGGGGGCGGCGCAGTCCGAGAAGAACGCCATCCAGTCCAACCGCGCCGCGCGACGAAGCGCGTGCCGTGAGGCCGCGGCGATCGAAGGCAACAAGGACGACGGGAACTGCGCGACCGTCGCCGCGCGCTACGCGAAGGCGCGGCCGCTGGACACCGAGCGCGGCTACGGCTTCTGGGTCACCTGGGGCAAGCGCATGGCCAAGTGCGAGAACTACGAGGCCATCTTCGAGCAGATCGCGCACGTCGGCGACTTCGGCGAGAACGGCGACGGCGCCATCATCCTCGAGAAGCTCGAGAAGGAGGGGGTCCCGCTGGTGGCTGGCTTCGCGACGTACGCGGCCGCGAATCGCGGACCGAGCTTCCTCGACATCAAGAACGCGGACTACGCCGCCAACCACATCGCGAACTGGCTCTCGACCGGCAAGCACTTCGACCAGTGCGCGACGCTCGCCAAAGCGCTCCCGGGCGCCAGCGAGGACGCGCGGGCCCGCATGCTCTTCTACTTCACGGACGCCAAGTGCCACAAAGAGGGGGCGGCAGTGGGCCTGGGGTTGCTCACGGCGCAGGGCGCGGGGAATCGGGTGCGGGCGTGCGTCAACCTCGGCGAGACCGGCGACGTGTCCGTGCTCAAGAAGGTCCAGATCCTCGCCACGAGCGACACCTACAGCGAGGTGCAGGAGAAGCAGGGCAACGACGGGCGCATCTACGGCGTCAAGGTCTTCCCGGTGCGCGACGCTTGCTCGGCCGCCGCGGGCAAGATTCAGCTGCGCGCGCCCTGACCGGCGGGCCGGTGCGACAAGGCGATTGGGAAAGACGGGGCCACGGTGGCCCCGTTTTGCTTGGGGGCAATCGGCGTTCGAGAGGCCATGATGCGTTCGCGATGCGTGATGACGTTCACTGGAATCTGCGTGGGGCTCGTATCGAGCGCGGGGTGTAGCGACGAACGCGAGACCGTCGCGGGTCAGGCGGCGTCGGCCCCGCCCGTGCCCGTCTGGAGCCTAAGTGCGCTCTCGGCGGCGCACGTCGACCCCGAGCTCGCCGCGCTCGACGCGCGCCTCGATACGTTCGCCAATGGGTGTCACGCGGCCGATGCGGGCACGCCCGGATCGGTCGCCGAGCTGGCGAATTGGGTCCGCGGAGAGTGCCAAGGAAAGTGCCCGCGCGTCATCTGCGTGCCGCCGTCGCTCCTGGCCGATCGCGCCACGACCACCACGCTGGCGCTCTCGCGCACGGATTGCACGGCGTCGGCGCCCTGCGTGCTCCGTAACGCCTTGGTACGAAGCGCCTGGGGCGGCACCCAGCAGCCCGTGGTTCATCACCTGCAGGTCACCAGCAGCCACTGGTGGGTTCGCGATCTCCAGGTGAACGGGCTGGCGGAAGAGGCGCAGCTCGCCGCCGCGCCGGTGGTCGTGACGACGCCGTTTCCGCCGACCATCCGTGCAGGCGCGTGCAAGCTTTTCTCGTCGCAGGTCCTCGCGGCCTACGCGCGCATCGAGGTGGAGGACGGCGCAGGCGATGTGACGCTCGATCGCCTCACGGTCGAGAAGGGAATGGCGCACATGATCTCGGTGGATTACGGCAGTCACGGCGTGCGCGTCGTACGATCGGTGCTTCGGTCGTCCGTGCCGCAGCTCGCCACGGACCTCGTCGGGATCGCGGTGGGACGCGAGACTCACGACGCGACGAACGTCGGGCCCTTTGCCGTCGAGGGCGTGCGGATCCTGGGCAACGAGATCTACGACATCCCCGGCGACGGTATCCACCTCTACGCGCCCGACTGCGTGGCGTCCGACGGAACGCCTTTCTCGAACGCAGACAAGATGTGTGTCGCGCCTCCGCCCGACTACCGGACCGCCCGCATCGCGTTCAACGACATCTACCTCACGGCGGCGACCCAGGACACGGGCCTCGCGACGACGGTGTACCCCAGGTTCCGACCGACCGCCCTGGCCGAGAACGCGATCGACATCAAGTCGGGATCGCCTGATCCGACGCTGCCGATCCTCATCGAGGGGAACCGGATGTGGGGGTTCAGGCGGACGGCCGAGGTTGCGCTGGGCGGCGTTGCGGGGTCCGTGCCGTGCGGCGGAAGTGGGTCGCACGGCGAGGCGGTCGTCATTCACGCGCCGGCAAAGGAGGCGCCGCTGGGGAACATCGTCGTGTCGAAGAACGTGATGCTGGACGCCGGGCTGGGCGTGACCCTCTTGCGCCAGCCGCGCGTGACGATCGAGGAGAACCTCTTCGCGGGGATCCACCCGGAGATGCGTGACGGGACGGTGCCCGAGGGTGCGCCGATGTGTCTCTCGTTGCAGGCGCCGGCGGCGATCGCGCGCCGGAACGTGTTCCAGAGTTGGACCCAGCACCCCGTGCGCTGGATCCAGCTCCACGATGGTTCGAGCGATGTGCCGATCGAAGGCGCGAAGGAGCCCCTGGGGGCGACCATCGCGGACAACGCCGTGTGTGGGCCAAAGGCCCTGGCCTACTTTGCTCATACGGTTGGGGCCGGCGACAACGTGGCCTTGCCGATCGGGACGGAGTGGATCGTCGGATCGAGCGCCCCCATGGCGCTCGAGGGGATGTTTCCGCC
>SXIE01000350.1 GCA_005772945.1 Pseudomonadota bacterium
GACCTACCTCGACGACGTCTTCCTCGGTCGCGCCACGACGCTGCACTCGAACCCGGAGACGATCGAACACACGGTGTTGCAGGCGGATCTCCTCGTCGGCGGCGTGCTCGTGACCGGCGCCCGCGCGCCGAAGCTCGTCTCCGAGGCGCTCGTGCGCCGCATGAAGGCGGGCGCCGTCATCGTCGACGTGTCGGTCGATCAGGGCGGCTGCATCGAGACCTGCCGCGCGACGACCCACGAGAACCCGACCTACCTGGTTGGCGACGTCCTCCACTACTGCGTTGCGAACATGCCAGGCGCGGTCGCGCGCACGAGCACCTACGCGCTCACGAACGCGACCACGAGCTACGCGCTCATGCTCGCCGACCTCGGGGTCCAGAAGGCGATCGCCCAGGATCGCGGGCTCCGCCTGGGCGTCAACACGATGGGCGGGCACTGCACGCACCCGGCAGTGGCCGAGGCGATCGGCCTGTCGTATGTCTCGCCCGACGCAGGCTGACCGCGCGTCCTGACGTCCGCCTTACACGGTGTCGCGCAACGGTGAGGCCCGTGTAAAACGTCTGTCAGGCAGCCCCGCGATCGCTCGTTTTATCTTTTGATATCAATCGGTTGTGTCTTGTTTGTCCCTATTCCCAGGGCGGAAACTTATCGCCCCCATGCGCCGTCTTGAGTGCATGACGGCGTGCGGTACGCCGGCGACGAGGGAGGGACCAATGCTCGATCAGGAACTGCTCGATACCGGGAATATGGGCTCGACAGCTGGGGTTCCTGCCGCCCAGCCGTCGCCGCGTGCCGGCGCCGGCGACCTGGACGATGGCGGTGACGAGGGAGGGAACGACGTGGGTTTCGGCCGGAAGAAGGACGAAGAGACCAGGCGGGCTTTCGAGCGCGAGGCGCTCCCTCATAGCCATGTGCTGTATTCGGCCGCGCTCTACATGACGCGCGAGCCGGCGGGCGCCGAGGACCTCGTCCAAGAGACCATGCTGAAGGCGTTTCGCTTTTGGCACCGCTACGAGCAGGGCACGAACTGCAAGGCGTGGCTCTTTCGTATCCTGACCAACACGTTCATCAACCGGAACCGCAAGAAACAACACCTCCACGAGTCCATCGACGCGAGCGAGCGCGAGGTCTCGAGTGGAATGCTCGCCGAGACGGTCGGGTTCTACGAGACGCCCGAGATGGACTATCTCGGCAAGCTCTTTCCCGAGCACGTGAAGCAGGCCGTCGAGAGCTTGCCCGAGAACTTCCGAATCCCGGTCATTCTCGCGGACCTGCACGACTTCTCTTATAAGGAGATCGCCGACATCATGGAGTGCCCCGTTGGCACGGTGATGTCGCGCCTGTTTCGGGGTCGGAAGCGACTTCAGGAGATGCTGTTCGAGTATGCGTTGGAGCTCGGAGTCATCAAGCGCGATGATGCCGTGGACAGCCAGGGAGCCGTCTCGCTCAACGTCTATCGCGAGCGCCGCAAGGCCGCGGGCATGGACTGAACGCAGTGCGAGGACCGCGGGTTCGCGGTCTTCGCGTCGCTCTGGCCCAGTTGAAGGTGCGCGCGGTACGGGCCAGGCGCAGGGCGGATGCCGATGAACTGCGACGACATTCAGAAGGGGATCTACGTCTACCTCGATGGCGAGTTCGCCGAGCCGGAGCGACTCGACTTCGAGGGGCACGTCAGGGGTTGCGCGATCTGCCGACGCAAGGTCGAGCGCGAGCGCGTGTTCCTGGCGAACGTCAAGGAGCGGTTGCCCGCCGTGTCTGCGCCGCCGGGCCTCGAGGCGCGGATCCGCAAGGCGCTCGCGGACGAGCCGATACCGGTCGCGAGCGAACGCGACGCTGAAAGTCGGCGGCGCGCGGTCCCGCCATGGATTTGGCTCGCGGCCGCGGCGGTGCTGATTGGGACGCCGCTGGCGTTGGTCGCGCGCGGCGGTGGCGGGCCTGGCAACGACGCGGCGCCGGAGCGCGTCGCGCGCGAAGCCGTGGAAACGCATCAGGAAGACTTGCCCATGGAAGTGCGCGGGTCGCACGGACATATTCGGCAATTCCTCGAAGCGAACGTGCCGTTCCAGGTCGACTTCTCGCTGGCCGAGGACAGCCGCGTCGCCTTGGTCGGTGCGCGCCTCACGCGGGTCGACGGGCGCGACGCGGTGCTCCTCAATTACGAGCTGGACGGCGATCGGCTGACCGTCGTGCAGGTGGCGGATCCCGGCACCGTGGTCGGCGCGAGCGACGAGGCGCCGCAGTTCACGAGCCAGCACGGTTTCGACGTCGCGACGTTCCGCAAGCGCGGGGTCGTGTCGTCGATCGTCGGCGCGGGCGGGCGCGGGGGCGTGCAGCGGGTCGTGCAAGCGGCTTGGAAGCTCGGCCAGTAACGGCGCTTCGGACGGCTAGGCACGGGGCTGCGAGCCCTGTAGGGTCGCGGCATGGGTGTCCGCTGGCGCAGCCTGGCCGCGTTGCTGTCTCTGCTCGTGGCGAGCGGCAGTCGCGACGCGCACGCCGGGTCCGATCCCGCGCGCCGCTGGTTCACGCTCGCGACCGCGCATTTTGCGGTTCACACCTATGACGGCGGCGAGCGCTTCGCTCGCGAGGTCGGGGCGTATGCGGAGGAGGCCCGTGCCGTCGTCGGCGAGCTGCTCGGATGGTACCCGCCCGAGCGCACGCACATCGTCGTCGTCGACGAGAACGACGACGCGAACGGGTTCGCGGGCACGTTGCCGGCGCCTCTCATCACGTTGTTCGACGCGGCCCCGCCGCCCGATACGGAGCTCGGGGACTACGCCAACTGGCTGCGACTTCTCGTTTTCCACGAGTACGCGCACATCGCGCATCTCGACCAGGCGTACGGGATCCCGGCGTGGGTGAACCGCGTGTTCGGGCGGGCGTGGAAGCCGAACAATGCCCTGCCGCGCTGGGTGACCGAAGGGATCGCGGTGTGGGTCGAGAGCACGCGGGCTGGCGGCGGGCGGGTCGGGTCGTCGCTCATGGAGATGTACCTGCGCGCTACCATGCTCGAAGGGACGCCGCCGCGCCTCGATGAGCTGACGGGCGACCGCCTCGAGCCTCCGCACGGGACCGCCTGGTACCTCTATGGCGGCTACCTCTTCGCGACCCTCGCGCGCGTCGCGGGCGACCAGTCGCTGAAGGCGTTCGCGCGGGTGTATGCGACGCGGCCGCTGCCGTATGCGCTCAATGCGCTCGCACGCCAGACGACCGGCAAGACGTTCTTCGACTGGTATGGGTTGGTTCTCGAGGAGGCCAAGGCGCGTGCGCTCGGGGTCGCGGACCGGGTTCGGGCGGAGGGGCTGCGCGAGGGGATTCCGATCACGCCGCTCGTGGAATCGCTGGATGCGGTGCGCGCGACGCCCGACGGGCGCCAGATCGTATGGGTACAAAGTAATGGCCACGGGCCCACGCAGATCGCGGTTGCGCGGGCGCCGGTCGCGGAAGAGTTGCAGGCGGGCGCAAGGGTTCGCGCGTTCGAGCCGACCGATCCGCCCGTTCCGATCGTCGACTGCAAGGGGGGCTGCTCGGGTTTGGCCGTGTCGCGCGATGGACTGCGCCTCGTCTATTCGACCGGGCGCTATCAACGCGCCGTCAACTTCTATGGGACTCTGGCCGAGGTTCGCCTCGCGCCCGGGCGCGACCGGCGCGAGCCGCGTTTCGTGCCCGGAAGCTGGCGCGCGCGCGATGCGACTGCGGCCGCGGACGACGGCGTCTATTGGTGTACGCGCGGGGCGTGGGGTGAGAGTTGGCTCGACGCCGTGGACGCCGCCAGCGGCGCGCTGCGCCGACACATCGCGTTGCCCCCGGACTTGGCAGGCGCGGGGGCGTGGCCTCGCTTCGATCGCCCGGTGGCCAGCGCGGACGGGCGCGCGCTCTTCGTGTCGCTGCACGTGCGCGGCAATCGCGACCTGTGGCGGGTGGATCTCACGACGGCGACGCCGCGATTCGAGCGGCTGACGCTCGGTGCGGCGCAGGAGATCGACCCGATCCTCTCGCCCGATCAGCGTTGGCTCGTGTACGCGTCGGATGCCGACGGGGTGTACAACGTCTACGCGCGCGAGCTCGCGACCGGCGCGACCCACAAGGTGACGAACGTGCTGACCGGCGCGTTCGAGCCGGCGATCGTGTCGGACGGGCGCGTGCTCGTCTACCTGCGCTGGACGGCCGGCGGCTACCGCCTGCATGCCCTGCCGTTCGAGCCGGCGACGGCCCCCGAGGTCTCGGTGACCGACGGGCGGCCCCTGCGTGCGGTCGAGCGGCCCGTCGTGGTCGCGGCCACGCGGCATCCGTACCAGCCGCTGCCGACGCTCATCCCGCGCACGTGGGTCCCGACGCTGCAGATCGACTCGACGGGGTTGTCGCTGGTCGGGCTGAGCTTTGCGACGTTCGACGCGACGGGCCGGTTCGGGGTCGCCGTGGGCGTCGACGTGACCCCTGAGACCGGCCACTGGTCGGCTTGGGGTGAACTTGCTTTGCACACCAACTTTCCCGATCTGACGTTCGATGTCGGGCGCTACACGTGGCTGCGCAACTCCTACGTCGGTGACGTGTCCGAGCCCTACCGCGAGGAGATAGTCTACGGCGCGGTGACGTTGGGCCTGCCGCGCCCGGACGTGTTCGCGTCGCTGCAGTGGGGGCTCGGGTACCACGTGGAGCTCGCGCGCGGATACGCGGTCGGGCGTATGGAACATACGCCGGAGGAGACGACCGCGTTCGTGCCGCGCGAGGGTGTGGACACGTCGCTCAACGTGTTCGTTGGCGTCGATGACACCGAGGGGTACGCGTACTCCATCTCGCCGATGCGCGGGTTCTCGCTGTTTGCGAACGTGGCGCTGCGGCATCCGGCGCTCGGGAGCGTTGGACATGCGTTCGCGCTGACGTTTGCGGGACATGCGTACGTGCCGATGCCGTGGCTCGACGACCATGTGATCGCGTTGCGGGTCGGGGGCGGCTTTTCAGGGGGGGATCCGGGGGAGCGGACGTGGTTTTCGGTCGGCGGGGTGCCGCGTCAGGACCTCCTGAGCGATCTTTTGCGCGAGACGTCGGCGGGGTCGGCGTGGCTCCGCGGGTTCGCGCCCGATGCCTTCCAGGGGACCTCGTTCGGTCTGTGGACGACGGAGTATCGGATGCCGCTCGTGCGCATTCGGCGCGGTCTGGGGACCTTGCCGTTGGCGGTCGGCGACCTCGGGCTGGCGGCGTTCGCGGATGTCGGCGGGGCGACCGCCTCGAACGACCTCGCGGGGGCGATGCGCGTCGGCGTCGGCGGCGAGCTGCGCCTGCGCATCGACCTGTTCTTCGGGCTCGTGCAGGACCTGCGGCTGGGGTACGCGCACGGTTTCGGGGTGGGCGGCACCGATCACGTGTACTTTTTGATGGCCGGCGCGCCCTAACGCCGCGAGTTAGCTAGCCCTCGTGGCGGAGCTTTGCTAAGCAGAACGCCGACGAGACATGAGGCGCGTCGGCGCCGAGCCTTCGCGATGAGCGCGAAGCGCTTGCCCCGGAGCTTCGTTTCGCGAGGTCGCGATGGCGAGATTGGCGTTGCGTTCGATTTTGTTGGGGCTGCTCGTGCCCGCTGTGGCTGTCATGGCGGGCGCGGGAAGGGCTGCGCGCGCCGACGAGACGGTGTTGCCGCTGCACATCGAGGCGCCCAAGCTCGCGGCGAAGGACCGCGACGCGCTGTACGCGGCGCTGCGGGACAAGCTCGCGCTGTATCCGGGCGTCAAGCTCGCGACGCCGCCCGAGGGGGACCTGACCGATCTCATGCTCGAGCTCGAGTGCGTGGACATCGACGCGACGTGTTTGGGACGCATCGGGGCCAAGCTCGGGGCCGACAAGGTCGTGTACGTCGAGGCCGACGCGAAGGTCGTCCACGTTCGGGTCGTCGCGGTCGACGCGGCGGGCAAGGGCGGCAAGATGCTGCGCGACAAGGACGCGAAGGTCGGCGAGGACGCGGCGGCGGCGCTGGGGGCCGAGATCGAGGCGGTGTGGGGCAAGCCGCCGGTGCCCGTCAAGGTCACGCCCGTCACGATCGGAAAGCTGACGATCAGGGCGACCCCGGGGGATGCCGCGATCTTCGTCGGTGAGGAGGCGGTCGGCGCCGGGGACGTGACGATCGAGCGCGAGGCGGGCGAGTACACGGTTCACATTGTCGCCAAGGGCTACGAAGACCAGATCTTCAAGGTGACGGTGCCGGCCGGCGGCGAGGTCACCAAAGAGATCGCGCTGAAGGTCGTGGCGGTCACGCCGCCCGACCCCGACAAGGACCCGAAGAAGGTGAAGCCCAGCGGGGGAATGAGCTGGGTGTGGTGGACGGTCATCGGCGTGGTTGCGGTCGGTGGCGCGGTCGCCATCGGGGTCCTGGCGTCGCAGTCGGACGGGGCGTCGAGCCCGCGCGGACCGGCGCTGATCGGGCTCGATCCGGGCGGTGCCTGGCGCGACCCAGCCACGCTGGGAGGCCGGCCATGACGGGGCGTTGGATGCGAGGCGGGCGCGCGCTGCTGGCGTGGGGCGTGGCTGCGAGCGTGGGCGGGTGTGCCGGCGACGAGGGCGCCGAGGGGGTCGGTGCGGGTGAGGTCGGAAGCGTGTCGCTGGCGCTCGGCGCGGTGCAAGGGGACTTCTTCCGCTTGCGGATCTTCAAGGCGCCGCCGGACCAGGCGTTGTCCGGGAAGGCGCTCTTCGACACTGGCTGCATCCAGCGCCAGTCGACGACCTTCGAGCTGACGAACATCCCGGTTGGGACCGGACTCGCCTTGGCGTACGAGGGGTTCGACGCGGCGACCTGCGCCGCGGGCGCGCGGAGCGAGCTCGGCTATCGCGGCGCGATGACGATCAAGAAGGGTACGGCGCCCTACTACCATGTCCCGGTGTACCCCGAGCACGGCGCCGTCGCGTTGCCCGAGAACCTCAACCTGTCGGCGAGCGTCGCGACCGCGATCGACTTCTGTGACGAGGACGCCGACTGCCCGGGCGCGCGCGACATTTGCTACGATGTCGCCAAGCCCGAGTACTGGTGCGTGCCCTCGTGCGAGTCCGATGCGGACTGCAGCGGGATTCACCCGCGGGCGACGTGTGAACTGAGTTCACATTGGTGCAAGCTCGCGTCGCCGTACCCGCTCAACCTGTCGGAGCCGCGCGCGCTGGGGGCCGCGGCGAGCCTGCCGGACGGGAGCGCGCTGTTCGTGGGTGGGCTGCGCGATCGCGAGGGCGGGGGCCTGGGACCGACCGCGCACTACCTCGAGAAGTTCGACGCGGCGACTGGGCTCTTCGCGCCCGTCGACATCGGCGGCCTCGAGGCGGCGCCGGCCGGGTGGTTTGGGTTTGCGCGGCTCGCCGATGATCGCGTCGTCGTGGTCGGGGGCGTGTCGGGCTTCGACGAGGCGCGCTGGGTCCCGGATGACGAGGGCTTCACGGGCACGGCGACCTGGTCGAGCGTGCTGCAGGCGTCGGCCACCGTCATCGATATCGGCGACGGGCGCGCGCAGATGACGGCGCTGACCAAGGCGGTCGCGAAGCCGACGGTGGTCGCGCTCGGAGATGGCGGGTTCTTTGTCGCCGGCGGGCTGGTCGTCGAGGGCGCCAAGCTGGTGCCGACCAATGCGACCGAGGTGTGCACGGTCGGGGCGGACCTGGCGGCGACGTGCACGGCGGGTCCGACCTTGGCGGCCAAGCGCTATGCGGCGGCGCCGGCGTGCCTCGACGCGAGCTGCCGAAGGATCGCGCTGGTCGGGGGGGCCGTGACGGGGGCGCTCGTCGAGGTCGTGGATCTGGATCTGGGCACGGCGACGGCGGCGGCGACCCAGGGCGGGCCGGCGCGGATCTTCGATCCGGCGATGTGCGGCCTCTTGGTCGTCGGGGGCAGCACCGAGCCGTGGCGTCCGTTGCCGTTCGCGCCGATCGCGCTGCAGGTGGACGGCGCGACCGTCGCCGTGTCGGCGCTGACGGGGACCGGGGACGTGGGGTGGCTGGCGGCGTTCGAGAGTGACAACTGCCAGCTCTACGCGGGTGGGCTGGACGGGCAGGCGGCCGGGATGACGTCGCTGCGGCTGGCGAATCGCGGTGCGGCGCCGAGCTTCGATGACGCGGGGGCGACGCTGACGACGGCGCGCTTTGGGGCGGTCGCGGTGCGGCTCGGCAGTGGCCCGCTCGCGGGGGCGCACCTCATCGCGGGCGGACTGGCGTTGCCGAGTGGCGGCGCGGGGCCGGTGTCGGTGGTGCGAGGGGCAGAGGTTTGGAGGCCATGATGCGACCGGGACGTGTTGGTGGGCAGCGCTGGGTCGTCGGGGGCGCGTTGGTGGCCGGTGCGCTGGCCGCGGCGTGTGGCGACGACGGGAAGACGGTGGTCGATCTGACGGTGGTCGAGACGCTGCCAGTCGACTTCGATCAGATGCAGGGGGGCGTCGCCGAGGGGGCCGATTTCCAGCTCGACGACCTGCGCGACGAGCCTGCGTACGTGGCGGCGCAGAAGGCCGCGCCGCTCAAGTGTGTGGGGGTCGACCTGGCGACGTCGTTCATCGACATCCGGGCGCTGGACGTGGCCGCCGGGGCGACGGTCCTGTCGTACGACGTGGCGATTGCGGCGCGTGGGCAGACGAACTTCGAGACGCTGCTGTCGTTCAATGGGTCGGTGTCGGCGGACGAGAAGATCCCGCTGACGAGCTCGAAGTTTGTCATCGACGCGAGTGGGCTGGCGGCGCTGTCGTCGATCACGCTCGGCGCGACGCCGCAGCTGGATGTGCAGATTACGGGCGAGGTTCCGGCGGGCGTGGACGACCTCGAGGTCGAGCTCTCGCTGGCCCTCAAGTTTGCGGCCGATGCGAATGGGTGTGCCACGACGCGCTGACGGGGTGATGAGGTCCTAGCCATGCTCGAGGGTTTTCGTAAGGAGCGCGTGAACGCGTCCGAAGGGTTCCCGCTCGCGGCGTTCGTGCGTAGGCCCGAGCGGGGTGAGGCCGGGCCGCCGCTCTTTCTGGTGAATGGGCTCGGCGGGCACATCGCGACGTGGCGGCACCTGATCGCGCACTTCGCGCCGCGTCACGCGATCGCGACGTGGGACTATCGTGGGCTCTTCGCGTCGCGCTTTGAGCCCGAGACACGGGCGGCGTTCAGGCGGGGCGACATCCCGATCACCGTCGAGACGCAGGCGAGCGACGCGGTCGCGGTGATGGACGCGCTCGGGATCGAGAAGGCCGTGTTGGTCGGGTGGTCGATGGGCGTGCAGCTCGGCTTCGAGATCGCGCACCGTGTGCCCGAGCGCGTGGCCGGGCTCGTGCAGATCTGCGGCGCGCCCGGGCGGACGATGGCGTCGACCGTATTGGGGGCCGCGGGGCAGACGATGATCCCGCCGATGATGGATACGTTCCGGCGCGTGGTCGAGCGCTGCGGGCCGCTCATGGCGCGGGCCCTGGCGTCGTCCGCGGCGTTCAGGCTGGCGAAGCTGTCGGGCATGGTGGCGCCGACGCTCGACGAGGGTTTGGCGGCCGAGATCGTGCGCGACTACATGGGGCTCGATTTCCACGTGTACAACGCGACGCTGGCGGACTTGGGGCGCCACGACATGACGCCGTTCTTGGCCGGGTTGCGCAAGCCGGTGCTGGTCGTGGCGGGGACGCGCGACGCGATGACGCCGGTCCGGGTGGGTCAAGCGATGGCGGCGCGGATTCCGGGAGCCGAGCTGCAGGTGATCGAGGGCGGCTCGCACTACCTGCCGATCGAGTATCCGGACGCGTTGAATCGGGCCGTGGAGAGCTTCCTAGCGCGGCGTGTTGCCTGAGGGCGCGAGGTGACTACCCAGTCTCGGGCCCGGGGTGGGCGGCCGACGGCTGGGGCGGCGTCGGGCGCCGATCGTCCGTTTCTCAGCAGTCGGGACGACTAAGCATGCAGACATCCGAGGAGGGCGCGCGCGGGGCGCCGGTGGTCGTGCTGGAAGGGGTCGAGAAGGACTACCCGCTCGGGCGCACGACCGTGCACGCGTTGCGGGGCGTCGAACTCACGATAGGGCGCGGCGAGTTCACGGTGCTGGCGGGGCCGTCGGGTAGCGGCAAGACGACGGTGTTGAACCTCATCGGCTGCGTGGACGTGGCGACGCGCGGGCGCGTGCTGGTGCGGGGGCACGACACCGGCAGGCTGTCCGAGCGCGAGCGCACCAACCTGCGGCTCGTGACGCTGGGGTTCATCTTCCAGTCGTTCAACCTCATCCCGGTGCTCGACGTCGTGCAGAACGTCGAGTTCCCGCTGCTGCTTCGTAAGGACGTCGGCAAGGCCGAGCGGAAGCGCCGCGTGATGGAGCTGATCGAGCGC
>SXIE01000351.1 GCA_005772945.1 Pseudomonadota bacterium
CCTTTGTCGATGTAGGCCCGGATGTTGGAAATCTGTTGGGCAACATCGTTGTTTGAAACCGCGTTTTCAAAGCTCGCGACCTTACCGGCGGCTTTGAACTCCTCGGCCAGCGCGTCGACCGCCTCCATGCGGCCGATCTCCTCGTCGGGACGGCCGACCAGGTAGAGCGGCGGGGACGGCCATTCAGGCCGCTCGGCGAGGGTTTTTGCGAGGGTCAGAAGGTGGGCGAGGCCGAGCTTGTCGTCGAGCCCGAACGGGGCGTCGCCCGTGCCGTGGACGATCGTGTGGCCGACGTAGGGCGCGAGCTGCGGGTAGGTCGCGACGTCGACGCGGATGCTCGCGTTTGCGGTGAACGCGATGGCGCTGCCGTCCCAGGCGGGCGTGACGAAGAGGCGCGGCAGGGCGGCCGTGCCGCGGGCCGTGTCGAGGTGGACCATGAGCGCGATCGGTGGGGCCGCCTCGCCGCCGGCGCGGCCGGGCAAGAAGCCGATGACGTTGGCGTGGGCGTCCTCGCGCACGAGCGCGCCATACCCGCGCAGGCGCTCGCCGACCCAGGTAGCGAGGAGGCGTTGGCCGGGGCTCGACGGGATGGTCGCCGAGGTCTCGTCGCTCGCGCTGTCGATGGCGACGGCGGCCTCGAGGTGCTCGAAGGTGGCGCGGCCGAGCGCGGCGTCGCGGGGATCGATGCGCGAGGGCGGCGAGGGCGGCGAGGGCGGCGGGGCGTTCGGGGCTGGCATGGCGGCGGATTGTGGGCGATATCAGGGCGGCTGTCGAGGTGACCTGATGTCGAGGACGAACGTTCTTCCGGTGCGGCCCGCGCTCGATATGATCGGGGACACGCCGCTGCTCTGGCTCAGGCACGTGACGACGGCGCCGGGCGTGCGCATCCTGGCCAAGCTCGAGGGGCACAACCCGACCGGGTCGATCAAGGACCGCATCGCGCAGCGCCTGGTCGAGGAGGCCGAGGCGAACGGGCAGCTGCGGCCGGGGATGACGCTGGTCGAGGCGTCGACGGGCAACACGGCGATCGCGTTGACGCTGGTGGCCAAGCAGCGCGGCTACGGCGTGCGCATCGTCCTGCCGCACGGGGTCGTGCCGAGCGTGCCGCAGATCCTGACCACCCTCGGGGCCACCTTCGAGTGGTGCCCGCCCGAGTCGGGGACGCGCGGGGCCATCGAGCGGGCGCGCGCCATCGCCTCGGCCGATCCGGACAATTGCTTCGCGGTGCAACAATTCTCGAACCCGCTCAACATCGACACCCACTACCGCACGACCGGGCGCGAGATCGTCGAGGCGGTGCTCGCGGGAGGGGAAAAAATCGACGTGTTTGTCGCCGGCATGGGGACCGGCGGGACGATCATGGGGTGCGGCACGCGCATTCGCGAGACGTTTCCGGACGCGCGCATCGTCGGGCTCGAGCCGCAGCTGGGCGAGTGCCTGCAGGGCCTCCGACGCATCGAGGACGCGTTCATCCCGCCGCTCATCGACCTCTCGGCGCTCAACGGGCGCTGGATCGTCACGGCCGCCGACGCCATCAACGCCGCGAAGCTCATCGCCGAGCGCGAGGGGCTCATCGTCGGCGTGAGCGCCGGCGCGACGCTGCACATCGCGCTCAAGGAGGCGACCAAACTGCCGGCGGGCGGCGTGATCGTCTGCATGTTCGCCGACTCGGGCTGGAAGTACCTGCCGGCGCAGCCGTGGGAAGCGGCCAAGGCCAAGGCGGTCGAGCTCGACGAGGTGCATTGGTGGTGAGGGCGCTCCCGCGTGTGGTCGTCGCGGTGCTTGCGGCCCTCGCGGCCCTCGCGGCCGTCACGCTCGGCGCCTGTACGCTCTCGACGACGGCCGGCTTCACGAGCGCTGGGCCGACCGGCAACGGTGCCGGCGGCGGCGTTCGCGCCACGGCGTGGACCGACGTCTCGGACCTCGCGCGCCCGTATGCGCTCCGCCCGATCTTCGGGAGCGAGCTCGCCCTGGACGCCGGCGACTTCGGCTGGCGCCTGCACAGCGCGGGCTTGATCGGCGCGGCCTACGGCGGCGATCCGGTGCTCGTCTACGGCTTCGTCGGACTCGCGCCGGTCGCCCTCGGCCACCTCGCCAAGGACCGCGACCCCGATCCCTGGTTCGGCGTCTCGGGCGAGCTCGCGCTCGGCGTCGCGTTCATGGTCGACGGCCACCCAGAGGGCACGTTCATCGGCCTGCAGAGCGCGCTCGCGCATGACGTCGCCTACGCGGGTTTGGGCGCCGAAACCTACGTCTCGCTGGGCCTCACGATCGGGCTCCACTTCGACATCTCGTTTCGCGTGTACTGATCGGATGTCGGATCGGATGTCGGATGGATCCGTGCCGACGGCTACATCTTGCGGGGCAGCGTCTCGGCGAGCCGGATCAGGTCGGCCACGACGATCACCTTCTCCGCCGCGTCCTCCGAGATATCGATCCCGAAGGTCTGCTCGACCTTCATCACGAGCTCGACGCAGTCGATCGAGTCCGCGCCGAGGTCCGACGCGAGGCTGGACAGCGGCGTCACCTCGCTCAGCGGGATGACCAGGGCGTCCGCGACGAGCTGCCGCACCTGGCGCGAGATAGGCGACTCGGAGAGCTCGACGCTCCGCCCATCCGCGCCAAGGCCCGCCCCTCCCATGACAGCATGCGCCGCGGCCGAAGCGACCAGCCCGGATGTCAGAACGGACGCGAACAGCGCATGCCTGGTCTTCATCGTGATCTCCTCGCCTTGAGCTCTACATTAGAAGGAGCGGCGGTTTCGCCGTCGGTTCCGCCCACGGCCCGGTGATCTCCATGACCTCGTCCTCCGGCGTTCCGGGGGCCCGCAGCGCCGCGTGGACCTGCGCCTTGATCGCTCGGTTCTGCGCGCCCCAGAGCCACGCGCAGGTGGCCTTTTCGAGGGTGGCCTCCGGCTCGCCAGGCTTGATGTCGGCGACCGCGACGCGCGTCGGGCACTTGCGCAGGTAATACGCCCTCGCGGCCGCGTCGGCCGACTCGAGCCTCCCGTCCGTCGCCAGGTGCGTCACGCCCGGAAAAGCGGCCCACGTGTTCATGCCCTGCGTGGCTTCGAAGGTGCTGTCGTGGAGCAGGTCGAGCACGCCGTCGCCGTCGATGTCCTCGAGCCCGGTGATCGGCGGTCGGTGCTCGCTCCACAGCGTGACGACGCCGCTGGCGGTGACGCGAAAGAACTCGTACCAGTGCGTCGCGTGGTCGGGCTGACCCGAGGTCACCGAGACGACCAGCTCGGACTGGCCGTCGCGATCGAAGTCGTGCGCCTGCACGAACGCCAGCCGCTCGAAGTGGAAGCCGGTGCTGAACGGACGCGCGACGCTCCGCTCGCTGCCGTTCGCCGCGATCCACACAATGCGGGCGTTGGCGTCGAGCACCACCCCGTCCTCTGTCTCGCCGGTCGCGCTCTCGGCGTTGATGCCAGCCTCGTCCAGCGCGATCGCCCAGGTTCCCTTCGCGCGCGTCGCGTCGCCGACGCACCCCGGCAGCGCCACGTCCGCGCTCGTGAGCCAGCCGGGAACCGCCGCGCCCTCGGGCAGGGCGTTCAGCGCCGCTTGGACCCGGTCCTCGATCCCCCGCGCCTTCGCCGCGATCGCCGCGCAGACCGCGTCGGGTGTGGCGTCGCGCGCCGCAGCGCTTGCGCGCGCCTCGGGCGTCCCAGCGCTTGCGCGCGTCGAGGTCCCCGCGCCGCCGCATCCGCTCAGCGCCGTCGGCACCGCGCTCACGCACCCAATCAGAAAACCCGCCCACGCGAACTTCAAATCATGCCCCCGAAGATCGCGCGCCGGATCGACGCCCAAACTCCGACCCTAGGCCTTGCACGAGGCCGCGTCTACGATGCTCGGGCCTAATCACACACCCCCACAACCGCCAGTCAGCCCTTGGCGGACGCGGCCGCCTTCGGGTCGTACACCGCCGAGACCAAGGGCTGGAGGCCTGCCTTGGGATGCTTGGCGCCGAGCTTGTCGGCAAAGCGCGGGGTGACCCCATCGGGCAACGTCTCCTTGCGGTGCCCGTTGAACTTGCCTTCGCCGAAGTGGTTCTTCACGAAGCGCTGCAGGAACGGGTCGAACGCGGACGCCGGCTTGTGGCGGCTGAACGAGTCCGTGAAACGCTCGCCGCCGTCGTAGACGATCCAATGATGGAAGTCGGATTCGGGGTCGTAGGGCGCGAGCCGCTCCCAGTGCAGCTTGACGTGCACGGCGGCGCCCGGGGCCATCGTGGGGCTCGCGGCCTCGGCGTCCGCCAGCTGTTGCATGGTCTTGCCGGCGTGGGCCGTGCTGCGGCCCGGCATCGTCCCGATGGCGTCGTCGCCCTTGTCGGCCGCGGCCGTCGCGCGTGAGACCATGGTTCGCAGGGCGACCGTCTTCTCGCCCTTGGCACCCTTGGTACCGCCCGCTTTCACGAGCGCGGCGGCGAAGTCGAGGCACTTGAAATGCCAGTAGGAGTCGAACCAGCGCGCTCGGATGAACGCGTCGAGCGGACCCGGGTCTTTGGGGGCCTTCTTTTGCTTCTTCTTGGCGTCGCCGCTCGGGCCTTCGGACGCGCCCTGCGCGCGGTCGAACGCGTCCTTCGCGGCCTGGTGCTCGCCGGTGAGTTTGGCGGTCACCTCGACGGCGCGCGCGTCTGTCTTGCTACCAATCTTGGCCGTCGTCTCGACCCTCAGCTGCTCGTAGGCCGCCGAGAAGTCGCCCTTGGCGCCGGCCTTGGCGGGCGCGGCGCAGGCGGCGGCGTCCTTGTCGGCGGCCTCGCCGAGCGACGCGCGGGCGTTTGCCGCGCCCGCACCGGGCGTGTAGAGGCCCGGGATCGGCCCTGCGGGGTCGGCGCGGTCGGC
>SXIE01000352.1 GCA_005772945.1 Pseudomonadota bacterium
CTGGCTTCGCTGGCTGTGGTCGGTATTGCTGCTGCGCCGGAGATGCAACCAAGGCCAAGAAGGAGCTCGGCTGGGAGGCCAAGACCACGGTCGCCGAGTTGGCCGCGCTCATGGTCGAAGCGGATCTTCTCGAAGCGCGGCGCGAGGTGCGTGCCCGTGGAGATTGAGGACCGCGCGTCGCCACCGACCGGGCTCGAGGGGCGACGCATCCTCGTCACCGGGGGCCACGGCTTCCTCGGCGGCCACGTCCTGGAAGCGCTCCGCGCACGCGGCGCAAGCGACCTCCTGACGCCGCGCCACACCGAACTCGACCTTCGCGAGCGCGCCCAGGTGCGCGACTACCTCGCCGCAGAGCGCCCCGACATCATCGTCCACCTCGCCGCGGTCGTCGGCGGGATCGGCGCCAACCGCGCGCATCCGGGCCTCTTCTTCTACGAGAACCTGGTGATGGGCGTCGAGCTCATCGAGGCCGCCCGAATCGTTGGTGTACAAAAGATCGTCACGGTCGGGACGATCTGCGCCTACCCCAAGTTCACGCCGGTTCCCTTCCGCGAGGACGACCTCTGGAACGGCTTTCCCGAGGAAACCAACGCGCCCTACGGCATCGCGAAAAAAGCTCTCCTCACGATGGGCCAGGCCTACCGTCAGGAGTACGGCCTGAACGCCGTCTACCTCTTGCCGGTCAACCTCTACGGGCCGCGCGACGACTTCGACCCGCAGAGCTCGCACGTCATCCCGGCGCTCATCCGCAAGATGGTCGACGCGCGCGAGGCGGGTGTGGAGGCCGTCGAAGTCTGGGGCGACGGCAGCCCGTCACGCGAGTTCCTGCATGCCCGCGACGCCGCCCGCGGCATCGCCCTGGCGACGTGCGCGTATGACGGCGCCGACCCCGTGAATCTCGGGACGGGCGCCGAGATCACCATCCGCGATCTGGCCGAGCTGATCCGCCGGCTGACCTGCTTCGACGGAAAGCTCGTCTGGGATCCGAGCCAACCGAACGGCCAGCCACGCCGCGCCCTCGACACGACGCGCGCCTTCGAGCGCTTCGGCTTCCGGGCCGAGGTCCCGTTCGAGGCGGGGTTGCGCGAGACGATCGCGTGGTGGGAGTCGTCGCGGCAGACGCTCTGAGGGACTCGCGCGCAAGTGATGTGTCCGGCGGGCCACGCCCGCACACACACGCCGGCGTCAGGTCCACCGCGCGCGGCCAGCATCCATGGGCCACGGGGCGTGGCACACGCGTTGCTCTGCAGGCCCTCGCGGACACGCCACGCGCCCTCGCGCCGTGGACCCGTCCGAAGGAGAACCGATCCATGCGACGCTTCCTCAAATACCTCATCCGCGGCCTCGCCGTCCCCGCTGTGCCGCTCGTCCTTCTCGGCGCGAACGGCTGCGACACGCCCGCGGAGACGACCGCGGACACCGCCGCGGGTGACGCCGACACCAGCCTGCCCGAGGCCCACGCACTCGCCACCCCCTACGCCGTCTTCGTCCCGAACATGAGCTCGCCCCGCGCGCTCCCGAGCCACGACACCGGCCCGGCCGCGCCGGTCGTCTCGGTCACGTTCAGCCCGCGCGAGCGCATCGCGCAAGGTCTCGCGCACTTCATGCCGATCCTCGCCGCGTATCCCGACCTCGCGATCGCCCTCGCCAGCGGCGAGCTCGGCCACGTCGGCGACGGCCTCGCGCCGCTGGCCGCGCCGCTCCAGGCGCTGGCGGGCGCACCATGGCTCATGCACGACGGCCGCATCGTCCTTGCCACCCGCGCACGCGACGCGATCGACTCCGCCGCCCTGCGCGCCGCAAACCCCGCCGGCATCGACTTCGAGCGGATCGGGCTCGGGCAAGGCGCCGAGCTCACGACGCGTCCGGCGCGAACCGAGCCCGGTGGACTCTTCGTGGCCCGCTCGGCGCTTCGCGTCGACGCCGTCCCCGCGGCCCAGCGCGCCCTCATCGGCCGCACCGTCCGCATCTTCGATGCCCACGGCGAGCGCTGCGTCGCGCGCGTCACGGGCCTCGCCCTCGAGAGCCAGCTCGTCCACATGACGGGCGAGGATTTCGGCGAGGACGACAAGCCGATCGTCCCGACCCACACCGCCGCCGACGTGGTCGCGGACGGCCAGCCCTTCCTCTTCGCCGCACTCGAGCCGATCATCGGCACCGTCGCCGACTGCCAGAGTGGCCTCTGGGCCGCCCCGATCGGGGACCAACCGCAGGTCCAGCTCTTCACGGCAGCGCCGGTCGATCGCGCGCTCCTGCGCCACGCCGTCCGCGCCTTCCGCGCGCTGCCGGAGTGGCGCGCCCGCCAGCACGACTACCGTCACTTCTTCGCGAACCCCGAGGACCAACCGCACGCGAACCCGGGCGACGCACGCTGGGACACCTACGGCAACGTCCAGGGCCCGTCCGTCGCGCGCCTCGTCGCACGCTCGGGACTCGCTGAAATCGTTACCGTTTCCGCCAACACCCAGGGCGGCTGTGGCGACCCGGGCCAGCAGATGACGGCGCTCTTCGCGGTGACCCGCGACGGCGACAAGGTGACGCTCGCAGCGATCGCCGAGCTCCCGTGGACGGACGCGCCGTCGGGCGTCGCCGACTGGAATGGCGACGGCACGCTCGAGCTCTTCTACAACGACAGCAGCGCCTTCCGCACCTTCCCGAGCCGCGACGTCTTCCACGTCACGCCCAAGCGGACGGCGGACGACAACGCGCTCACGCCGGTCCGCGCGTTCAGCGTTCCGGATCTCACGATCTATGGTTGTGGCTGCTGATCGGCACCCGCCGGTTTGCTCCGGCGGCCGACGACGCTTGCTCATCGACGAGAACGGCGGCTAGTCTGGGCCCGATGGTCCAGACGGCCGCCGCGCTTGTTTTGAGGCACGCACTCGCGCTGGTCGAGGCCGGCGAGGCCTGCGCCATCGCGCAGATCGTGCGCGTCAACGGATCGATCCCCAACGGGCTCGGCGCCAAGATGGTGGTCGATGCGCGCGGGGTCCTCGTCACGGGGACGGTCGGCGGCGGACAGATCGAGTTCCGCGCGCTCGAGGCCGCGCGCGAGGCCCTCGCCGAGGGCAAATCGCGCCTCTTGGCGGCCAAGCTCACGGACGAAGAGGCCGGCGGGATCGGCATGCGCTGCGGCGGTCAGGTCGACATCTTCATCGATGTCCTCTTGCCCCCGCCACGCCTCGTTCTCTGCGGCGCCGGCCACATCCATCGCGCCCTCGCGCGCATGACGACCGGCCTCGAGCTGCGCGTGACGATCATCGACGACCGCCCCGAGTGGGCCTCCAAAGAGAACTACCCGGACGCCGAGGTCATCGTGGCGCCCCCCGACGCGGCGCTCGCGGCGCTCGAGCTCGAGGCGCGCGACTTCGTCGTGGTCGGCACGCGCGGCGGCGATCTCGAGGTCGTCCTCGCCGCCGCCAAGACCCGCGCGGGCTACATCGGCCTCGTCGCGTCCAAGCGCAAAGCGGTCCTTATCGCCAAGGAGCTCGCCGCGCACACCGACGCGGACTTCGCATTGGGCGCCCTCCTACCCCGCCTCCACGCGCCCGTCGGCCTCGCGCTCGGCGGCCGCACACCCGAAGCGGTCGCGCTCTCGATCCTCGCCGAAATCCAGGCGCTGCGACATGACGGCTCGGCCCAGCCCATGCGCGTGACACCCGAGGAGTTCGCGTGCCTCACCGCTCCGACGCCGTCGCGATCCTGACCGCCGCGGGCGCCTCGCGCCGCATGGGTACGCCCAAGGCGCTCTTGCTCTGGCCGCCCGGCAGCCCCGCCGCCGTGCCACTTATCCGCTTCCAACTCCAACAGCTCGCGGGGTTTCGTGACGTCGTGGTCGTGACCGGCGCCGAATCGTTGGAACACCAAGCATTCGAAGCGCCCGCGAGACGCGTCCACAACCCGAATTGGGCCTCCGGACGCTCGTCGAGTCTCGAGGTCGCCGCGCGCGCGCTGCCCGACGACGCCGCATGGATCCTCATCGCGGCGGTCGATCAACCGCTCGACCCCGCGGTCGTCGACGCGCTCCTCGCCGCCTCGGGGGACGGCCCCACCATCCCCATTCACGCCGGACGTCGAGGGCATCCCGTGCTCCTGCCCGGACGGCTCCTGCCGTCGCTGCGAACGGTCTCGACCTGGCCCGAAGGCCTTCGAGGCCTTGTCCGAAGCGCGGATCCGACACTGGTCCCGGTCGACACCGCGGCGATTCACCTCGACCTCAACACCCCCGAGCAACTCGCGGCCGGCGCGCCGACGGAGCCCGAGACGGCTTGAACCCGCGCCCGCTTTGGGAGCATGCTCGCGCCATGATCGCGTCCCGTCCGTCCACGATGTCGCTCGCCACCGCCCTCTCGACCTGCCTCGCGCTCGCCGCCTGCGGCAGCGACGGCGCAGCGGGCTCCACCCCCGACACGCAACAGGTCGGCGACGACACGTCGGGCGCAGACACGGCGACCGCGTCCGAAACCGCCACGGACGCGGTCGCGAGCACGCCGTCCGAGACCACGCCTGGCGACGCCGCGGACAGCGCCGACGACACGCCA
Organism: Pseudomonadota bacterium; assembly: GCA_005772945.1. The sequence continues at coordinate 4,542 of SXIE01000352.1, forward strand.
GACGTCCCCGTCGACACCGGCCCCGCGTGCAAAGACCAGCCGAACCCTTGGACCCCGCCGACCACGACCCTCCCTTGGCGGCACGCCGACTGGGCCCAGAACACGATGGCCTCCGGCGACGCCAATCACCGCGGGCAGGACGTCATCGTCATGAAGGGCGCGCCCCAGCTCCTCGTCGGCAACTTCGAGTACGGCTTTCTCGACGTGGAGATGGTCGACGAGACCGTCGAGGTTTGGATCCAACGCACGGTCCCATGCGGCGCCTGCGAGCGACTCGGCGACTTCCGGACCTCGGACCGCGGCCAATACGACGGTCAGTACGGCATCGAGGACCACGGCGGCCGCGTCTTCTTCGAGATCCCCGAGGCCCAGCGTCTCCCCGTCGGCCGCTACCCAGTGCGCATGGTCATGATGGGCGACCTCAGCCAGGCCGCCTTCGATCTGATCGTGGTCGAGCCCGGCACCCAGACGATCGTCTCCGACATCGACGGCACCCTGACCGTCGGCGACGAGGAGCTCATGCTCGAGCTCCTCAAGGAGATCTTCCAAGAGACGTATCAGCAACAGATGTACGTCGACGCCGACACGGTCATGAAGACCTGGTCCGACAAGGGTTATCTGCTCGTCTTTGTGACCGGACGCCCCGACATGCTGCGCCCCATGACCGAGCGCTGGGTCGAGCCGCGCTTCCCGCCGGCCGCCCTCCACCTGACCGACACGCTCGCGCAAGCGGTCCCCAAAGACGACGGCGTCGGCGAGTACAAGCGCGCGTTCCTCGAGCACTTGAAGGCCCAGGGACTCGACATCGTGGCCGTCTACGGCAACGCGACAACCGACATCTACGCCTACGAAAAAGCCGGGATCCCGAAGAACCGAACGTTCATCGCCGGCACCCACAAGGGCGCGTCCGGCACCGTCGCGATCGATACGTACACCGATCATTTCATGTGGTCGCAGAACCAGCCCGCCGCGACGATACCCGCGCCGCCGGCCTTCGGCTGGTGGTAAGATGCGGATCGGGGTCGACCTCGGCGGGACCAAGATCGAAGCGCTCGCCCTGGCCGACGACGGCAGCGAGCTGCTGCGCCGACGGGTACCGACCCCGCACGATGACTACGACGGGATCGTTCGGGTCGTCGCGGGCCTGGTGCGAGATCTCGAGAGCGCCTGCGGCCCGGCGCGCGGGATCGGCATCGGCACTCCCGGCTCGCTGTCGCCCAAGACGGGGCGCATGCGCAACGCCAACACGACGTGTCTCAACGGCCGCTATCTCGATCGCGATCTCGAGGTCGCCATCGGTCGGCAGGTCACCCTCGCGAACGATGCGAACTGCTTCGCCCTCTCCGAGGCCACCGACGGCGCCGCCGCTGGCGCGTCCGTCGTCTTCGGCGTCATCCTCGGCACTGGCACCGGCGGCGGCCTCGTGGCCCACGGCCGTCTCCTGGCTGGCGCGAACCACGTCGCCGGCGAATGGGGCCACAATCCTCTGCCGTGGCCGGACGCCTGGGAGCGGCCCGGTCCGGTCTGCTACTGCGGTAAGCGCGGCTGTATCGAGACCTTCCTCGCGGGCCCGGGCCTCGAGCGCGAATACCGCCTGCGCTGCGGCGAGAACCTCGAAGCAGCCGCCATCGCGCAGCGCGCAGCGACTGGGGACGAAGGCGCGCGCAGCCTGCTCGGACTCTACGCGGGGCGCCTCGCCAAGGCCC
>SXIE01000353.1 GCA_005772945.1 Pseudomonadota bacterium
AGGAGCGTCGTGCGAAGCTGCGTCGGACGCACGCTGACGTGGCGGGTATGCTTGCCGCGCCCTGCAAGGATTCCCTGCGCATCGGCGAGCTCGGCGCCGTGATAGAAGCCCACGTCGACGTGCTCCTCGTGTGGCTTCAGGTAGCAGAAGAGGCCGTGCATATCGAAGGCGAGCACGTGCCAACCGGGCACGAGGCGCTCGCCCGCGGCCGGAACCTGGGCATGCACGAGGTCGCGCAGGTCGGCCATGCACTTGCGGATCGCGCCGCCGAACGGGGCGACGAAGGTCGCGAAGTCGTCGTCGCCGAGGCGTTGGACGGCGGGCGGGGCACCCTTGGCGTCGCCACCGACCGACCCGCCGGTCGGAAAGCGCGAGGGATCGACGCGCTCGAAGAGGCGGCCCATCACGCGCAGCACCGCATCCGAGGCGATGTTGGGGTCGAAGTGGTCGGGGTCGGCGAGCTGCTGCGTGACGACCCCCATGTAGACGCCGAAGATGGAGGCCGACAGGCCGTCGAGGTCCTCGGGCGTGATGAGATCGCCGGTGAAGGCGCGCAGCATCTCGGCGATGGCGAGGCGGGCGCGGTGGTAGAAGCGCGAGATGACCTCGCGGATGGCAGGCTCGCGCCGGGCGATGACGGTGAACTCGAGCCAGAGCGGCACGACCAGGTGGCCGCGCGTGTTCTCGCGCCGGAAAGCGGCCATCAGCGACGCGAACGGGTGGCGGTCGAGCGTCGCTTCCTCGAACTGCTTCTGGACCTCGCTGATCACCTCGCGGGTCCACGAGTCGAGGATGTCGATGAAGCACTCCTGCTTGGACGGGTAGTGGTAGTAGAAGCTGCCCTTCGAGGCGCCGGCGCCGCGGCAGATCGTGTCGACCGAGGTCTCGTGATAGCCGAGATCGCGGAAGCTCTCGTAGGCCGCTTGGCGGATACTGTCGCGCGTGTCGGCGGTGCCGGCGCGTTTTGGGCTCTTGTCGGAGGTTCCGGCGCGTTTTGGGCTCTTGTCGGCGCTACTGCGGGGACACATCGGAGGGCCTCCAGCGGCGAAACCGACCGGCGAGTCGGTCTCGTGGTTGTCCAGGGGCGGACCGGCGCCTGTCAAGCGTTCCGGGAACCCCGGGCTCGAGGGGCCGGATTACTGGCAAGCCCGCGCGATTTGGGCGACAGTCGTCGGGCTCGTCTGGGCCGACTCGCTCAGGGTATGGGGCCGCGATGAAGCGCTTCGACGCGAAGTTCGGCGAGGATTTCTTGGCCAGCGTGCCGCACGCGCCCGGGGTCTATCGCATGTTCGACGCCGCGGGCGGGCTGCTCTATGTCGGCAAGGCCAAGGACCTCCGCCGGCGCCTCGCGCAGTACCGCAACGCCGACCGCACGCGACGCGACAAGAAGATGCGCAAGCTCATCGCGGGCGCGGTGCGCATCGCGTTCGAGGTGCTGCCGACCGAGCTCGACGCCAGCCTCGAAGAGGTCCGCCTCATCCAGACCGAGCGTCCGCGCGCGAACGTCGCCGCGAAGTTCTCCTTCCTCTACCCCTTCATCGGCGTTGGCGAGAGGGACAGGGATACGCATTTTTGCCTGACGACGGTCCCCGAGCGCTTCAGCGACTATCGCTTTCACGGGGCCTTTCGTTCGCGCGAGACGACGGGAGGCGCGTTCTTCGCGCTCATGCGGCTTCTGCCGCACCTCGCGCATCCGATGCCGCGACGCGAGCTCGGCGGCGACGACGAGACGGATTACTCGTACGTCTTCGGCTTCCGGCGCCTATCGGCGGCCTGGCGCGAGCGCTTCGGCGCACTCTTCGGTGGCGAGGACGCGACGGTGCTCGGGGCGCTGGCGACGACGCTGGTCGAAAAGCCCTCGGCGCGCGCGCGGGCCGCGGACATCGGGGCCGATCTGCGCGCGGTGCAAGCCTTCTGGGCCGAAGAGGCCGAGCCGCTTCGCGTCGCCGCGCTGGCGACCGGCTTCCCGGAGTGGCCGGTCCCGCGCAACGAGCGCGATCCGCTCTTTCTTCGCTATCGGGCCGCTGCAGCCCGCTGAGCCCGACGCGCAGCGGGGTCGGGTCGACGCATATTTCAGTAGAGGACGCCCTTGACGATGGTCTCGATCGCGCCGCGGTTGTAGCCGATCTGGCGATAGAGGATCTTCATGTCCGAGGTGCGGATGATGAGCGTCAGCGGGGTCGCGTTCTTGTCGTAGTAGGCGCCGAGCTTGAAGCCGACGTCGACCAGCACGCGGAAGTTCGCGACGCGGATCGGCAGGTCGACGGCGTAGCCCAGGTTGGCGCGCCAGATGTTGAGATAGATGTGATCCGCTTCGAGCTCCTCGGGGGTCGAGCCCTCCTTCCAGAGCGTCTTGCCGTTGTGGTCCTCGTAGAGCGTGTAGAGGACCTCGAGCCCGGCGTCGGCGTACTTGTCCATGGCCTCGACGAGGTCCCAGGCCTCGTACTGGCAAGCGGTGCACCAGCCCGCGCCGCTCGTGAGAACGATGACGCGCTTGTCCTCGCTCTTGTAGTACTCGTGCATCGAGACCGTGACGCCGAGCCACGGATCGTAGAAGCCGAGGTCGGCGATGGTGTCGAGGTACTCCGCGCCGAAGGGGCCCGCGGGGTAGTCCGGGACCTGCACCGGGTCGGTCGGATCGGTGCCGATGGGGTCGGTCGGGTCGGTCGGATCCGTCGGATCCGTCGGGTCGGTGGGCTCGACGGGATCGGGGTTCGTGGTGGGATCCGTCGGGCCTGTGGGGTCGGTCGGGCCCGTGGGGTCTGTCGGCGTTCCGTTCGGATCGGCCGAGCCCGCGGGTTGCGAACCGCTGTCACAGGCGAACAGCAGCGACGCGAGAGCTGCGGGCAGAACGACCAGGTGCCTGAGCGACATCGAGACCTCCCAAGAGCGAGCGGGCAAACGGCAAGGACGGACGGTGCCACCTAGCCCCGGCGCCCCCATTTTGCAAGCCGGCGGGCGGTTCGAGCCGACGAACGCGGCGCACCTATGATAGGAGGCGGCCAGGAGCGGCCCGATGTCCGAGCGCGTCGTCACCCAGCCAGTCGAACCTGAGCGCGCCAGTCCGCGCCCCACGCCGAATCCGTCCGGGGCGCTCGCGGTCGCGCGCGACCACGTCGCCAAGGCGGCGCTCGCGATGATCGACTGGGCGAACCACAAGCCGGCCAACCGCGCGCTGAGGCCCAAGGTGGGCGGCCACCAGGCCTCGTGCATGTCGGCGGTCGATGCTTTGTGTGCGTTGTATCTCGACGCGCTGCGGCCCGGTGATCGGGTCGCCGTCAAGCCGCATGCGGCGCCCGTGCTCTACGCGCTGGCGCACGCGTTCGAGCTCTTGCCGCGCGCCGAGCTCGGGCGCCTGCGCGAGTTCGGAGGGCCGCAGCCGTATCCGACCGAGCTGAAGAATCCGCTGTTTGTCGACTACACGACCTCGAGCGAGGCGCTCGGCGCCGCCTGCACCATCTACGACGCGTACGGCGCCAAGCACGCGAACCGCGCGCTCGCGGGGCGCCTCGGCCGCAGGCCGGTCACGGCGACGTATTGGGCGCTGGTCGGCGACGGCGAGCTGACCGAGGGGCAGATCGACGAGAGCCTCTACGACGCGGGGCGCTGGCGTCTCGACAACCTCGTGTGGGTCGTCGATCTGAATCGGCAGAGCCTCGACCGCGTGATGGACGACAGCGGCCAGCTCGCGCGCTGGGTGCGCGCGAAGTTCGAAGGGCAGGGTTGGCGCGTGCTCGAGGCCCGCTGGGGGGCGCGCGCCGAGGCGCTGTTCGCGCATCCCGAAGGCGGCGCCGCGCTGCGTGCCGTGCTCGGGCGGATGGACGACGCGCAGCTGCATCCTTTGCTGATGGTCGACGGCCTGACGGCGAAGGCGATCCTTGCGGGCGAGCGCGCGGTGCCGACGGGGGCGCCCGCGGCGACGGCGCGCTTGCTCGGCGACTACGCGGACACGTGGCACGTTCGCGACGAGGAGCGGGCGGGGCTGAAAAGGTTGGTGTCCCAAGTATCCGACGAGGCGTTGGCGCGCGGACTCGGGCACCTGGGGGGTCACGATTTGGAGCTCTTGTGTCGGCTCTATGGCGAGGCGCGGGCGGCGGGCGAGCCGGTCTGCATCGTCGCGCACACGGTGAAAGGGTACGAGACCTCGGCGGCCGGGCATCCGGAGAACCATGGCGGGCTTCTGCCGCCCGACGAGGTCGCGGCTTGGGGCACCGATCGTGGGTTGCCGCCGGGCGAGCCGTACCCGCTGCCGGCGGTCGACAGCGACGCGGGGCAGCTCATCGCGGCGCGCGCGGCGGCGCTCTTTCCGCGGGAGCTGCATCGGTACGAGCCGCCGCCGCTGGACGCGCGCGCGGTGCTGGCGACGGTGCCATTTCGGGCGCGCACGGTGGTGTCGACCGGCGAGGCGTTCCAGAGCTTGAACCTGGCGCTGCTCAAGACGACGCTCGCGCCGTATCTGCAGTTCGGGGCGCCGGACGTCGGGCAGACCACGCACCTCGGGCCGGTCATCAAGCAGACGGGGGTGTTCGCGCCGAGGGACCTGCCGGATACGTTCGGGTGGCTGCGCGAGGCCGGTGCCTTGGCGTTCGATTGGCGCCCGGATCCGACCGGCCAGTTTCACGCGTTCGGGATCGCCGAGGGCAACGTGATGCTCTGGGCCTACGCGTTCGGGCGGAAGAAGAAGCGCATCGAAGGCAAGGCGCCGCTGATGCCGGTCGTGACGGTGTACGACAAGTTCTTCGAGCGCGGGTTCAATCAACTAGACTACGCGGTCTACTCGAACGCGCGCTTCGTGGCGGTCGGGACGCCGTCGGGCACGGGGCTGTCGCGCGAGACCGCGACGCACCAGAGTATCCAGACGCCGCGCATGATGATGGACCTGCCGGGGATCCTGGCGTACGAGCCGGCGTTTGCGGCCGACGTGCATGCGATCTACCTGCACGCGCTGGCGCGGCTCTGGGACGAGGACGGCGAGGCGAGCTATCTGCGGCTGACGACGCAGCCGCTCGAGCAGCCGGCCGAGCTGCCGGCGGACCACGCGGCGCGGGCGGTCGCGGGGGCGTATTGGCTGGTCGGCGAGGACGTGCGTGCGGCGGCGCGGGGGAAGGCGACCGTGCTCTTGGTCGGGTCGGGGAGGAAGCTGCGCGAGGTGCGCGAGGCCGCGAGGGTGCTGCACGCCGAGGGGATCGGCAGTCGGATCCTGAACGTGACGAGCTACGAGGCGCTGTGGCGCGACTGGGACCGCGCGAGCCAGGGCGGCTGGGACGATCCAACGCACACCTACTATCTGCACGCGCTCTTTGGCGACGACGAGCTCAACCTGCCGTTGGTGATCGTCGGGGACTTCGTGCCGTCGGTCGCCGAGTGGCTACCGGGGGCGCTGCAGCGGGTGCGCGGGCATCGCTTCCTCGGGCCGCGCAAGAACGGCGAGGCGGGCGACCTCGCGTCGATCGATCGGCTGCACGGAATGGCGTGTGAGGACATCGTGCGCGTGGTGCACGAGGAGCTCGCGTGGCGGTCGCGCGGGGCGCGCTAGCGCTGCGACTGGGGCGTTTCGATCCGGTCGCAGCACTAGCAGCGAGGCGAAGCGGCGCGGGGGTCGAAGGGGGCGCAAGTCCCCTGTCCATCAGGTCGCCGATACCCTGAACTGCATGTTTCTGTTCTTCTGCAAATATGGCAACCTGTCTTCATGTCATCCCGTCTTTCCACCGACCTTGGCGATCCGCGCCTCATCAAGTTGCTGAAGGCCGAGGCGCTCGAGCGTGATACCTCCATCAAAGAGGTGCTGACGCGGGCACTGGAAGGCTACTTCGCCGATCGGCTCGAGACGAAGGCGCTTGCGAAGCTCGCGGAGTCGTCGTTCGTCGAGTGGGACGATCCGCGCGACTCAGAATACGACCGGCTATGAAACCCGGTGACGTCGCGCTCGTGCGGTTTCCATTTGCGGATCTGGCCGCCACGAAAAAACGGCCCGCGCTCGTCCTGGCGCGCACGGTGCGCTCGCCCCGGAATCGCATCGCGACCGTGGCGATGATCACGAGCCAGGTCGAGGGGCCACGGCTCGATGGTGACGTCGAGCTGAGCGACTGGAAGAAGGCCGGTCTTCTGCATCCGAGCGTGCTTCGCCTCGCGAAGATCGCGACCATCGACGAGGAGCTGATCGACAAGGTGATCGGTACCCTGACGGCCACGGACATGCGCGCGAGCAAGCGCGCGTTCCAAGAGCGCTTCGCGCATTGGCAGCGCTGAGCGAACGCTCGATCTCGGTCAGGGATATCCTCCTGTCGATCGAGCGCTGCGAGTGCGGTCGGACTCCAGGGGCTCGTGTCCGAGTGGTGCTAGCGGCGGAGTCCGAGCACCTCGGCGAGAACCGCTAAGACGAAGACCGCGACGCACACGAACGTCACGTTGCGTGCTTGGCGCAGGGCCCCGGCGGCCTCGTCGGCGTCGCGCGTCCGGACGCGGAAGCGGTGACGGCGGGGCGCGCGCGCGTCGTCGTCGCTGTCGTCGTCTGCGCCGGGAGGGGCTCGGTCCTCGGCGTGCAACTTCTTCTTGTAGCGCTGGAGCAGGCGCAAGAGGCCGCGCTGGCCGGATTCGGTCGCGGTCAGCGGGAAGGCCTCGCGCGCCTCTTTGATGGTCAGAAAGGCTGGCGCGTCGCGCTCCAGGGCCTCGATCCAGGCGTCGACCTCGGGCAGCCAGGGGGCGCCGAGCTCGCGCGCGAGGCGTACGACCGCCAGGAAGTCCGCGCGCGCGTCGTGGCCGACCGGTTGGCCGAAACCGGCGACGCGGACGGCGCCGTCGCTCTGCAGACGGATGTCGTCGGCGGAGAGCTGGCCGTGAACGAGCTTGTCTCCGAGCGCGGCGGTCAGCGCGTCGAGGACCGTGATCATCACGTTCGTCGCCTGGTCGAGCGCGATCTTCGGGCGGCGGCCGATAGGCGGCGCGAGCACGGCGGAGAGGGGGACGCCCTCGACCAGATCGGTGACGGCATAGGGGCGCTGGCCGCTGTGGGTCTTGGCGACCGCGATGTCGCGGGTTGCGACGATGGTCGGATGCCCGCGTTTGGCGAGCTTGAGGCCGGCCTTGGCGCGCGCGATGAACGCGTCGGAGGCGCCCGGATCGGCCGCGAGCGGGGCGTGGAGGATCTCGACGCCGACGGCCTCGCCCGGGCGTCCTTCGGGCAGGGCCTCATATAAGGTGGCGCGCTCGTTGGCGCCCAAGACGCGAACCAGACGCCACGGGCCAATCGCCGTGAACTCGCCCGAGGGGCGAGCGTCGGCGCTGGCCTGTCCGGAGTGGAACGCGGCTCGGACGAGCGTCTGCATCCAACGAGACCTCGCGCGAGGTCGACCGGGCGTCAAATTTTCGCGAAGACCTCGCGGCGAGCTTCGCTCGACGCCTCGACCGGGGCAGGGGCCCCGGGAAGGCCGCGAAGCGGTTTGGGGGGGCCGTATCGGACCCCGAAGCGAGGTTGCCCGCGAATTGTCGTGGGGTAGGGCTCGGCGCTTCTCGCAAAGCGCTGCATGATGGGTGGTCATGGAAGCCTACTTCGTCGCCGATGGCGCAACGTTCGTTCCGACCGACTATGCGCGCGGTCCGTGGAGCCCGGAGTTCCTGCACGGCGGGCCGCCGGCAGCGCTCATGGCGCGGGCGGGGGCGGAGGCGCTGGCGCGCGCGGCGGACGCGGGCCCGGAGGCGTTCCAGCTTGCGCGCCTGACGATCGAGCTGCTGAGGCCGGTGCCGTTCGGGCCGCTGTCGGTGCGGGCCGAGGTGGTGGGGTCACCCCCGGGGCGCGTCGTACGGCGGGTGCGTGTGACGCTCGGCGACGGCGAGCGGGTGGTCGCGGAGGGGCTGGCGGTCGGCGTGCGGC
>SXIE01000354.1 GCA_005772945.1 Pseudomonadota bacterium
AACGTCGTGACGCTGTCCCTTCCACCGCTGCGCGAACGCGACGAGGACATCGTCCTCATCGCCCGCTTCTTCATCGCGCGCTACGGGCCCGAGATCGTCGGCCGCGAGATCACCCTCTCGCGCGAATCGGTGCGCGCGCTCAAGCGCTGGCGCTGGCCGGGCAACATCCGCGAGCTCGAGAACCGCATCAAGAAGGCGATCGTCTTCTGCGATGGCGGGGTCGTCACGCCGGCTGATCTCGACATCCCCGAGGACGGCGAGGTGCGCATGCTGCCGCTCGCCGACGCGCGCGAGGAATGGCAGCGCGAGTACATCAACAAGATCCTCGCGATGAACGACGGCAACCGCACCAAGACCGCGCGCGACCTCGACGTCGACCCGCGGACCATCTTCCGGCACCTCGAAAAGGAACGCGGGGGCGAAGGGTGACAACGCCCGGACAGGGCCACGCGGAGCGCCCGGGAGGCCCGTGGCCCCGAGATCTTCGCGACGTCGCGGACCGCCCCACGGCCGCGACATGCGTGTCCGGGTTCGTGGCGCGCGGGCCCCGCCGTTCGTGCCTTCGACCCGCCGTGAGGCTCGCGCCGCACTGCGTGGCACTCGTCTTGCTCATAGGCCCCGCCGTGAACTGCATCCCCCCCGATTTCACCATCGAGTCCGGCGCGAACAAGCCGATCCGCATCGACCGGACGAAGCTGCAAGTGTCACCCGACGGAACCCAGATCCTCGCGAGCTGCCCGCTCACCCTCGACCTCGATGTCACGCCCGGCGTCGAGAACCCCGACGGCGACCGCGTGTACTCGGCCTGGTTCGTCAACGGCCTCTCGGTGGACCGCGCCAAGACCAACGGCACCGACGTCTTCCCGTTCGACGCCTGCATCCTCGGACCGCGCCCCAGCACCGGAATCTACGAGGTCCAGACGTTCGTGCTCGATCGCTTGCCGCAGTCGCTCAATTCGATCGAGGACACGCTCACGTTCGTCGACCCCGAGACGAGCTACGACACGGTCGTCTGGTTCGTGTACGTGGAAGACACGACATGCTGCACGGCAGGTGATCTGTGACGCGCGCGATCACCGTGCTCGTCGCACTCGGCCTGGCCGCGAGCGCCTGCGAGTCCGCCGAGATCAGCCGCGACGACATCGCGTGCGTCCGCAACACCGAGTGCGCCGCGCCTCTCACCTGCAGCTTCAACCACTGCGTCGCCACCGGCACGAATGCGCTGGTCGTCCAGCTGCGCGTGACGCCCCCCGTGTCGAGCGGCCTCCTCGTCCAGAGCGCCTCGAACGTGCGCGTCGCCGACGGTCCGGACCTCGTCGTAAAGTTGCTCGAACCTGCAAGTGTTCGCGGCGTGGTGCGCATCGACAAGGACGCGCTCACCGTCAACGTGCCGGGCGATCTCGAGGTGCGCGCGCTCGGTGACATCCTCGGGCTCGACTATCGCTTCGTCGGAAAATCCCTCCAAGGTGTCGACTCGGACGGGTTCGGCTTCAAGCTGGTCGTCCTGCCGGGCCGGCGCTACCAGGGCGTCTTTCGCCCGTCCGACCCCGCGCTGGCGCGCGCGAATTTCACGATCGAGGCCGCCGACGTCAGCGCGGGGCGCTTTGATCTGGTGCTGCCGGCGCTGCCCCTGCAACGCAAGATCGAAGGCCGCGTGCGCGAGACCGACTACAGCCCCATCACGAGCGCGCGCGTCGTCGTGCTCACCCTCGATGGCGACGTGATCGGCACCACGACCAGCGACGCAGAGCGCGGCCGCTTCGAGGTCGCGGCGGCACCCGATGTCACCGAGGTGCTGGTGAAGGTCGAGCCGCCGACCGACGGCAAGCTCGCGCCCGAGTTCCTGGCGGGCCCGTTCCAGGTCGGCACCTCGATCGACATCGAGATGCCGGAGCTCGTCCTCGGCAACGACGCCTTCGAGACCACCTTGCGCGTGGTCGGCCTCACGGCGGGCAACGGGCCCTATCTCGACCTCCCCGTGGAGACGCCGATGCGCGGCCTCACCGTCACGCTGTCGTCGGTCTTCGGGCTCGGCACGCTGCGCCGCACCGGCACCACCGACGCCCAGGGCGAGCTCGCCATCGCGGCGCTGCCCGGCGCCTACGAATGCCTCGTCACGGTGCCCGCGAGCCAGCCCTTCGCCTCGTGGCATGGCCTCCTGTGGCTCGCCCCCGCGGACGCACCGGGCCCGGCCGAGCGCCACGACATCGCGCTCGTGCCGCGCATCGCCCTCGGCGGCCACATCACCGATGTGCTCGGCCAGCCCGTCAGCGAAGGCACCGTGACCGCGTTTCGGCGGAGCGACCGCGCCGCGACCGACACGCTCGCGCTGGTCCCGCCGCCCTTCGAGGCCGCGATCGAGGCCGACGGGCGCTACCACCTCGCGCTCGACCCCGGGGTCTACGATCTGTGGATTGCGCCGGTTCTCGCGACCGATGCCCCGAACGCGATCGTGCGCGGCATCGAGGTGCCGCGTATCGAAAACCCGAGCCAGGCCACCCCGATGACACGTGACATCGTGCTGCCGCCCCCCGGTCTCCTGCACCTGACGGTGGCGGAGCCCTCCGGGCGTTGGCTCCCCGAGACGATGGTCGAGCTGTGGATCGCCGACGCGGGCGAGCGGCTCGTGCTCGCGCGCGCGCTGACCGGGCCGACGGGGTTCGTCGACGTGCTCGTGCCGTTCGAGGGCGCCGAGGAGTCCGGGGTCTCGCCTTGAACGTTCGTGCGTCGCTGAAGTGGCCGTTCCGAATCTTCGTCGCCGCGTGCGCGCTCCTCGCCATCGGGCTCGTCTGGCTCGGTCCCGACGCGCGCGTGCCGCTGCTCGTTCTCGTCGGATGCAGCGGCGCGTTCCTCGGGTGGTCGATTTACGATCAGTCGCGCGGACTCGGCGCCGCGCTGGCGCAGCGGCGGGCCGCATGGGAAGCCGCCACGGGCGCCCTGGCCGACGGCGACGACCTCCACCTGATGTCCGACGGGCAGCCGCTCATCGTGCGAGTTGGACGGCTCGGCCAGGCCATGACGGCGACCGTCTTGACGCCGCTCTCGGAGACCACGACCGCGTTCCGGTTCTGGTCCAAGGGCGCGCGGCGCCCGAGCTTCGACGGGCACGACCCCGCGGTCGGCGGGCCGCTGCTGTCGCCGCTCCCGGCGCTCGGGAGCTTCTTCGATGGGACCATCGAGGTCGAGGGCAACGAGCCGGTGCGGATCCGGCGCTGGCTCGACGGCGAGCTCCTGACCGCTCTCGAGGCGGCCGCGCGCGATCACGCGCCCAGCTTCCGCGGCCTTACCTTCGATGGTCGGTTCCTCGCGGTCCATTGGATCGGCCCCGTCACCGAGGTGCCCGCCGACGTCCTCGCCCTGTCGGCGCCCCTCTGGCGGCCCTTCGTTCCGCGCTTGCCGCCCGCCGCGCCTACGACTATGCATTGACGCCGGTAGTAGCGGAGGGGGCCCCGTGAGCGAGATTGCGACGACCATCATCATCGGATCGGGCCCGGCAGGCCTCACGGCCGCCATCTATGCGGCGCGCGCGAACCTCAACCCGATCGTCTTCGAGGGCCTGCAGCCCGGCGGACAGCTCACGATCACCTCCGAGGTCGAG
>SXIE01000038.1 GCA_005772945.1 Pseudomonadota bacterium
CGGCTCGAAGACCCGCGCCAGCGTTTCGGCCGCGATGCCGCTGCCGTTGTCTTCGACCGTGAGCTCGACGTGATCACCCACCGCGGCCGCGCGGATCGCGACGACGTGACGGTCGAGGTCCGACTCGGCAAAGGCCTGCACCGCGTTGCCGACCAGGTTCGTCACGACCTGGACGAGGCGCGCCATCGGGCCTCGCACGCGCCCGAGCGGCGGCACCTCGACCACGAGCCGCGCGCGTCGCCGCACCGCCGCGCCCATCATGCGCACCGCCGAGCGCACGACCTCGCCGATATCGGCCGTGGGCGCAGCCTGTGTCTCCGGGCGCGAGAGGACGCGGATATCGTCCGTGATGGCGCGGATCCGCTGGGCGCCCTCGCGGATATCGAGGAGCATCGGGAGGATCGGATCGTCGCGATCGGCCGCCTCCAAGGCGAGCTCGACATTGGCGGCTAGGAACGTGAGCGGGTTGTTCAGCTCGTGCGCAATCCCGGCGGCGACCCGCCCGAGCGACGCCAGCCGATCACAGAGGACCAGCCGCGCTTCGAGGCGCCGCTCGCTGGTGACGTCGCGGAGGATCGTCACGGTGCCGCCGTCCTCGCGCGGCGCGACGCGCACCTCGAGATCACGCCCCGCTTCGTCCCCGAGCGCGGCCGGCATGTGGTAGCCGAACGTCTCCACGGCGCCGCTACTCCTCGCGCGCGCCGCGTCGACCAGCGCCGCGAGCTCGCGCCCGAGGACCTCCGCCAGGGTCGCTCCCGGAACGGACCAGGCCGGCGTCGCGAACGGCGCGAGTTGCCCCGCTGGCACGTGCGCGAACTGGCAATGCCCGGACGCGTCGTGCTCGAGCACGCTGTCCGGCAGCGCCGCGATGAGCCGGGCGCGCTCGGCGCGCAAGCGCTCGAGATTGGTGACCTCGCGCGAGACCACGGCGACCGCGACGGGGCGGCCCGCGTCGTCCAACTCCCGCGTGTCGATGCTCTCCCAAACCCGTGCCTGACCGCGCGTGTGGGCTTGATCCAGGCGCATCGGCAGGTCCCGTCCGGCGATGGTGCACAGGTTTTCGAGCGCGTTCGCGTTGAGCACCTTGCTGTCGCGGTCGAACTCGCAGAACGCGGCGCCCGACGACGAGGCCACCATGCCGAGGTGCTCCGCGGTCCGGCGCCAGCGCTCGTGGGCGGCCTCGAGAGCGCTCATGTCCTTCCCGACCACGACCACGCCGCCTTCGCTGCCGTCGTGAGGGCGGTCGGGCGTGGCCACGAATTCGTAGGGTGCGGCCTCGGCATTCGCGCCCAATACGGCGAGGAAGCGCTGTGTGCGGCGGTAGGTGGTAGCGCGCAGGACGGCATCCGAGAGTGCGGCGATGAACACGGGGTCGAGTCCCTCGGCAGCGAGAGCGGCGGCGTCGCGCCCGACGAGGGCGTCGCACGAGCGCCCGAGGATGTCCGCGCACGAGGCGTTCACGTACCGCGTGCGGCCATCGGGCGCGAACACCATGACGAGATCCGCGGATCGGTGCAGAAGTCGCGCGAGAACGTGGTCGATGCTGTCGCCCGGAGGGCGCGGAAGAGCGGAACCCATTGCACGCCAAGCTTGCACGATCGGCGCGCCTGCGCCAGCGCGCCCCGAGTCTGTGTCCGGAGTCTGTGCCCCGAGTCTGCGAAAGTTCTCAGCGCGGCGCGAGGCGCGCGAGCCACTGGGATAGGGGCTGGCGCTCGAGCGCGAGGCCTTCGAGGAGTGCCCGCTCGGGGTCCCGAAGGACTCCGGCGGCGTTGGATCGGAACTTGGCGCAAAGGATCGCCTCGGCGCTCGGAAGCGCGAACGAACCGGTCGGGATATCGAGCGCCTCGGTGTGCTGGGTGCCATCGTGAAAGTGCACGGTGACCCGGCTCGGGAACGCGAGCGGCGCGGCGCTGCCGTGGTCCGACGGGGTGGGGGCCCCGGCGAGCGCGCGGCGCGCCAGGGCCTGCGCCCAACGGCCGGCCTCGGGAAGGCGGATGAGCTCGGAGGCGTAGGCCTCGCGGTAGCGACGGCGGACGGTGAGGAGATCGCGCGCCGACAAGGACCGGAGGCCCGCGCGCCCGGCGGGGAGGGCGCGCGCCGAGTCGATGACGGCGAGCGTGAGCGCGGGGTCGTGGTGGACGTCGATACGCGCCTGCCACGCGGCGATGGCGGGGGTGTGGGCGGTGAGCCAGGTGGCGTCGAGCTCGGCGGTGGTGAGGCGGCCCGCGTGGAGCAGAACGGCGAGCGTGGCGGCGAGATCGAAGTTGACGTTGACCGGGCTGAGCGGGGCGCCTGGGCCGGACGCGTAGGCCGCGCCGAAGCGTGCGGTCTCGCAGGTCAGCTTGTTGGTCCAGACCTCGACGCGGCGCACGCTCTCCGGCGTGAGGGCGCGCCGGGCGGCGATACGCTCGAGCGCCGTGCAGGCGGTCTGGAAGTAGTGGCAGCCCGGGTAGCTCTTCATGGTCAGCGTCTGGATCGCCCAGAACTCGCCGAGCTCGCCGAGCATCGCCGGCAGCGGCACGAACGCGAAGTGCGTCCAGAAACCGCGCGGGTCTTCGAGCAGCGCGGGGTCGCCGGTGAGGCCGTGTTGGGCGAAATAGGCGGCCTCGATCCCGGTCGTGAGCGGCACCGAGGCCGAGAGCAGCTTCGAGGTGGGCAACATGAACGCGGGCTGCAGCGCGAAGTTGGGCTGCGCCAGCGCGATCGCGAGCGCATGGGTCGTCGCCGTGGCATCGAGGCCAAGCAGGCTGGCGGTCGCAGCGGCGGCGCCGATGGCGTGCACGTAGGTCGTCATCTGGCCGTTGAGCGGGCCGAAGAAGCAGCTCGCGACGAGGCGCCCGGATACCTCGTTGGCCGCGACGATCGCCGTGAGGAGCGCCTCGCTCGTCGCGCCGCGCTGCTCGGCGACGGCCAGGGAGGCGAAGACCGCCGAGTGGCACGTGTGGCCCATCCAGATGATGTCGTCGAAGTCGTGGGCCATCGCGTAGGCGGCGTTGACGCTGGCCGCGACCGTGACGGGGGCGCGCTCGCCGGTCGCGAAGATCGTGCTCGGACCGGGCTCGGGGTGTGCCGCGCGCGCGCCCTTCAGGACGCTCGCGGGCTCGGTGGCGCGGGCGGCGGCATAGACCGCGGCGAGCATGTCGAGGAGTTGGTAGCGCGCGGCTCGGCGCGTGGCCTCGGGGAGCGCCTCCCAGCGCAGCGCTGCGACGAAGCGACCGAGGTGCTGGAGGTGGGTTTCGTTCGCGCTCGCAGGGCCCATCGTGGCGCTCCGTCGGAGGGTGACTGATCTGAACGTCACTCGGCGTTGCACTGACCGTTGCAGCGCGCGAGCCCGAGCAGCTCGTAGCTGTTGCTGCCGTGGTTGCGGACGTGGAGGTAGACGGGCGTGCCGGCCGGGTGGTCGCGCGTGAGCGGAATGTTCTCGACGATGAGGTCCGAGTCCGCCGGGATCGGCACCGCGAGCTCCCAGATCGGCTCGTCGCCGACCTGGATCCCGAGGTGTGCCGTGGCGCCTTCGGGGCCTGTGAGCGCGGTGCGCCAGACCCAAATGAAGAGCGTATCGCCGCGGCAGCTGTCTTCGAGCGTCGGCTGGACGACCGTCGTGTACGGGCAGGCGGTCGTGACGATCGTGTAGGTCGGCAGCTCGCCAAA
The DNA here is from genome assembly GCA_005772945.1 of Pseudomonadota bacterium. The sequence continues at coordinate 3,652 of SXIE01000038.1, forward strand.
CGTCTCCGGTCCGCGCGCGCTCGCCGGGCACGCAATGTCCGCGGGGCGGTATGCGGCCCAGGGGTCCTCCTCGGGCGACGCGATCGCGAAGTGCGCGAAGTCGACAAGGGTGTGGCGCCTCCCGGCCGCGAGCTCGTGCGCGAACACCGCGGGCTGAGCCGAGCGGATGGGAAGAGCATGTTCGTAGGTTCGAAAGGCCAACTCGCCGCCACGGGAAACTGCGACGACGACGAC
>SXIE01000355.1 GCA_005772945.1 Pseudomonadota bacterium
GACCAGCTGGGCGACATGGACTTCAAGGTCTGCGCGACCGCCAAGGGGATCACCGCGCTCCAGCTCGACAACAAGCTTGGCGCCGTCTCGCGCGCGGTGCTCGAACGCGCCATCGCCGAGGCCCGTGTCGGCATCACCCACATCCTCGCCGAGATGCAAAAGACGCTGGCCGCCTCGCGCCCGCTGGTCGCCCCGCACGCGCCCCAGGCCGCGATGACGCGGATCCCGGCGGCGCGAATCGGGGTCCTCATCGGCCCGGGCGGCAAGAACATCCAAGAGCTGCAACAACAGACCGGCACGCGCATCGACGTCAAAGATGATGGACGCGTGCGCATCTTCGCCAAGCGCGCGCAGGACCTGAAGGCTGCCCTCGAGCGCGTCGGCGCGATCGGGCTCGAGCTCAAGGTCGGGCAGCGCTACCGCGCCGAGGTCGTCAGCACGAAGGAGTACGGCGCCTTCGTGCGGATCGGCGATCACGAGGGGCTGGTGCACGTGTCCGAGCTCGCGCACGAGCGCGTCGAGCGCGTCGAGGACATCGTCAAGCCCGGCGCGAGCGTCGACGTGTGCGTGCTCGGCGCCGATGAGCGCGGACGGCTCAAACTCTCGCGCAAGGCGGCCTTGGGGGGCTGAGCGACACGCGGCCACGAGCCCAACCGGCTTCGCGATCGCGCCTCAGGCGGTCGCCTTGCGGTTCCAGACCCGCAGCCACTCGGCCGCCGCCCCACCCGCCTCGCGCAGCTTGGTGGCCGCCTCGGCATGGACGAGCCACGCATCGCCGGCGGGCGACTCGACGACGGCGACCAGCCCCTGCTCGAGCTGGGTCGCGATCTCGTCGCTCACGTCGATATGCGGGACGTTGCCGGCGCGCGCCGTGTAGTACCAGCGCCGATTGCCGCGCGTCTTTCCCTCGACGCGGCCGGCATTGGCGACCTTGCGGGGGTCGACCGGCTCGTTCTTGACGAGCCCGGCCTTCAAGAGTTGCTCACGCAGATCACCCATCGTCAGGCTCCGAAACCGGGCGCGTGCGCGACGCGCGCGTGTACGACTGCATTGTCAGGGTAGACGGGGCGTTTGCCCATCGCGTAATGCGCCGAAAGCGCGGGCGAATCGAGCACGTCGACCGTCGGCCAGCCGCTCTCGGCGAAGAACGCGGGCGCCGCGGCGGCGGTCAGCGAGAAGTGGAGCGGCTCGCCGATCCCGGCGAGAAGGCGCGAGCCCAAGCGGCGCCCGAGCGCCCCGAGCCCTGGTCCCGTCGGCTGGGACCAGAGGTCCAGCACGAGCTCCGAGCCAGGCCCGCCGACCGCGCGCAGGGCGGCCAGCGTTCCGCGTACGGTCTCGGGCGTGAGGTACATGACGACCCCCTCCCACACGAAGAACGTCCGCGCGCCCCGCCCGATCGGGCTCGCCGCGAGCGCGTCCTCGAGCCGGTCGTGCTCGAAGTCGACCGGCAGATAGGTCGTCAGCGCGGCGGCCTCCGGAATTCGTTTGTGTACCAACCTTTTCTTCTGCGCCTGGGTCGCTGGGAAGTCGACCTCGAAGATCGGTCGCCCGGCGAGCGCATCCGCGAACCGCAGCGCGCGCGTGTCGTAGCCCGCACCGAGGATGACGACCTGCTCGCCCCCGCTCGCCAAGAACGCCGCGAGCCGATCGTCCATGAAGCGATGGCGCGCCGCGATGAAGCTCTGGAGGCCCCCAACGCCGATCGCCACGCTCGGCAGAAGCGCCGCGCGGGCCACCGGCGACGCCGCCACGCGCTGCCAGCGCCGCGACAGAAAGCGCTCGGCATAGGGATCGTCGAGCACCCGCTCCGCAGGCGGACGGTGGCGCTCGACGGCGCGGAAGTAACAGACAATCTCGGCAGTGAGCGACGCGCCCTCGGGCATGGTTCCTCGGTTCGTTTCGGATGAGCTGCGACGTTGCGCTTAGTTGTCGACGAGGTTGAGGCCGCCCGCGTAGCCGTACCCCACGTCGCGGTCGTAGCCGTACACGACCACCCCGACGGGCTTGTTCGCGACGATCTTGTGGACCCCGTCGCCGACCTCGAGCCGCGAGACCTTCCAGTCGGAGCCAGCGATCGCCGCGAAGCTCACGGCCCCGAGGAGATTGCCGTCGAGCGTGACGCTGGCATCCGACGGCGCGATGATGTTCACGTAGTCGTGCGCGTATTTGTTGGGCGTCAGGAACACGTAGTCGTTCCGGAACTGCTTGGCCGGCGGGATCATGATCATCGCCGGATCGCCGATCGGGCGGCATTGGCGTTTGCCGTTCGGGAACAGCGTGCACACGTGGGACTGCGGGCACTGCGCGTCGCTCGTACACGCGGGCGGACTGCAGCCGCTGACTCCGCCCGCGGAGACGCAGACATATGGAAGGTAGCAGTCCGCCTCCGAGGCGCACGGCGTGTATTCCGGCGGCTTCACGATCTCCAGCGAGCTCGCGATGTACTGCGCGACCTCGATCGGTTTGTCGGCCGTGATGACGAAATCGGACGGGCTCTGGACCTCAACCCACTTGCCACGCCCGAGCGTCACGTTGGTCGAGACGGCCGGATTGAACGACACGTGCGTGTCGTCCTCGGCCGCGACAACCCGCCAGTAGTCCGACTCCGCGAGCCGCGGGTACGACTTCGTCGCGATGTAGCTCGTGCCCCAGGTGGCCACTGGAAATAGTTGCTGTTCCAAGTGATCCGCGCAGCACTGCGTGCCGGTGATCGCGGCCTCGTGCCCGCCGAAGACGCCCACCGGGCGCGTCGCATGGATGATGGTGCCGGTGAGGTCGCCCTGGTCCTGGTCGCTCTTGATGTTGAGGACTTGGTAGGGCTCGAGCGCGTAGGTGTAGGTCTGGCCGGCCGACATCGTGGCCATGCTCGTGCCCGCCTGGGTGCGGATCGACGGCGTGACCGTGACGTCGGTGCCGGTCGAGGGCGCGACGACCGCAATCCAGCCGCGATACGGGTTCGGATCGTTGGGGGCGCCGCTCACGAACTGGAAGCGCGACACCGCGATGTAGTCCGTGCCGAGCGCGTTGGCGGGCAGGAGCATGGTCGCGTCGTTCGAGAAGACGTTGACGTTTTCCAGCGGATTGAACTGGTAGGCGACGATCGGGACGGTCGATTCGAGGCGATAGGCGGTCCACCAGATCCCGGCGGAGCCCATGTTGCGCTGCGGCAATTCGAGGATCTCGAGGCCGCCGGGGACGACCTCACGCGTGAGCACCTGGGCGGCCTGGACGCCCGCGCTGTCCTTCTTGGTGACGGTGACCGTGGCCTTCTGCTCCGAGAGATTCGAGACGATGACGGCGTAGACCGAGCCCTGCGCGGCCGGGTGGTTGTCGACGTCGACGGCCCAGTAGTCGCACCCGGAGTTGGACTTGGACTTCGGGTCGCGCACGCACGGGGACACGCAGGTGCCGAGCAGGCACGAGAGGCCGGCGGAGGTGCAGTCCTGGGTGACCTCCCAGTGCCCGGCGAGGCTGCAGCTCTCGGCCGCGCCGGCCGCGCTGCAGCGCCGCTGTCCCGGGTAGCAGTCGAAGCACTGGCCGTCGGCGCAGGTCTGGCCGGCGAGGCATTGCTCGATGGCCTCGAAGGTGGTGCCGTCGTCCTTGCAGGCCATGACGGTCGTGCCGTTGCAGACGCGGTCACCGGGATCGCACCCCACGCAGGCGCCATCCCGGCACGCGCCGTCGCAGGGCAGCGTGTTCCAACCGCTGCCGTCGAGCTTGCACGTGAGGAGCACGCTGCCGTCGCAGGCGGCCTCGTTCGGGGTGCAGGCGGCGGCCAGGCACGCGCCGTTCGCGCAGCGCCCGCCATCCGGGCAATGGCCATCGGAGACGCACGCCGCGCACGCGCCGCCGGGCCCGCAATACGGGGTCGCGGCCGGGCACGCGCTCGCCGCGTCGCACAGGGCGGCGTCGGGCGGGAGGCCGGTGTCGGCGGGTTGACCGTCGCCAAAGACGACGCCGTCGACCGCCGGGAAGCCGGCGCCACCGCCGGGACTCGAGCAGGCCGCGAGCGCAGCCAGCACGAGCGTCGCGGGCCCGACGCACGCGAGGCCCCGAGCCCTGGCACCAAAACAGGTCACCGCCACGGATCGCCTCACTGCACGAGTCTCCGACCCCAGCCGAAGGCGGAACGCTAGCATTTCGCGCAGACGGGTTTCAACACGAGAGACGCGCGCAGCGGCCTGGTGCGGGAACGGCGCGCGCTGGCTTCAACGATTCTTGATGACGTGAAACAGGCGCTCCGCCCCGCGTGCTTCGTCGGCCAGCCAATCGGCCATCTTTCCCATGACGACCCGCAGGTCGTTGGCGTCGAAGGCGCCGGTCGCCGTCGGATCGGGCCTCAGCGCCGCCTTGAATGCGCTGAGCAGCGCGACCAGCGGCGTGCGCCCCACCTCGGGCTCGATCAACAGATTGGCCATCATCGCGGTCGTCACGCTGCCGTCAGGATCGAGCGCGCGGATCTCTTGCAGCGTCTCCATCGGCTGGAAGAGCAGGCGCCGCGCGGGGTCGAGCTCCTTGCCCAAGAAGCGCAGGAGGCGCGAGGCGACGTCGAAATCGAGCCTGATTTGGGCGTAGCTGGCGAAGAGCTGGAGCACGCCGCCGAAGACGTCGGCATCGGCACTGGCCGGCTGCTCGGCCAAGGCGGTCGTCAGCAGCTCGTCGACGAACGCGCGGTGGCCCGGGTCGTCGCGCACCCGGCGCATGGTGTCGACCAACGACGTGAACCCGCGCGACTTCATCATGTCGGCGAGGTCGGCGTCGAGCGAGTCGATGCCCTCCTGCCAATCGGGCTTCGCGATCGACTGGGCGAGCTGATCCGCCAGGACGGGTACGAGCGCGACGATGACGTCGAGCGCGTGCTGGTTCGCGAGCTCGCCATTGCCATCGAGATCGAGGAAGACGCCGGCCAGATCGATGCGATCCCAGGCGGCCTTGGCGACGGGCGCTTGGTCGAGCGCCGCGCTGATCTGATCGAAGGCGTGGAGGACGAGCTGCATGCGGCTCGGGTTCTCGATGGTCGCCAAACGCTTGCCCGGAATTGCAAATGTCCCGTCGCGCAGCGCGACGCGCGCACCGGGATCGAGCATCCAAGCGAGGAAGGCGTCGAGCTCGTCGGCGACGTTCAAGGTCTGGCCGTCGAGCTGGAAATCGGCCGTGTCGCCCCAGACCAGGAGATCGAGCAGGTGGTCCGTCAGCTGCGTGTCCTCGACGATCTCGACCAGGTACGGCTCGACCTTGCGGATGCCGCTGCCGTACGAGACGAACTTGTACCCGTTGGGCCCCGACTGCTCCCACTCCGTCTCGCCAAAGTGGTGCGCGAGGACCTCGAACAGCTCCACCAGCGACTGCGCTTGCCCCTTGGCGACGACGTCGGCCGCCCACGCACGCAGCCCCGCCAGCCCGCCGCTGGTCTGGAGCGCGAGCAGCGCGTCACCATAGAGGAGGCGCTCCTGGATTCCGAGGTTGCCGAGCGGATTCCCGAGCATCTGCTGGTCATGGTTGATGTAGAGATTCATCTCGGTCGCGTCGAGGTTCTTGTCGTCGAACTCGGGCACCAGATCGACGGCGATGTCCTCGAGGTAGCGCAGGCTCTCGCCGAGATCGAGCCACGCGTCGCGCGCTACCGAGTGAACGTAGAAGTTCGCCATGTTGTCGGTGATCTGCACCTCGGGCACGTCGACGCGGTCGAGAAAACGCATGATGACGGGCGCGCGATTCGTGTCCGCGATGAGGTAAGTCGCCTTCTGCAGCCACGATCGCTGGGTGTCCTGCGTGTCGGGCGTTCCCCAGGGCGTCGGGTTGATGAAGCGAAGCGCGTCGACATCGCTCGGCGTGGCGAGGAGCGACATGTCGCTCGGAAAGTTGAGAGCGGTCGACTTCATCATCGTCGCGAGCGACGGGAAGAAGAGCTCGCCACCCGGCATCCCCATGTCGCGCATCATGTCGCGCAGACACCCGGTGCGCACGAGGTCCCAAAGGATCGGATGCATGTCCTCGAAGAGTGAATTGCCCGGCTTCATGCCGGGCGCGTCGTGGAGGATCTTGCGGGCCTTCGCGAGATCGACCACGAGCTTGCGCAAGAGCGGCTCCTTGGCCGCGACCACATGCTCCATCGCGCGCATGAGCTCGACCAGCCGCGGATAGCGCCTGAGCTCGTTGACGATGTGCATCAGCTCGAGCAGCGGGGACTCTTCGACGAAGAAGCCGGTATAGCGCCCATCGGCGTCATCGCGGCTCACGCGGCCGCCCAAGAGGGCATCGAACGCCGCGAAGAGATCGAAGTGGAGCCCCTTGGCAAGGAGGCTCCGCGCATCGCGCACGAGCCAGGCCACGGCCGATCGCCGAACGTCGAAATAGGCATACACGAGCTGCCCGCCGATGATCGCACGCCCGAGCTGGTCGCGCGTCTCAGTGAGGGTCGGCGCGTGGGCGAAGGTCGGCAGATCGATCGGGGCGCCGGCCGCATCGACCGGACGCGCATAGGCGTCGACGTCGACCTGGCCATCGCCATCGCCGTCGACGAACGGCGCCGAAAACGCGCCGCTCGGCGTCTTCACGACCATCGGCGCGCCGCGCCCGTCGAAGTACACGCTGCCGGTGGGCGGGCCGATCGCCTCCGACGATTGGATCTCGACCGAGAGCAGACGTTGCATGAAGGTCTTCTCGTTCGACGCCACGACGGTCGCGTCCTCGAGCGTCGGCAGCTCGCGGTGGAGCCACGTCACCAGACCCGTCATGTCGGGCTCGAGATCGAGCATCATCGCGGCCGCGCGATCCATGACTCTAATCGGGTGGCGCACGAGCGTGCCGAGGAGGTGCTCGAGGGCATGCGGGTTGGCCTCGGGCGCCGCAAACATGCGGGCCAGCGCCTCGATCGCGGGACCGTCGAGCGAGAGGCTCTCCAGCAGCTTCGAGAGGTCGCGCGTCATCGCTATGAGCGCCGCGGGCTTGCCGTTCGGGAGATCGTCATAGAGCGGGAGGATGTCCTCGAGCAGCGGCAGCATCCCCGTCTTCACGGGGCCGGTCGCCAGCGCGTTGAGCGCCCAGACGACGTCGGTCTTGTGGCGCCCGAAGGCCTCGGCGCGGACGGCGCCTTCGCTGGCCGTTCCCGACCAGAGGAACTCGTTCGCGAGCAGCGCTTGGACCTCGGTGCCGAAGTCGCCGTAGTTCGTGGCCGCCGGCTCTGGAAACGGCTCGTCACACGCGGCGCCGCCGAGACACGCGAGGACGGCGGCGACGGAGCACAGGCCGGAGAGCGGCTTCCCTTGCGATCGGCGAAGAGGTGACGGACGCATTGAGACCTCTCGAAGAGCGGGCCGCCCAGGATGCCCGTGCAGACGGCGCGGGGCAAAATTACTTTGTACTCAAATCAAATGGCTACGCGATCAGAACGAGCCCGCGAGCGTCGCCGCCAGGATGAACGTCTGGGACCCGTAGGTCCCATTGGACACGTACGACGGCCCGTTGTCCCCGTAGGGCTGGGGGTCGTTGAGGTAGGCGGCGTTGACCTGTGCGTTGCGCGTGTTGGTCACGGTGCGCTCGAACATGCGGACGTACCCGAACGCGAGGTCGACATCGAAGGGGCCGAGTTCGACCGTGCCGCCGACGCCTACGCCGAACTTCTCGCCGTCGATCTTCAGCACCGAAAGCGTCTCGTCCGGGGCTGCTCCCGTCTCGAAGAACCCGCCCGCGCGCACCTTGAAGATCCCGTTCGCGGGCCGCCACCAGCCGCCGAGACGCACCGACACGACGTCACGCGAATTCGCGATGACATCGAACGGCTTCACGGTGAACGTACCGACGCCCGGGACGTCCTCGAACGTCACGTCGCGCGGGGTCGCCTTGATCTTGTCGTGGACGCTCCAGAACTCGACGACGCTGGCGAGCTCGATCGACCAGAGGTCCTCGTCGTAGACGCGCAGCCCGAGGCGCAGGATCGGCGGGAAGTCGACCTCGAGGCTGATCTGGTCACCCTTCACCGAGCTACCCGAAAAGTAGAAGTTGGTCGGGGTGTTGACCTTCACGTTGCCGTCCGCTTCCACGTGCACGGGGAGCTGCCCGGACACGCCGACGTCGAAACCGGGGACGGGCGTCCAGAGGACTCCGAACGTGGCGCCCGGCGTGAACACGTCGGTCACGCTGACCTCCGCAAACGCATCCAGGTCGCGCTGCTCGGCCCACCCGAAGACCCCCGTGTAGCCGGAGATATTGACGCGCTGTTTGAGCTGCGTGACGACCCACTGGAACCCGAACCCGACCGAAAGCTGCTTGACCGGACGCCATGCGACCGAGGCCTGGATGAAGAGCTCGAGCGCCTTCAAGCTGACGAGCGAGTAGCGTTGCGGCCCGTCCTCGGGCCACTCGTTCGAGCCCGCATAGGGGCCATACAGGCCGAGGGCGAAGACCCAATCCTCGAGCCCGAAGTTGCTCGCGACGCCGAGCGACGGGTCGGGGAAAGCCCCGCCGATGTCCTCGGTGTCGGGGAACCCGTTGGCATAGACCGGGTCCTTGCGCATGACCTCGGCGTCGTCCATGCGCTGAAAGTGCTGGTCCGCGATGATGACGCCGACGTCCAGGTAGAACGCGATCGGCGCCGCGATGCGGATGAGCCCGGCCGGGTTCATCCACTGGCAGTTCAGGTCGTCGCAGCCGGCCACGAAGGCGCCGCCCAGGGACAGCGCACGGGCGCCGCGCTCGGGGATGTAGAAGGCGCCGGCGTGGGCGGAGTCGCTTCGGAGTGACGCGAGGCCGAGCGCGGCGACGCACGCGAGCCGGGTCGTGACCTGTAACATTAGATGGCGCACTGACGGCATGCGACAGGTCCTCGCGTGGGACGATGGGCGAGCGGCGGGCCGACGCGTGGCCAAGCCGCCGCACCCGAAAGGATGCCCGAGCCCCGACGGAGCGTCAACGGCCCCCCGCCCGTGCGCCATGCGGATTTGCGGCGAAATGGTGGACCTCACGGACGCGCGCTCGCGCGTTCAGCGCAGCGCCTCGATGACCACGTCGCTGCCGAGGTGGCGCTGCACGAAGTCCTTCAGGTTGGCCTTGATGCGCACCTCGAGCTGGCGCACGCGCTCCTTGGAGACACCGAAGCGGTCGCCGAGGTCCTCGAGGCGCACCGGATCCTCGCTCATGAGGCGATGGTCCCAGATAGCCTGCTCGCGCTCGTCGAGCGTGGCGCGGTACTTCGCGAAGACCTGCTTGAGCTGGTCGTGGACCTCGCCGCCGGCCATCGCGTCTTCGGGATCGAGCGTGACGGTGTCGGCCAGCGAGTCGCCGCGCGTGCGTCCGTCCTCGTCGCCGTGGGCCGGCAAGTCGAGCGACACGGCGCGCTGGTCGAGGATCGGCGCGAGCTCGCGCACGTCCTCCTCGCGGATCCCGACGCGCTCGGCGATGAGCTTGGGGTGCGGCTCGAGCCCTTCGGACACGAGCTGCCGGCGCTCGCGATCGAGCCGCCAGAAGAGCTTGCGCGCGGCGCGGCTGCCGGCGTGGATGAGGTGCTTGTTCTCTTGGATGAACGCGAGAATGCGCGCGCGGATCCAGTAGCGGGCGTAGCTCGGGAACGGGATCTTGCGCTCAGCGTCGAACTTGCGGATGGCCTCGGCGAGGCCCAGGTTGCCCTCGGACACGAGATCCATGACGTCGGCCCACTGGCGCCGGAATTGGAAGGCGATCTTGACGACGAGGCGCAGATTCGAGGCGACGAGACGCGCGGCGGCCTCTTTGTCGCCGGTCTCCTGGAAGCGTACGGCGAGCGCCGCCTGCTCGTCCATCGGCAGGATCTGAACCGTCTTCAGCATGGCCAAGTAGACGTTGAGGGCGGTCAGCGCCTCGGTCGAGCGGCCGCCCGCGAGCACGGGAAGCTGTCGCACGGGGAGGTCTTCGTCATCCGCGCCCGCGGCGACCTCGACGTCGACGTCGACGTCCTCGGGCAGGGGCACCGTATCGAGATCGATCGGATCGACATCGATCTCGATATCGACGTCGCCCTCCGAGTCCGCGTCCTCGGCGGCCGCGTCGACCTCGGCCTCGACCTCGGGGGTCTCCACCGCAGCCTCCCGCGGCGCCTTCTCGGCGGCCGCGCGGGGGCGTCTCCCCTGGGTCCCCATCGCTTGCCTCACCATCCGTCGTGCTTCCACTCGCCTTCGCGCCAACGCCCGAATCGATAGCGCACGGGCCGGGCAGCGGCAAGCCACCCCGTGGTCACCCACGTGCGAAGGGGCATCCTAGCACCTTCGAGGAGCATCGACATGGACTTGGGGAAAGTCACCGAGCGGACGCGCGAAGCACTTTCACAGGCACAGGCGCTGGCGACGAAGCGGTCGCATCAGGCCGCCGACGAGGCGCACCTTCTGGTTGCGCTGCTCGAGCAGGAAAATGGCCTCGCGCCGCGCATCGTCGAGCGCATGCAGATCGACTGGCGCGTGCTCAAGGCGCAGGCCGAGAAGCTGCTCGAGCAAGTCCCGAGCGTGCGCGGACCGGGCGTCGCGCCCGGCAATATCGCGGTCACGCGCGAGCTCGATCAGCTGCTGGTGCGTGCCGAGGACGAGGCCAAGCGCATGAAGGACGAGTACGTCTCGATCGAGCACGTGCTCCTCGCCTTCGTCGCGGCGCCCACCAAAAACCCGATGCGGCGCATCTTCGAGGCCTTCAACATCGATCGCGACCGCCTGCAGAAGGCGATTCAGACGGTGCGCGGCAATCAGCGCGTGACGTCGTCGAACCCCGAGGCGACCTACGAGGCGCTCGAGAAGTACGGGCGCGATCTGGTCTCCGAGGCGCGCGCGGGCAAGCTCTCGCCGGTCATCGGACGCGACGAGGAGATCCGACGCGTCGTCCGGATCCTGTCGCGCCGCACGAAGAACAACCCGGTGCTC
>SXIE01000356.1 GCA_005772945.1 Pseudomonadota bacterium
CCACCCCGACCGACACGGAGCCCACCCCGAACGACACCGGGCCGGCCCCGAACGACACCGAGCCCACCCCGACCGACACCGAGCCCACCCCGACCGACACCGGCCACTGCCTCGGCGACGCTTGCGGACCGCCCGTCGGCTGCGGCAATGGCGTCATCGACCACGGCGAAGACTGCGATGCGTTCGCGCTCGGCGACGCCACGTGCGCGACGCTCGGCTTCGCCGACGGACGCCTCGCGTGTGCCGCTGATTGCTCCTTCGACACCGCGGCGTGCACGGGTTGCACGCAAGACGCGCAGTGCCTGACCCCCGCGCATCCCAAGGTGCTCGCCGCAGGCACGTGCTGCGGCTGCGGCGCCGTATGCCGCGATGGTCAATGCGGATCGGACTGCGTTCAGGCCGACTGTTGCGCCGAGTCCGGGTGCGACGCGGCGTGCGAGAACCTGACGCCATTTTGCGGCAACGGCGCGCGCGAAGGCAACGAGCCCTGCGACGACGACGACCTCGGGGACACCACCTGCGAGTCTCTAGGTTTGCCGGTCGGCGTGCTCGCTTGCGCGCCCGACTGCGCGCTCGACACCGACGGGTGCAAGGTCTGCGACAAGCCGATCGCCGTCGATCCGCAGAACTGCGGCGGCTGCGATATCGTATGCGCAAGCGATCACGTCGGCGGCAAGAGCACGCTCGTCTCTCTCGAAAACGTCCTGACCACGCTGACCGGCGACTTCGACGGCGACGGCAACGCGGACGTCGCGATGCTCGCCGGTGCCCCGACGACGACCGCGCGCGGCGTGCGCGTCTCGTTTGGTGACGGTCATGGGCAATTCGCGCCGGCGCCCCTCTTCGAGATCACGAACGCCGGGCGCACGTACCCGCGCTGGGGCAGCTCGATCGTGGTCGCCGACGTCGACGCTGACACGCGCGATGATCTCATCGCGTTCGACACGGTCGACCTGCAGATCCTCCGTTCGATGGGCGACGGGACCTTCGCGGTGACCCCCTATGCGGTCGACGGCGGTGCGCGCGTCTACGGCGTCTCGGCCGCGGACTTCGACGGCGACAGTGACATCGATTTCGTCGCCGAGTCCGCGTCGGGCGGTCTCTGGTTTTTCGCGGGCGATGGCGCTGGCACGTTCGCCGCTGCGGTTGCCGCGGCCCCCGGCGTCGGGGCGAGCGGGGCGATCGGCTCCCTGCGCGCCGCCGACTTCGATGGTGACCAGGTGCTCGACCTCGTCGCCGTGTGCGACGCCGACATGTACTGCAACCGCTACGCGGTGTTCCTTGGAAACGGCGACGGCACGTTCGACGCGGCGCTCACCAACTATGGCTTCGCGGGTTCCAATTGGATGACCGGCATCGCCGTGGGGGACGTCGACGAGGACGGCCATGAAGACATCGTGGCCGGACGCTACAACTACTCGCTCGGCCAGCCGCTCGTCGGGTTCCTCGCCGGCCGCGGCGACGGGACCTTCACCGCGCGCGCGCTGTCGATCGTCGACCCCACCTGCGGCACCTGGCCCGGCACCTCCCAGGGCGGTCCGCTGCTCGCCGATTTCGATCAGGATGGCCACCTCGATGTCGTCGTCGCGTGCACCAGCGGTGGAGGCGGCCGAGTCTTTCGCGGCGACGGCGACTGGACGTTCCAGGCGTCGCTCGGCTTCCGCTTCGACTACACGTACTACGGCCCGGTGCTCGCGCTGGGCGAGTTCGATGGCGACGGCCGCTTGGACATCGTGCTGTCGATGTTCAACTACGTCCGCCTGGGCCTCGGGCGCCGCGATGGCGCGTTCGAATTCGTCGCGGGTCAGCACGGCACCTGTACCGCAGGCCTCTGCGTCAAACAGTGCGATCCAGGTTGGGACGACTGCAACGGCAACGTCCAGACCGACGGCTGCGAGACCGATGTCCGTTACGTCGCGGATCATTGCGGAGGTTGCACGAACGTCTGCTCGTCGCAGCACGTCGTCGCCCCGAACTGCTCTGAAGGCGTTTGCAATGGCACGTGCGTGAGCGGCTACGCCGACTGCAATCACGACAAGCTCCGCGACGGCTGCGAAGCGACGCTGGCCTCGGACACCCAGAACTGCAAAACCTGCGGGACCGTCTGCGCGCTGCCCCACGCCGTCCAATCCTGCCGCGAGGGCGTGTGCGCGATCGGGAGCTGCCAGGACGGTTGGGCCGACTGCGACAAGAACGCCGCGAACGGCTGCGAGATCGACACGACGTCCGATCCGCTGCATTGCGCCGTCTGCGACCATGCCTGCGAGTTCGGAACGGGTTGCGTTCAGAGCGTCTGCGTCGCCGGTTGCAGCACCGGGCGCAAGGACTGCGACGACGAGCTCGCGAACGGCTGTGAGGCGATCCTCGCGACCGACTCCGACAACTGCGGCGACTGCGGTATCGCGTGCTCGGACCATCATATCAACGGCGTCCTGAACCTCGCCCTCGGGACGACGGCGACAGCCTACGCGGCCGCAGCCGGGGACTTCACCGGCGACGGCAAAGCCGATCTCGCGCTGCGCAGCTACAGCAATGGGCAGTACCAACTGGTCGTCGACGTCGGCGACGGGCACGCTGTCTTCACACCGCTCGCCCCGATCACGCCGCTCGGCAGCGGCTATTCCAAGCACACATCGGGACTTCGTGCGGCCGATTTCGATGCCGACGGCCGCGACGACCTCCTCGCTGCCTTTCCAAACGATGCGGCACTCTTGCGCTCGCTCGGCGACGGCGGCTTCTCGGTCGGCGCGCTCCCGATCCCCGCGGGGGCCGTCTTGCGCCAAACGGCGGTCGGCGAATTCGATGGCGATCGCGTTCTCGATTTCATCGGCGCCACCGACACCGACTTGCGTCTCTATCCCGGTCGCGGCAACGCGACGTTCGGCGCGGACGGCGCGCTCTTGGCGGGCGACGGGCCCGTCGCGACGCTCGGCCTCACGGCCGCGGATTACAACGGTGACGGCGCGCTCGATGTCGTCGGGCTCGCCGCCGCGGTGAACCGCCTCAGCGCGATCACGCTATGGCTCGGCGACGGTCACGGCGGGTTTCTCGCGCCAAGCGCGATCGGCACCCAAGAGGCGGCCGTTCTGCTCGTCGGCGGCGCGTTCAACGAGGATGGCCGGCCTGACCTCGCGGTCATGCATCTGCCGATCGGCAGCACGAATTTTGCGCCCGAGAGCCTCGCCTTGCTCCTGAATGCGGGCGCCGGGAGCTTCACGAAGACCGCCGACTTCTATACGGGCTACTTCGACTACGTCGTGGTCGCAGATTTCGATGGCGTGCAGGGCGACGACTTCTTCCTCTCGGACACCTTCGCGGGCGGCCTGACGCTGGTCAATCGGGGCGATGGCACATTCGGCCCCTTTCGCGCGCAGGCGGTCAGCGGATCGGCCGGCGTCGCGGCCGACCTCGATGGCGACGGACGCACGGATTTGGCGCTCTGCTATGGCTCGGTGTTTCCGGCCGGCGTCGGGATCGGCGCCTTTGCGATCGGTCTGGGGGACGTGCGTGGCGATCTCGATTTCTACCGCGGCCAAGGGGTTTGTAGCGCGGCTGGGTGTACGGGGACCTGCGATGCGACATGGCGCGACTGCAACGACGACCTCCAGAGCGATGGCTGTGAGACGAGCACCGTGTCCGATCCCGACCACTGCGGCGCGTGCGGCACAGTCTACTCGACCTTCGGCCTCGTCGGAGCCGGGTGCGCGAATGGGGTCTGTCGCGGCACATGCCAAGCGGGCCACCTCGATCGCGATCGCAACATCCAGTCGAACGGGTGCGAAGGCATCCTCGAGGCGCCGATTCTCGACGGACCGGTGCCCGCGGTCGGCTCGACCGGCGGCGTGTTGACGCTGCTCGGGCAGCGCTTCAGCACGTTGCCGGGTGAACTGCGCGGGATATTCACCGGCAATGGCGCATCGAACAGCGACGTCGTCACGGTGACGAGCGACACCAGCGGCACCATCCGGTTGCCCCACGCCGCGGGAACATACACGCTCACCCTCCAGCAGGCAGGTCTCGTGAGCGAGCCGTTGCTCGTCCACGTCGCCCCGGATGGTCCCTCCAACGTGGTCGCGGCGGGCGACTTCGACGATGACGGCGAGGCCGACCTCGCCCTTGCGACGGGGGGCGATGAGACGATCGGCGTCTTGCTCGGCAACGGCGACGGCACCCTGCAAACTGAGCAGACCCGCGCGGTCGACGCGGCGCCGACGGCGATCAGCGTCGGCGATTTCGACGGCGACGCGCTTCCGGATGTGGCGGTCCTCAGTCAGCGCGCGGATCTGGCGACCGTCTTTCTCGGCAACGGCGACGGCACTCTCGCGGCCGGCATTCCGTTCGCCACCGGGCGGCGCCCGATGGCGCTGGTCGCGGCCGATCTGGATGGCGATGGCCACCTCGATCTCGCGGTCACGCACTTCGTCGACGACGCCGTGGGCCTGTTTCTCGGGCACGGCGACGGCACGTTCGCCGACCCTGTCTTCGTCGCGGCGCCGGCCGGTCCCGCCGGTGTCGCGAGCGCGGATTTCGATGGCGACGGTGACGCGGACTTGGCGGTCGCCGGGTGCGGCACCCTGGAGCTCGCGATCCTCGTCAACGCCGGCGACGGGAGCTTCGCGTCGGGCGCCCGTTGGGCGCTCGGGGCGCGATTCCGCAGAAACCCAGTGGCCATCGCGGCCGTCGACGTCGATGGGCACGGCACGGTCGATCTGTTGGTCGGCGGCGATCGCATCGAACTCTACGCCGGGGCGGGCGACGGCACTTTCACGCTCGCGGCCGATCTCGCGACCCGCGGGTATGCGCTCGAGGTGCGTGACCTCGATGGCGATGGCCTGCGTGATCTCGTGGCGATCGGATCGGACGCCCGCGTCCTCGCGCAGCGCCCTGACGGCACCTTCGCTGCGGCGATCGGCCACGCGGTCGGCGACGGTCCCGGCTCGGTCGGGGTCGCGGACTACAACGCCGACGGGCGCCCCGATCTGGTCGTCGGCAACATCAACACCGCGAAGTTCACGTTGCTCCTCTCGTCACCGAGCGGCCTCGGGACGCCCGGCACACTGCCCAGCGATGGCGCGCTCGTGGCGCTCGGCGACCTGGACGGCGACGGCGCGCTCGACCTCGTCGTCGCTGCGAACACGACGCTCTCCGTGCAGCGCGGCGACGGGCAGGGCCACTTCGGCGCGCCCGTCCGGTATGCGAAACCCACCGGTCTCAGACGTCTCGTCGTGGATGACATCGACGCCGACGGGGACCTCGATTGCGTCGTCCTCGATCAAGCGACGGTGGACGTCTTCTTGGGGCATGGCGATGGCACTTTGCAGCCGTTCGTATCCACGGCCACCGGCAGTCCCGCCGCGACCTTCTTCGCCAGCGGGCATCTCGATGACGACGGCAAGCCCGACCTCGTGTTGTGGAGCAGCCAGCGCGTCAGCCTGCTGGGCGGTCGCGGTGACGGCACGTTCGACCCAGCGACCCCGATCATGCACGTCGACAACCAGTCGCCGCAGGGCGAGCTCGCCTTCGTGAACCACAACTCCCTGCAAGGCATGAAGCTCGCGGATCTCGATGGCAACGGCAAGACCGACATCCTCTTGTCGGTCGCACAGAGCACGCCTTACGACAACTGGTCCTCGGGCCGGCTGCTGTTGTTCGTCCTCTATCGCGATGGCAATCGGCACTTCGATCTGAGCGGCATCGTCAGCGCCGACGAGTCGCCGGCCGCCGCCGGAGGCTACGTCCTCCCGGGCGGCAGCTCCGATATCGCCGTCGCGGATCTCGATGGCGATCAGGCGCTCGACGTCGCGGCCGGTGGGACCATCCTCCTCGGGATCCCCGGCGCCCTCGGAACCGACGCGGCCTTGGAGGTCACGCCCGTGACGTTCACGGGACGCGGCACCTTGCTCGTGGAGGTCAGCGGCGATGGCGTCCTGGATCTCATCGCGGTCACGGGCAACAGCGTGAGGATCTATCCGGGGCTGGGCGACGGCACGCTTGGCGCGTTGCGCACCTTCGCCGCGGGGTACACCGCGCGCAGCGTCGCCGCCGGCGACCTGGACGGCAACGGTACGGCGGATCTGGTCGTTGGCAGCACCGGCACTGGCAGCGGTGCGACCGTGACCGTGCTGCTGAGGCCGTGAATCGTGCAGCGCTTCCGAATGATGCGTTCGGATCGGTCCGACGAACGCGCTACGTCACACCCCGATCGAATCCACCACGCAAGCGCGCCACGAAGCGATCGAGATCCGCTCCGACCGCGACGTGCACGCGCACCAGACGCCGCGCGAGCTCGGTAAGCCGCACCGGGTCGAGCTCCGCGTGGTACGCGTGTCGATGCACGTGGCGAAACCCGAGCAGCTCGCGCAGATCGACGAGACCTGACTCTGCAATGACCGCGTCACGCACCCCGTCGATCGACAGCGACATCGTCTCGAGCAAGCGCCGATGCCAATCGGGACCACGCGACGGAACACCCTCGAACGTCCGCGCCACGCGCTCGCCGATGGCCTCGAGCGCCGTGTACCAGGCGTCGATCGTACCCGCGAGCGCCGCCAGACTTCGCCAATCGTCGGGCGCCAGCGGCGGCTCCGCGAGCACGTCGGCAACCCGCGCCGCATGCTTCACCATGGCGCTCCAGTCGCGCCCAATCTCCGCCACGAGGACCCGCAGCGCTCCGCTCATGTCGCGACCTCGCCGATTTCGACCCCATCCGCCCGAATCCGCGCCGCAAACTCCACCGGCGCCCGCTCCATCTCGACCACATCCACGGACGCCGGCGCCGCACACAGCAGCTCGCCGACCGCCCTGAAATACACCTCGGGCGGCAATCCCTCGACCGCCAGGTCGATGTCCGCGTGCTCATCCGGCGTGCCCCACACGAGCGACCCGAAGAGCCACACGCGCTTCGCGCCCAGCTCCCGAAGCCGCGCCGCCAACGCCGGCACCGCCGCACGCAACGCCTCGGCGTGACGCGCGTCCGCCGCGCGCCGCTCGCGTTCGCGCCCCGCGATAAATGCCGCCATCGGGTGCTCACCGACTTCCATGGCCTGTACCTTAGCACGAGCGGGTCGCGTGGCGGCCCTTCGGGCATCGAACGGCGAACCACAGCGCTTCGCCCCCTGGAGACCTTGGAGCATTCATCCGGGCCGCATCCATGCTACCCTAGGCCCCGGAGGTCCGGCCGTGACCCACGCGCTCAAGCTCCACATCCACGTCCCCAAGGACCTCATCATCCATCTGCCGGACGACTTTCCCGAGGGCCCGGCCGAGGTCGTCGCGCTCCACCCCGCCGCAGCCGAGCCACGCGCGGCTCTCCTCGGCGTGCGTCCGGGCGAGGGCACGTGGCAAGGCCTCGTGACGATCGACGACGACTTCGATGCGCCGCTTCCGCCGGACTCCCGCCCCCTTTCGCCCCCCTCGCCGCGCATGCTGACCTCGCCCCATTCGCAGGACCCATGGCGTACGAATTCATCGTCACGACCAGCTACGGCCGCCTGCGCCAATACACCGCGCAGCTCGAAGGCGGGCACCGCGCCCGCGCCAACGGCCTCGCCGCCCAGGTCCCCGCCTGGTCCGTCATGAAGGACCGCATCGTCGCCGAGCGCACCGAGCGCGAGTTCGCCGACGACAACGTCCTGCACGCGACCGCCCGCGCCCGCGTCGAGGACGCCGACACGACCCTCGGCGATGTCTCGTCCAAGAGCTACGAGTTCGCCGACAAACGCGCCGACCAAGAACCCTACGTGACCCTCTTCGGCACGATCCCCGCGAAGCGCGCCAGGGGCTTCGGACCCGCCAAGGCCACCGAGGTCGGCGCCCGCATCTTGAAGGACGCCCCGCGCTTCGGACACGCCGAGCTCGACGCCCCGCTCGCCGCGCTCGCCACCGCGACCGCCGCCCTCACCACCGCCAAGACGGCGCCATCCTCCTGCCGTGGTTCGAGCGCAAGAACAAGAAGGGCGGCGCCGACGAGACCGGCGAGGCCGACCCACTGACAGTGACACCCGACGTGGGCGACAACACCGACGGCGGCGGCACCTCGACCGCCGAGTCCTGAACGAGGCCTCGCGATGGTGTCCGTTCCGAAAGGGCCGCACCCGCGGGTCCCCTCACGCCCGTCGGACACGGCCTCCGCCACCGCGCCTACGGCCGGCCGCATTCGATGGGACGCGGACCCACGGCGCCCGTTGCTCCATGCACCTCTCGGGAGAATCCCCGTTGTAACCAGCGCGTGCGAGCGATATGCGAAGCCCGTGAACGACGCAAACCCGCAGGACCCTCGCCTCACAGTCTACGCAACGCCGAAGGATCTCCTGCGTGCGCCATGGTGGCCGTCGGTCGCGACCCAGAGCGCGATGGCGGCGTTCGAGCAGCTCCCAGACAGCGACGCGGAGCACGCGACGATTCTCTTCATCGACCTGGACGCGACGTTCAACCCGTCGCTGCGCGTGACCACCGCGAAGGCGTTCCGCACGCTGTACACCAAGACCCTCGGGGAGTGGGCCGCGCGCTGGCACGTCCTGGGTGCCAAGCGGCCGCCGGGCCACCTCGTGCGGCTCCGACCCGCACTCGCCGCGCTCGTGACGCTCCTTGCGCCACCTCCGGCGCCCGAGCTGCGGGACCTCGGGCCGTTCGCCGCGATGAACGCACAGGTGCTCGCTCGGCGCACGACTCGCGGGCGCATCGACGCCGCGGTGTCCGCGGGCCTTCCCTATGGCGGCGCGCCCACGACGGTGGAAGCCTGGATGAGCAACCCGGATCCGCGGGTCGTGAAGGCGCGCCTCTGGTTGGAAGAGCAAGCCAAGAGTCTGGCCAGCATGCTCGCCGCCGATGCGCCGGCGCTCGCAACGCGCCTCGCGCGCTATCGCGCGCGCGCGGACCAGCCGATGATCGCTCCGCTGCTGGCCCTGCGTGACCGGCTTGCCGAGACCGAGGTCGCCTGCACGACGAAGCTCCACGAAGGGGTTCGGGCGCGCTGGCTCGACGCCTTCGACAGCTTCGAGGTCGAGCACGACGGCATCGCCGCATGCCTGCGCGGGCCCTGCATGTCGGCCTCGGTCAAGGTCAGCGGAAGCGCGCCGACCGCCAGCTGCCACCAGCACGGGACGGAGCCCTGCCGCCTGAAGCTCTTGGCGGTCGAGCACTTCCTCGACGCGCTGGGCTCGAGCAGCCCGAGCGCGGACCAGCTCCGTGCCTCCGTCGCGCGCGCGCCTTGGGAGAGGCTCTTGTCGCGGCTGTCGGACGCGACACGCGCGCCCGCGCGGCAACCGACCGAGGTCCCGGAGGTCGTGCCGAACGCCTGGCTGCTGAAGCTGCCGCAGGAGCTCGGGCCGGCCGTGGTCGCGCCCGGAAAGAAGGGCGGCTTCAAGGCCAAGCCACTCAGCAAGGGCGAGCGCGATCGCTGGTCACCGCGCGCCGACGTCGAAGCGCTCGCGCTCGCGCTACTCGTAGCCGCGCCGCGTTACTCGCGCTACGCCACGGACGACGAGCACGAGACGGTCGCCCGCGCCTTGCGACTTCTGGCGAACGAGGTGCCGATCTACGTGCGGCACGAATCCGAGGTGGTCCGTGCGCGCGTCGTCGTCGCCGAGCCCGAGATCGCCGTCGAGGACGGGCCCGCGGGGTCGACCCTCACGGTGCGCTGGGGTGGCGAGCGCCTGACCCACGGGGCATCGCACCGGGGCCTGCCGCATGCCGCGCGCGAGGGCGGCTGGGGCTTCCACTTTGTTCCGGAGCGGGCTCTGCTCGTCGTCGGGCGGTGGTCCGCGGCGGCCGTGCAGGCGGCGCAGCTCCTCTGGGTCTACCCGAGCAGCGAGGCGGCACGACCGGCGCCCGCGCCAGTCCCCATCCCGCCCGACGCGCTGCCGCGCTTGGCGGAGGTGCTGCTCGACATCGCGCCGCGCGTGGCGGTGGCCAAGTCGGCGAGCTGGCTCGGCGAGGCCTTTCCGCCGGCGCCGAACACCGTGCTGCGCTTGGGGTTCGAGGGGGCACGCGACGGGCGCGTCTTGGTGGTCGAGGGACGCGTCGCGCCGCTGGTCGAGCTGGGCGCGCTGGTGCCCGGGGACGGCGAGAGCATCGTGCCGGTGCGGCGCGAGGGGCGCTTGGGGCACGTCGCGCGCGACTTCGCCGGCGAGCTCGCAGCGGTGGCGCGGGTGGCCGCGGACGCGGGTCTGCCCGAGGCCGAGGTGCGGACGACGTGGCGTGTCGAGGGACTCGAGCCCGCGCTGGAGCTCCTGCAGCGCATCGAGCACCTGGCCAAGCAGGACCCGACCCTCGCGCTGGCATGGCAGACCGTGCCGCCGCGACGCGTGACGCCTCGAAAGAGCGACAAGCTGCGCCTCACGCTCGGGCTGCGCCGCGATTGGCTCGATGTCGGCGGCGGGTTCACGCTGGACGGCGGCGAGCTCCCGCTGCTCGAGCTGCTTGCGGCGCTGCGCGATGGCAAGCGCTTCGTCGCCCTCGACGATGATCGCATCGTCGAGCTGACCGAGACCCTGCACGCGTCGCTGGCGCCACTGACGGCGCTGGCGCGCACCGGGTCGCAGGTGGAGGGCGGGGTCCGCGCGAGCCCGCTGGCGGCGCCGCTCCTGGCCGAGCTGGCCGAGGCGGGCGCGAGGATCGAGGGTCCGCCCGAGTGGCTCGCGATGAGCACGCGTCTGCGCGAGGCGGCGAATGTGACAGCGAATGTGCCAGGCACATTGCGCGCTGATTTGCGGCCGTATCAGCGCGAGGGCCTGGAGTGGCTCGTGCGCTTGGCGCACTGGGCGCCGGGCGCGTGCTTGGCGGACGACATGGGGCTCGGCAAGACGCTGGAGGCGCTCGCGCTGCTCTTGTTTCGGGCGCCGCTCGGGCGCGCGCTGGTCGTGGCCCCGACCTCGGTCGTGGCGAATTGGCTGCGCGAGGCGGCGCGCTTCGCACCGACCCTCGCATGCGTCGGGATTCATCGCGGGACGCTGCTCGGGCTGCTCGACGAGGGCTCGGCCGTGACGGTGACGAGCTGGGATCTGCTGGTGCGGCACGAGGCGCGGTTCGCGGCGGTCCCGTGGGCGACGGTCGTCTTCGACGAGGCGCACGCGGTGAAGAACGCGGCGACGAAGCGCTCGCAGGTCGCGCGCGCGCTCGCGTCGTCGCCGAACGGAGGCCCGAGCGGAGGCACGAACGAGGACTCCAGCGAGGGCGGCACACGGCGCTTCGTGGTCGCGCTCACCGGCACGCCGGTCGAGAATCGGCCGAGCGAGCTCTGGAGCCTCATGCAGGTCGTGGCGCCCGGGCTGCTGGGGTCCGCTGAGTCGTTCCGCGAGACGTTCGCGCGCCCGATCGAAGCGCGCAACGCGGACGCGGCCCGGCGGCTGGCGCGGCTCGTGCGCCCGTTCATCCTGCGGCGTCGCAAGTCGGAGGTCGCGCACGATCTCCCGACCCGGACCGACATGCGCGTGGACATCGTGCTGACACCCGACGAGCGCGCGCGCTACGAGAAAGTGCGCAAGGCGGCGCTCAAGACCCTGGCCGCGGATGGACCCGAGGCGCTGGCAGGTGGCAAGGGGATCCTGAAGGTGCTCGTGGTCCTCACGCGATTGCGCCAGCTCGCGTGCCATGCGCGACTGGTCGAGCCCAAGGCGCCCGATCGGTCGTCCAAGATCGAGCGGCTCGTCGAGCTCATGCTCGAGCTGCGCGACGAGGGCCGCAAGGCGCTGGTCTTCAGCCAGTTCACCGAGCTGCTCGCCCACGTGCGCACGGCCTTCGATGCGGCCAACCTGAGCTATGCCTATCTGGACGGCTCGACCCCGCCCGAGCAGCGCGTGCGCGCGGTCGACACGTTCCAATCGGGCGCGGTCGACGCGTTCCTCTTGTCGCTGAAGGCGGGCGGCGTCGGTCTCAACCTGACGGCGGCGACCGAGGTCCTTCACCTCGCTCCGTGGTGGAACCCGGCGGTCGAGGATCAGGCCACCGATCGCGCGCACCGTATCGGCCAGGAGAAGCCGGTGACCGTGTATCGCCTGGTCGCGCAGGGGACCATCGAAGAGCAGATCCTGGGACTGCACGGCGACAAGCGCGCGATGGTCGCGAGCCTCCTCGAGGGCACCGCCTCGGCCGCTCCGGTGACGGCCGAGGAGCTGATGGCGCTCCTGTCGGAAGACGGGCTCGAGACCGCCGCAGACGCCGGCGGCGACTGAAACACGAAGACCCCGGTTCATCACCGAGGTCTTCGCCCTGTCTCTCACCTCACTGTCGGTCTCCGTCCGAACCTATTGCGGGTAGGTCTGCGAGCACACCGCCAGGCACGAATTCGTGTCCTGCGTCGGATACCTCCCGCCGATCGCCCCATCCAAGCAGCATCCCCGGCACTGCTCGTAACGCGACGACCAGCTCCAGGTCGTCGTCGACGGCACGCACTGCGACGCCCCGTACTGCGCACCCAACGTGACCCCGTTGCCGAAGAAGCCATTGCACAAGGTCCGGCAGTTGTTCATGAAATCGAGGCGAAGGTTCTGGCGGTCGTAGCCCGAGCCGTTCCACATATTGCCGCGTCGGTCACAGCACGCGAGGCACGAAGCCTGGTTCGCCGGCGCATTCGCCATCGCCGTCGACACCTCGTCCGAATTGACACCGAGCTTATTGACGCGGCCCGTCGTCACCTCACGAACGCACGCCGAGTAGCCCGGGATCTCCACCATCTGCCCCGCCGGGAGCGTCGTCGTCTGCGCCGCATTGTACTGGTCCCCGCAGGCCCAGCGGGCGCAGCGCTGGCCGTCGCCACCCGCCACGTTCGGCGGGGTCACCCCGACCTGCCAGCAGCACGCGTTGCCCCAGTTGTAGATGCAGCTCCACGCGTTGCCGCCCCAGTTGAAGACGCCCCAGCTCGCCGAGTGCACCGCCGGCGTATTGACCGCCCCATTGCCGCACACGAGCGCCCCACGCTGCTCGCCCTGCGGCGCCGTCAGCGTGCAGAGGTTCGTCGCCGAGTGGCAATTCCAGACGTAGATGTTGTACGGATCGGGCGGCCCCGCGTGGCCCGTATTGGCCGGTCCCCAGCCGCCACCGACCCACGGCGCCGGCAAGGGAGGCGCCCCCGCGGCGGCCTCGGCGGGCGTGAAGTCGAGGTCGTCGAAGTCCGTGTAGGCCGCATACCCGGCCGACGGCGGCGCGACGTACGACTCGTCGGTGTAGCCGTCCCAGATCCCGTCCTGGTCGCCGTCGAGCGCCAGGTCCAGCGGCGGCAAGCTCATGTCGAGCGGGAACTCGGCCGGCGCATAGAGCGGCATCTCGACCACGATCGCCCCCTCGCCGGCCGGCGCCGCATCGAGGGCCAGCGCCTCGTCCTCGACGTACGTGACGACCGGGGGCGGCACGTCGCCCGTCGGCTCCGAATTGAGCGTCACGGTCAACGACCCGCTCGTCGGCTCCTCCGCACGAGCGACCGACGAACACACGCACACCACGAGCGCAGCGAACCCAAAGGTCCTCATGTCCCTCACCTCCGGAATTGACGGGTTGCAAACGGGGGCGCGACGCTAGCCGCGGGCCGCGCCCAGCGCATGCCCGCGAAGACCCACCGCCGACGGTGGCTCGGGTCTCGTCATCGCGTCCCCACCCTCTGTTCCAGAGCGTGGCCCGCATTGTCGAAAAAAAAGCGCGCGACCGCACTTTCTTCTCCGGCGCCCGCGCGGTCGCCGCTTGGTGTTCAGCTGCCAGTCGCGAGGACGATCGCCGCCACCGCCCCGCCGATCCCCAAGACCGCCAGCGTCACGATGAGCCACAGCTTGCTGCCCGACTTCTCGGGGTTCCGAAGCGCCGCGGGCTTGGCCCCCGTCGACGTGCGCCCCGACTCGCCCCGCGCCGCCGCCGCCGCCGCCGCCTTGTGCCCGCGCGACTCGGCCAGGGCCCGCGCCAGATCCGCCTGGTTGATCGCGCCGTCGTCCAGGATCGTCGCCGAGCTCGCGAAGTCCTGCGGCTTGGCCGCCGGCGGCTCGACGGTTCGTGCCCGGGCACGCGCCGGCGGTGACGCCCGTAGGATTTCGGGCGCCGACGCCTCGACCGTCCGCGACAGCGACTTCGCATCGGCCGGCACCGCCAGCTCCGGATTCGAACGGCGCTTGATGGGCTCCGCCAGCGCCTCCGCGCGCCCCTTGGCTGCCGGCTCTGGCTTGCCCTTGACGGTCTGCGCCTCGGACAGGGACGGCTTGCCCTTGCCCGCACCCGCGCTCGTCTGCGGGATCTTCTGCGCGTAGAGCGTCTGCATGTACCCCGTGAGGCTCTCCTTCTCGAGATCCGTCACGTGCTTGTAGTACCAGCGCGTCAGTTCGCGCGCGAACACCTCGACCGTCGCCTGGCGATGATCGCGGTCCTTCTCGAGCGCGGTCATGATGATGTCGTTGAGCTCTTGATCGATCCCCTGCCGATGCTTCGACGGCTCGGGCGCGTCCTCTTTGAGGACCGCCGTCAGCGTCTCGAAGTCGCTCGCGCGCAGGAACAGCCGCTTGTGCGTCAGCATCTCCCAGAGCACCGCCGCCAAGGCGAACAGATCCGAGCGCGGATCGAGCACCTTGCCGCGCGCCTGCTCCGGGCTCATGTACGCGACCTTCCCCTTGACCGTGCCGGCCTGGGTCTTGGTGCTGCGCTCGGCCGCCTTCGCGATGCCGAAGTCCATGAGCTTGACCTCACCCCCGTAGCTCACCATCGCGTTGTGCGGCGAGATGTCGCGGTGGATGATGTTGAGCGCGCGCCCCTTGTGCTCCTTCGTGTGCGCGTAGTGCAGGCCCTTGGCGAGCTCGATCGTGATCCAGACGCACTGTGCGACCGACAGCGGCCGCTGCGCCGCCGTGCCGTCCTTCATGATGCCCTGGAGATCCTCGCCCTCGATGAACTCCATCGCGATGTAGTACTGGCGATCGATGACATCGAAGTCGAAAATTTGAACGATGTTCGGGTGTTGCAGCTTCGAGGTCAGCGAGGCCTCGTCGATGAACATCTTCACGAACGCCTCATCCTCCGAGAAGCTCGGCAGGATGCGCTTGATCGCGATGTCGCGCTCGAAGCCCTCGGCGCCCTGGCTCTTGGCCACAAACAACTCGGCCATGCCGCCCGTCGCGAGCTTCCTCACGAGGGTGTACTTGCCGAAACTCTGGGGGAACGTCACCGCCATGCGAGGCCCACTGGGAACGAGAACTGGACCGAACCACGCCGCCGCCAAGCTGTCAAATCGTCGCGACCCGTGCGACGCGCGAAACTCGGCGACCTAAAACCCTCTCACCGGCGCTCGCGCTGCGCCGTCGTCGCCTCGCGCATCACCCGCGACTCTTCGCGCGCCGTCGCGTCTCTGAGCCGCTGCGCCATGACGCGCATCATCCCCAGCGCGACCGCCCCATTGTCCTTCACGATCGTCCGGAAGCGATCCGCCGACAACCGATAGACCACGACGTCGGTCGCACACACCGCGCCCGCCGTACGCGTTGCCCCGTCGATGATGGCGATCTCGCCAAGGCAGCGCGACGCCCCTACTTGGCTGATCACCGTGTGTCCGTGAACGATGTTCACAGCGCCCTCGACGACGATGTACAGCGAGTCGCCGAAGTCGCCCTCGTTGAAGATGGCCGTCTGCACCTTGAACGTCCGCTTCTCGCACGCCTCGGCGATCGCCAGGAGCTCCATCCCCGCGACTTCCTGAAAGAGCGACACCTGCTTGAGGAACGCGAGGCGCCGCCCGAGCTGCGACGAGACCCCATCGCGGTCCGCGTCGGGCGCGCTCGCCTCGGGCCCACAATACGCCAGCACCGCGTCGAGCCACGGGTCCGCTCCCGGCTCGGGCAAGGGCTGCGGCCCGATCTGCGCCTCCGGCGGCGCCCCCGGCGGCGGCGGCGGTCCGGTCGGCGCCTTCACCGGCATTTCGATCATGTCGTCGCCGCCGGCCGCCAAACGCTTGCCCTGGACGGCCACCGCGTGCAGCGCGATCTCGGCGATCTTGCGCAGCATCTGCGTGGCGATGCTCTGGATCTCGCGATTGGCGGGTGCCCGCGCCGGGTAGAGGCGCTTGAACACGCGCCAGTAGAGGTCGCCCACCAGCGCCTCGAGCGGCGGATGGTACGCGCCCGCCTCCAGCGCCTCGACGCCGATCTTGACCGCGTCGCGGTACGCCGCCGCGAGCCCCTCGCGCAGCTCGACCAGGTCGCGCCGCCACGCCGTCGTCTGC
The DNA here is from genome assembly GCA_005772945.1 of Pseudomonadota bacterium. Next base: position 16,184 of record SXIE01000356.1, read on the forward strand.
GGCTTCGCGCTCGCGGTCATGATGCGCGCCTGCAGCCCGTCGACGATCGCCTCGGTCCCGCTGATGGGTTCCAAGAGGTGCCGCATCTCGTTGAGCGCGCGCTGCCCCAGCTCGGCCCGCTGCCGGAGGAGCCGCCGCCCCGCCAGGTGGTTCTCGACGTCCGCCATCATCTCGGCGACCGAGGGGTAGCGGTCCTCCTTCTTCTTGCTGAGCGCGCGCATCGCAATCCGCTCGAGCCCCTCGGGGATCTTGCGGTTCGCGTTGCGCCGCGACGGCAGGAGCAGCTCGCCCGTCATCACCGCCTCGAGCGTCTCGTGCTTGGTCTTGCCGACAAACGGCCGCGCCAGGCACAGCATCGCGTAGAGGATCCCGCCCAGCGCCCAGACGTCCGTGCGCGCGTCGTACTGCGCCATGTCGCCGACGACCTGCTCGGGCGCCATGAACCCCGGCGTACCGCTCCAGAACTGGGCGCGCGCCTGCCCGGCCCCCGCCTCGCCCATGACAAACGCGAGCCCCCAATCGACCAACAGCACCTCGCCGTAGTGACCGATGAGGATGTTGTTGGGCTTCAAATCGCAGTGGATGACCTGCCGATCGTGCGCGTAGACGACGCCCTGGCAGACCTCGATGAAGACCTGCAGCAGCCGGTCGAGATCGAAGCGCGCCTCCATCTCGGGATCGGCCCGCCGAAGCCCTTGCAATGCGGTCCCGAGCGTGATGCCGTCGAGCCGCTTCATGACGTAATACGGCCCGAGCTGGTCGCTGTAGCCGAGGTGATAGACCGGCACGATGTTCGGGTGCTCGAGGCCGCCCGTGATGATCGCTTCCTCCAGAAACGCGCGGAGCAAGAGCGGGTTCTGGCGATGGTTCTCGTGCAGGACCTTGATGGCGATCGAGCGCCGCAGGTCGCGATCGACGCCGAGGAAGACCTGCCCCGCGCCGCCCTCGCCGATCATCCCCCCGAGCGCATACTGCGTGGTCCCGGCGGCATCGAGCGTCGGCCCGTCGCGGTCGAGGCCGGGGCTCACGGTCGGCTCGATGCCCAGCGTCGAATAGAACTGCGCGAGGCGCGTGCGCGTCTCGGGGCGCGCGGATTCGCGGGTCCGCGAGATGATGCGGCGATCGCGCGGCGCCTCGAAGGCCCCCTCGGCGAGGTCGGTCTCCTCCTCGCGCAGGCCCTCGAGATCCGTGTGCGAGGTCGGCTCGTTGTCGAGACCGACACTGGGCTCGGCGCGCGCCGGCGCCGCGTGCGCCGCGAGCGACATCCCCGCGACGTGGACCAGCTCGGACGCCAGAAAGACCTGCGAGTTCGCGGCGCCCTGCAGCAGCTCGACGATCAGCTCGTCGACCAACTCGGCCGACGACATCCGCGGATCGACGCGCCGCTCGTCGTCCAGGGTGCGCGCGCCGTACAGCGCCATCACACTGCAGAGCTCGTCCAGGCGCAGCCGGCCCTGCCGGAGCAGCGTGAGCGAGTATTGCAGTGCTTCCTGGAAAACAGGCACGCCGACTTCTAACGCATGCGGGCGTTCCTGGCCAGGAACTCGCCCCGCGCCTGGTCCGCCCGCCTCGCCGTCCTCGTCACCCCATCCCCCCCATCCCCCCCATCCCCATCCCCATCGTCAGAGGAAGAGGAACAGGCGAATCATGAACTCGTGGTTCTTGAGCGAGAGGAAGTCGTCGATCCCCGGCGCCTGCATCTTGGCGAGCGTGTCGCCACCCTGGGCCAGCGCGGCCTCGACGCGCGCCACCGTGTTCGACTCGATCGACTTGAGCCCCGGCACCAGGAGAAAGAACGAGGCATCGATGGTCACGTGGTCCGCCAGGTGGAACTCCATCCCGATGCCCGCGTGGTAGCTGTTGCCGAGCTGGTCGAACTTGACGAGCTCCGACAGCTTGGTGCCGCCGACCCCGACGCCCAGGTAGAAGGCGACCGTGTCCCCCGAGTACGGGTAGAGCATCGCCGTCAGCCGCATCTTGGCCTTGTACTGCAGCTTGCCTTCCTCGGCCTCGCGCAAGGAGGAACTCTTGCTGAGGTCGTAGGCGAAGTCGGCGCCGAGGAAGTAGAGGAGCTTGAGGCGAACATTGGCCTGGTTCAGGAAGGCCGTCTCGGCCTTGGTGTCGGGCCCGCTGGCCTCGTGGATTCCGATGCCGCCGCCGACGCCGAGGGTCACCACCGAGGATCCGTCCGCCTGCGCAGCCCCCGCTCCCGCGAGCAGAACGCCGACCCCCAGACAAACCGCTATCGTATGGCGCAACCCAGCCATGAACCTCACCTCCCCTGCCCCGCACCCTTTTCCCGCATCCCCTGGGCCCCTCGGGGCCATCGGTTCCGTCGGTCTCACCTGGATTGGTCGTCAGATCGGCGTGAAAACTTGATGGCTTTTCCCGGCCGGGTTAGCGCACGCCTGAGGCGGGCCCGCGCTTCGGCTTCCGGGGCGGCTCCGCGGCCGATCCATCACGCGCTCTGCCGCTTGGGACGATTCGGTTACAAACTCGCACCAGACGGCCTCGAACAACGGCGGGAACCGCCAACGCGCAAACGAGGATGACATGGACAACCGTGACGACCGGAAAAACGGCTCGGACCTTGGATTCATGCGCCCCGCAGCACGTGGGCGCGCACCCCGGGCCCTCGGGCTCGTCACGCTGGGCGCCATCGCGGGGGTGCTGCTCGTTGGCCGCCAGGCGGCGCGCGCCGCCGATCCCGCGCTGCTCCCCAAAGAGGAGGAGGTCAAGAAGGCCAAGGACGAAAAGAAGGAGCAGGGCTGGGACCCGTTCATCCAGATCGGCGCGAGCCTCGCGCTCTCGGGTAGCAGCAACACGGTCGGGCAGCTCGACGGCAACTCTATCACCGCCGGCCTCAGCCTCCTCGGGCGCCTCGACTTCCTCTGCGCCCGCTGGGACTGGCGCAACACGCTGAAGATCGCCGAGGTCTTCACGCGCACCCCGGTCGTCGACGAGTTCATCAAGTCGTCCGATCAGCTCGCCTTCGAGACCATCCTCTACTGGCAGGTCAGCGACTTCATCGGTCCGTTCGTCAGCGCCAAGCTCGAGACGACCCTCCTCGAGGGCGCCGATGTGCGCGCGGCGCCCGTCGACCACGTGGTCGCGGGCACGGTGGTCGACGCCGCCAAGACGCACCACAAGCTCTCGGACGCGTTCCAGCCGCTCGCGCTCAAGCAGGCGATCGGCGCCTATGTGCGGCCGATCAACCAGAAGGACATCGAGGTCGTCGCCAAGGCGGGCTTCGGCGCCGCCGAGACGTTCGCCGCCGGCGTCGAGATCGTGACCGACGACGCCACCACCGCGGGCGTCATCGAGCTGACGCGGCTCGAGGACGTCATGCAGGCCGGCGCCGTGGTGGGCATCGAAGCCAAGGGCACCCTCCAAGACGGGCACGTGACCTACACGACGCACGCCGAGGTCATGTTCCCGTTCATCAACGACGACCCCGGCAAGCGCAGCGTCGGCAAGCTGACCAACGTCGACATCGGCGCGAAGCTCGGGTTCAAGATCTTCGATTGGGCCTCGCTCGACTACGAGGTCAAGCTCCTGCGCCAGCCGCAGCTGGTGGACGCCTGGCAAATCCAGCACAGCCTGCTCCTGACCTTCGCGTTCACGCCGGTCGACTGACCTGCCGCCTTGATAGCTTCGCAGCGCCCTCGCCAGCGCGGCACGTCGACGCGTTGACGGAACCACCGAACCCGGCCTAAGTGGCCGTCACACGCCTGCACCCGAGGAGCACATCATGGCCGCTGTCTACGCCCAATCCCCGTCCGAGCAGCCGCGTCGCTCCGGCGCCCCGAAGGTCTTCGGGATCCTGTCGATCATCTTCGCCAGCATCATGACCCTGGGGTCCTTCTTCGTGTTCATGGGGACGCTCGCGGCCAACTCACTCGCCGGCATGACCTTTGGCGGGAGCCGCGAGATGGAGCTCGCCAACGCCTTCAAGGACCAAGTCGCGGGCTTCTACAGCAGCCTCATGTTCCAGCCGCTCATCCTGCTCGTGCTCTCGGCGATGCTGCTCGCCGTCGGCATCGGCCAAGTGACCTACAAGCGCTGGGCCCAGAAATGGAGTGTCATCTGGGGATGGAGCGCGCTCGCGGCGATCGTGGCCATGAGCGTCCTCGCGTTCGCCATCCTCGCGCCCGCCTACGACGACCTTTTGGGGCTCGCCAACAAGGTCGGTGGGACGCGCGGTGGTTTCTCGTTCTCGGGTGGCTTCGGCACCTTCGTCGGCGCCGGTTCGGCCATCACGATGGTGGTCTTCTTGGCGCCCTACCCCATCCTCCTCATCGCCTTCTTCAACGGCAAGAAGGTCCGCGAGGCGATGACGCGGTAAGCGCACGGAGCACACTGCAGCCAGACTTCAGTCGGTTGCAGGCTCGAGGCGCACAAGCACCTTGCGCGTGACCCAGAGGAAGCGCGCCGTCAGCGCAATGGCCGCCGCGGCGAGCCCGGCGCCGAGGCCGTACCAGAGGCCGACGGCGCCGAGATCGGCCGCGAACGCGAGGCCGAGCGCAACGGGGAACCCGACGCCCCAGTAGGCGGCGACCGTCAGGACGAACGGGAAGCGAACGTCGCCGGCCCCGCGCCGCGCGCCCGACATGACGGCCTGGGTGCCGTCGAAGAGCTGATAGAAGGCGGCCGCGACGAGGAGCTGCGCGGCGAGCGCGATCGTCGCGGCGCCGCCCTCGAGGTCGCCCGAGCCCGAGCCGAAGAGCGCCGCGATGGGCGTCGCAAGCGTCAGAAAGAGGACGGCCGAGAGGCCCATGACCCCGCCGGCCAGGAGCGCGCCGGCTAGGAGGCGCGGGCGGGCGAGCTCGGGGTGGCCCTCGCCGATGGCGCGCCCGACGCGGGCCGAGGTCGCGCTGGCGATGCCGACCGAGAACATGAATGTGAACGACGTACACTGAAGCGCGATGGTGTTCGCGGCGCCCGGCACCTTGCCGAGCGTCGAGGCCACGAGGCCGGCGGCGGTGAAGACCCAGAACTCGGCGGCGAGCTGGACGCCGAGCGGCCACGAGAGCCGGAAGAGCAGGCGCAGATCGACCTTGGGCTCGGGGGTAGTGTCGGCCGCGGCGGCCTCCGCGAGGGGACCCGTGCGCGAGGCCCGCACGGTCATGAACGTCATGACCGCCATCGCGAGCGAGGTCGCGAGCCCCGAGCCGGCCGCGCCCCAGGTGACGAGCCCATCGACCAACGCGACGTTCGCGAGCGCGTTGAAGACGTTCGCGACGAGGGCGGCGACAAAGAGCGGGGCGGCGCGCTGCTGGCTCTGGAGGACGCTGCGCGAGGCGAGGAAGACGAGCTGGAGGACGTTGCCCGGGAAGCGCGCGATGAGGTAAACGACCGCCTCGTCGCGGATGTCGGCATCGACCCCGACCGCGTGTGAAGCGGCTGCGATGCCGATAGCCCCGAGCGCGAGCGGGATCCCGACCGGCAGCGCCACGCGCTCGCCCGTCTTGGTCCAAGCGCGGGCGCGGCCGAGCTCGCCGGCCCCGAGCGCCTGCGCGATGAGCGGCTCGAGCGCGTGCGCGAGGCCGAAACCGAAGACGAGCATGCCCATCGAGAGCATGTGGCCAAGGCCGACGCCGGCGAGCGTGACGGTCTGGTAGTGCCCGACGATGGCGGTGTCGACGAGACCCATCGCCATGACGGCGACCTGCGCGGCGGCCAGCGGGAACGCGAGGCGCGCGGTGGTCCGGAGCTCTCTCGCGAAGAGCGCGAAGCGCTTGCCCTCGACGAACGCGTCCCCCGCGCCCTTCTTGCTCACGCGGACGGGACCATCGCGAGCAGCTTCGCGTAGCTCTCTTCGACCTCGTCGCGCGGCAGGTTGCCGGCGTCGAGCGCCGCGTCCGCCTGGGTGCGGCACGCGTCGTAGAAGCGCTTGCCGCGCTCGACGATGCGCGGATCGGGCCCGACCAGCCGCAGCACGCGGAAGAGCGCGTCCTCGGCCTGCGCGAAGGACCCAAGCGTCTCCGCGAAACCGACCAGGTTCATCTGCGCCGTCACGTAGTGGCTTGCGGCCTCGGGGTCCTTGAACGCCGACGTCTCGAGGCGCTGCCAGGCGTACTCGGACGCCTCGAGCACCTGCGCGAGCGCCTCGCCCGCGCGCCCGAGCTGCGCGCGCAGACGTGCACCGTGGATGAGGACCTCGGTCTTCAACGCGCGGCCCGTCCCGAGATCCTCGAGGATGAGCACATCGGCAATCGCCGCCGCCTTGTCGTACATCGCCAGCGCCTCGTCGAGCCGCCCCGCCTGGGTCAGCAGCGTCCCGCGCGCCTGGTGGCTCGCCGCGAAGATGACGCGCCCGGGTGCCTGCTCGACCTCGGCCAGATAGCGCATCGCCGCTTCGTTGGCGGCCAAGGCCTCATCGAGCTTGCCGAGCCGCTGCGCCACCGAGCACAGATTGAGGAGCGTCACCCCCCTCGGCAGCGGATGCGGCTTGCCGCCCGCCTTCTGCTCGTCGTCGCGAAAACGCGCCGCTGTGCCAAGGTGAAAATGCGCCTCGGCGAGCTCGTTCGCGCGCATGGCGAGCTGGCCCTTGGCCTCGTGGATGGCGGCCCCGACGGCCGACCGCAGCGGCGAGGCCTCGGTCCGCCCGAGCGCCGCGAGGTCCGCCTGCACCTGGTCGAACGTCATCATGGCTTCGTCGAGATGCTGCGCGAAGCTCGGCCACTGGCCTTTTTCCGCGAGCTTCCCGGAGAGCTGGACGAGCTCGGCGGCGGCCCTGAGTTTGGCTTCTCGCTCTGCGGGTTCCACGGCGACTCCAGCGTGAGGGTGCGATCTCGTCGAGCGCGCATGCCATCGCCGGTTCGCCCTTTCATTGCAAGGCCAAACACCCGCGACCCGCCACGTCCCCCCACGCCCACGTCAGCGCGGATGACGCTCGTTCGGCCACCCGAGGAACGCCAGCGCGTCCTCGCGGCGCTGCCCGAAGTGCGCCTTCTTTCCCATCCCGGCGATGGTCATGACGGCGCGCGCCAGCCCCATGTCGAACGGGCTGCCGCCGAACATGGCCACCTTGTCGATGGTCTTGCGGGTGCTGAGCAGCCACTTGCCGAGCACGAACTGCGAGCGCAGCGGCGCCCCGTCGAGGCGCCTCATATCGACCAGCGCCGAGATGATCTTGCCCGGCCCGAGCTCGGCCCGGACGCTGTCGGCCAGCGTGATGACGGCGCGCGCCCCGTCCATCGTGCCCTTGCCGTCGAAGACCATGACCGAACGCAGCATCGCGTCGACGTCCATATGGATCGTCTGGATCCCGTCGGTCCACTCACGCCGGATGAGGGCGGCGTCCGCCGGAGCGGTGAACGGTTCGGAGGCGAGACTTCCACCCAATGCGTCACTCGACATGGCGGGCTCCTCGAGCACTTGCGCGCCCCACCACGGGTGCGTGCATTTTGACACTACCCCACACCGGCCGGGAATCGAAGCGCGGGACCATTGCAAAGAAATGTCTCAAGATGATCCGCGCAAGTGCCGAAATCATCTGAAGACCGCATCGGACCGCGTTCCGCGCGACCTGCGGCCGCTCTCACGGAACGGGACCGTGAGCAAAACACCATGCAGGCGCGGCGCGTGGTTGGAGGCATGGGTGCGGATCTGGGACGGCCGCTATCGCATCGAGCGCACGCTTGGCGAAGGCGGCATGGGGCATGTCGTGCTCGCGAAGGACCTCGGGCAGGGGCAGCAGCCGGTCGCGGTGAAGCTCTTGAACTCCGAGCATCGCGACCAGACGACCGACTTCATGCGCGAATACGCCGTGCAACGTCGGCTCGACCACCCCGCGATTCCGCGGGTGCACGCCTTTGGTTTCGGCGAGCACAATAGCCGCGAGGTCCCCTACTTCGTGATGGACTTCGTGCGCGGCATCCCGCTGGCGAACGCGCTCCTCACGCTCAAGGACCCCAAGCAGGCCTGGCCCTGGATCCTCCAGACCCTGCGCGCCCTCGACCACATGCACGACGCCGGCTTCCTGCATCGCGACCTGAAGCCCGGCAACATTCTCGTGAGCACCGATGTCGACATCGAGGCCTCGGCGCACCTCATCGACTTCGGCATCGCGATCGGCTTCGGCGAGACCCCGGAGGAGCTGTTCATCGGCACGCCCGAGTACAGCGCGCCCGAGCTCATGGCCGGCTCGCCGTTCGACGTCCGCCAGGACCTCTACGCCATCGGGCTCCTCGTCTATGAGATCCTGACGGGGCACCGGCCGTGGCCCGGCGACGACCCGACCGACCTCTATCACAAGCGCATGTACACGGCGTACCAGCCGATCCGGCACCCGGACTGCGGCCCGGCGCTCGCGAAGCTGGTCGATGACCTCCTCAAGCCGATGCACGTCCATCGCCCGCGCAACGCCGCCGAGGTGATCGCGCGCTTTTGCGACGCGGTCGGCCTGCACGAGCCGATCGAGACGCCGCTCGCGTTCCGCCGCCGGCTCCAGGCGCTGCCGTTCGCGAACGATGGCGAGCTGGCGCGCGTCGCGGGGGCGTGGCTCGGGGTGTCGGCGGAGAAGGCGAACGAGACGCGACCCATCATCCTCATCGTCGAGGATCCGCGCGGCTTCGACGGCTCCAGCATCGTGCACCAGCTGTCCGATCGCGCGGCCGTCGCCGGCTCGCGCATCATCCGCTACTCGCTCGAGCACCGTCCGCACGGGCCGCTCGAGGCGCTGGAGCCGGCCTTGGCGCAGCTGCGCCTCCTGCGCGAGCAGAAGCTGCAGGCCAGCGGGCGCGCCATCGGGCCGGAGAGCGGGCTGATGGGTGGGCTGGCGGGCGCGGCGACGCTGCTCACGCGGCTCCAGGGCCCGACCGTCTTGGCGATCGACGGTCTCGAGTGGGCCGACACGCTGTCGCTCGAGATCCTGATTACGGTCCTCACGGGCGCCAAGAACCCCGGGTTGCGCGTCATCGGCACGCTGGATCCGCAGGCGATCCCGGCAGCCGAGCGGGCCTTCCAGCGGCTCGGCGCGTTGCCGTTTGTGGCCCGCGTCAAGCGTGCGCCGATGGCGCTGGAAGCGGTGACCGATTGGGTGGACCAGGCCGTCGGCGCGGATCTCGTCCCCGATGCGCGCGTGCTCCACCTGTGGAAGCGCTCGGAGGGGCGCCCCGAGCGGGTGCGCGAGCTCCTGGCCGACGATCTGCGCAAGGGCCTCGTCGCGCGCGGGGTGAACGGCTACCGCTGGGATGAGGCGCTCGCCGAGGAAGAGCGGCTGCGCAAGCAGGCCACGCCGACGACCGCGCCGTCTGCGGCCAGGGCGGCGACGGGCGACGCGGCGACCCCGCCGTTCGAGAAGCTGCTCGAGGTGCTGACCGAGCCGGTGCCGGAATCGGTGCTGGCGACGTTCCTCCAGGCGCCCAAGAGCCAGATCCGCACGCTGGTCGCCGACCAAGTATTGGCGCGCGAGGTCGACGGCTCGCTGGGGCCGGGCCCGCGTGCGGTCCGCGTTGATCAACGGGATCCGCAGCAGAACGAGGCGCGACAGGTGCTCCACGAGCGCCTCGCGCGCTGTATCGAGCTGTCGCTGCCGTTCGATGCGAAGGCGGAGCGCGCGGCGCGCGAGTGGCTGCGGACCGGCGTCCCGCTGCGCGCCGTGCCGCACCTCTTGGATGCGGCGCACCAGGCGCTGGACCGGGCCGTGCCCCGAAACGGAACGGCCGCACCGAACGCGGCGCGGCTCTTGGACGAGGTGGCCGGGATCCTGAAGGCGGCGGGCGCGCGGCCGACGACCGAGCAGGTGCGGCTGATGCGCATCGATCTCGGGCGTGCGCGGGTGCGGCTCGCGCAGCTGCTCGGAGACCCGGCTGCGTGGGAGCAAGCGGCGACGGAGCTGTTCGCGCGCGGGCTCGAGGACGGGCATCTGCAGTCGATGGCGGCGGCCCTGGTGTCGCTCGTGAAGCTGGCGGCGGACCGCTCGGATCGCTCGCGACTGCTCGAGCACCAACGGGCGCTGGCCGACCTCGCACCCGAGCACGCGCGCTTTCCGGCGGCCTGGATCGAGGCGCGGCTGGCGGCCGACGACGGGCACGTCGCGCAGGCGCTGGGAACCCTGCGCAAGGTGCCGACCGAGGTCATGAAGCCGGAGGATCACGTCGAGCTCGTCGCGCTCGAGGCGGACATCTTGGTGCAGCACGGCTGGCTCGGCGAGGCCGAGACGGCGGTCGCGCACTACGCCGACCTCGCGCGTCGCATCGGCGATCGGGAGATGATGCTGCATGCGCGCCTCCTCCGGGCCTCGCTGGCGCGCGAAGGGCAGGCGCCCGACATCGCCTCCGGGCTCGTCAAGAGCCTGGCGGCGGAGCTCGGCGACGCGCGCCACTACCGCCTCGACGGGCGCCTCGAGCTCGAGCGGGCGCGCTGCGACCTGGCGTTCGGCGGGCTCGATCGGGCCTTCGCACGGGCCGCCGAGGCGCAGGCGTTCGCGCGGCGCGACGGGGATCGAGAGACCGAGGTCTTCGCCCTCTGCGTGGACGCGCGCGGGCGGGCACTCGCGGGTGAGCACGGGCGCGCGTCCGAGGCGATCGCGCTGGCGCTCGACCATAGCGCGCGCGGGGGCTTGTCGCGGCTGGCGGAACGCGAGGTAGCCCTGACGGCGCTCGAGGTCGGGCGCGCACGGCCGCTTGGACTGGAGCCGCAGCGCGTCTTTGGTGGCGCGCAGGAGCTTGCGCGCCAGGCCGAGCGCGACGGCCAACGCAGCCTGACGGTGCGCGCGCTGGCGCTGGGAGCGCTGGCGTCGCTCGACGGCCAACGCGGGCTCGATGCCCTGGCGCTGGCGGAGGCGGCGCTCGAGCGCTCGACCGCCTGGGGCGGGGTCGGCGAGTCGCGGCACCACCTGCTCTTTCTGCTGGCACGCGCGCGCTTCCTCAGGCGCGAAGGCTTTCGCGCGCGGCGCCTGCTCGGCGAGGCGCGGACGCACTTGCGCAGCTCGGCCAAGAAGCTCGCGGATCCGACCGAGCGCGAGGCGTTCCTCGGTGAACCGCGCAACGCGTTGATCGAGGCGGGCGCGCTCGAGGACGTTCAGCGCGCGGGGTGAACCTCGTTGGGCAGCACGGAGAAGCGATGGCGACCCACACGCGGCGCCGGGACGTCCGGTTCGTCACAGTACGCCGAGGGGGGACCCTCGATGACCGGCGGCACCGGATGCTCGCGTCGTGGGCGGCGGACTGCGCGGACCGCGTGCAGTCCCTGTTCGCGTGTGAACGGCCAAGTGATGACCGGCCCCGTCGCGCGATCGAGGCAGCGCGTGCCTGGGCAAACGGCGACGTCACGATGATCGCGGCCCGCGAAGCTGCAGTCGCGGCGCACGGTGCGGCGCGCGAAGTCTCGGGCGCTGCCCGCGAAGCCGCGCGGGCAGCAGGGCACGCGGTGGCGACGGCTCACATGGCGGACCATGCGCTCGAGGCGGCGGCCTACGCACTTCGGGCCGTCCTCGCTGCAGCCGGCGCGGGCGGTGCCGAGGCGGTTCGCTGCGAGCGCGCGTGGCAGCGCGCGCAGCTTCCTGACGGGATTCGCTACCTGGCGCTCGACGATCAGGCGCCGGTCGGGTCCGGCATCACCGTGCCGGCACCAGCGGCGACGTTCGAACGCTCGGCGGCGCGATTCGAGAAGAAGCGGTAGATCATCCAGCTGTCGATGACCGCGGTCGCGACGAGGATCTGGTAGGCGAGCGCCGCGGGCAAGAGCCCGAGCTGCTCGATGGTTCGTGAGAGGCCGAAGGCGACGACCCAGGCATCGAAGCTCATGCAGACCCGGCGGAACGGCTCGGCGCTGACGCGCCGGATCAGCCAATGACCGAGCGGCACCCCGAGCAGGATGCCTGGGAGGAGCCACCACACGAGGGCCGTGCTCTCGGCGGTGAAGAGGCCGAGGAACAGATAGGCCACGAGCGTCAGGAGCGACTCGGCGGTGCGGGTGATCGCCAGCGCGACCTTGAAATCGGCCTTCTCGAGGCCCTGGTTGTTGAAGAAGAGGACCAACGGCGGGCCCGAGATCGTGGTGAGGGAGTAGAGCAAGCCGACGCCGGCACCGAACGGCAGGGCGACCGCGCGCTCGCGCCGAATGGGCCAGCGCACGCCCGCCGCCTGCACCAAGATGAGCGGGAGCATCAGGCCGTAGACGACCAGCTTCACCCAGCCGGGGCTCAGCTGCGCCAGAAGGAGCGCGCCGATCGCGACGCCCGGTACGAGACCGATGACCAGCGGCTTGACGCGCGGCCACACGCGACGGATGGCGCCGCGCCCGAGGAACAGATTCACGAGGTTGACGCCGACCTCGACGATGACGAGCGCCGGGTTGAGGACGCGGCTCGTCACCATGATCAAGGACAGCGGGACCGTCAGCGAGGAGTAGCCGTAACCCAACGCACCGTTGACCGTCGCGGCTCCAAAGCTCGTCAGCGCGATGAACAGTAGGACGTAGTCCAAGGGAGATCTCCAGCGGGCTTGACGGCTAAGCTGACATTGATGACCAACTAAGTCAAGAATATTGGAGACCAAACTTGTCAACAATACCGATCGGCCGCGCCACAGGCGGATGAGCGTGGCTAGGGCCCCCGGCTCGGAGCCTCACGCGCACGTCATTCCCGCAAGCGTCCACCGGCGTCGCACGCGACTGCGCAGCGCGCACATCGCACGCGCCGCGTGGGTTGCACGCCTGCCCGCGCTGGAACGAACCGATTTCAACGCCGCGGGCGACGTCCCCGCCATGCGACGCCGACGAGCCCGAGCAGCCCTACGAAGAGCCCTTGGCTGCCGCTCTCGCAGCCGCCCGCGCTGCTGTTGCCCGCAACCGGATGTGGCGTCGGGTTGCTGTCGGTCGGGTCGCCGTTTCCGCCCAGACCATTGTCCGGGTTGGTCGTCGCGCACGTCTCGTCGGTCTGCCCGTCGCAGTTGTTGTCGACGGTGTCGCCGCACGTCTCGATCGCGCCCGGACTGCGGTTCGCGTCGTCGTCGGCGCAGTCGTTCGCGGCGCAATAGCCGTCGTGATCGGCGTCCGTGCAGCCCTCGCAGCCTTCGTCCGTCTGGTCGTTGCAGTTGTTGTCGAGGCCGTCGCCGCAGCGCTCGCTCCCGCCTGGCTTGATGGTCGCGTCGTCGTCCTTGCAGTCGGCCGGCGCGCACACCCCGTCGCTATCGGCGTCGGTACAGACTGGCTCGGTCGCGCAACCCTCGTCCGTCTGGCCGTTGCAGTTGTCGTCGACGCGGTTGCCGCAGCTCTCCCCGGCGCCCGGGTGCACGGTGCCCGCTGCGTCGTTGCAGTCGTCTTCCGCGCACGTGCCGTCCTGGTCGACGTCAGTGCAGCCGCTGCCCGGCATGCACGCGTTCAGCTCGGCGCCGCACTTGCTCGTGAGGCACCCTTGGTAGGTCGCGTCGGTCTCGCTGGCGCACTTGCTGTTCGCGCACTGGACCAGCGCATTGTACTGCTCTTGCGCGGCGCGCGTGCCGGTCCCGAAGCACGTCTGCAGGCACGGCTGGTCGCCGTTCGCGCAGAGCGCCATGCACGCGTCGACCTGCGTACACGTCTGATCGCCGGTCTGGCCCGGGAAGCACGTGTCGATCGGGTCGCCGCATTTGTTGTTTGCGCAGGTCTGGAACTGGGCGTCGTCGGTGATGTCCTTGCAGTTGTCCTGCAGGCATCCGAGCAGATCGTCGACCTGGTTTTGGGCCGCCAGCGTACCGGTCTCGTAGCAGCCCCGCCAGCACGCCTGGTCGTTCTGGCCGCAATTGGCGAGGCAGCCGTAGACGTCGGCGCAGAGCTTGTCGCCGGTGACGACCGGGAAGCAGACGTCCATCTCGCCTTGGCAGTTGGTCTGGACGCAGGTCTGAAAGGCGGCGTCGGTCGTGGCGGCGGCGCACGCGTCCTCGAAGCAGGTGAGCATGCTCTGGAGCTCGGCCTGCGCGGCGGGCGTCGCGCTGGCCATGCACGCCTGCTGGCACGCGGCGCTGGTGCAGTTGGCCATGCAGCCGTACGCGTTCTCGCAGGTCGCCGTCTGGCACACCGCGTTGCTGCACGAGCCATCGCCCTGACAGGCCTCGGCGCAATCGCAGAGGTCGGCCGTCGTCTTGCACGAGGGCGCGGGGGCGCCGAGCTTCTGGTTGATCCAGGCGGCGTAGGCGTCGACGCGCGTGCTGATGGTCGGGGTCTGGCACGGGTCGCAGTTCGGGCCTTCGCAGGCGGTGCCGGCGCTGGTCACGCCGGCCAGGACCTGCGCGCCGTTGTGGGTCATGAGGCCGGGGCCGCCGCTGTCGCCGAAGCAGGTCCCGTGACCGCTGTAATTGCTGACGTAGACGTCGGCGTAGACCTGCGTGATCGGGAAGGAGGTCGAGCGCTTGAGGCCGTCGCCGCTCTCGTTGATGCCCTCGACCGCGCCGAAACCGACGTAGGTGCAGGTCGTGCCGACCGCGTTATTGAGGCTGCCGACGTGGATGGGGGTCGGGACGACGTCGGTGACGGGCTGCGAGAGGTGCACGAGCGCGATGTCGTTGTCGTTGTTCTCGGGGTCGTAGTTCGGGTTCGGGATGAACTGGTCGACGTCGTAGAATTTGCCTTCGGTCGGGGCGGCGCCGTTCGGCTTGGGGCGGGCGTCGGCGCCGATGAAGAAGGTCGTGTTCTGCGGGGTGATCCCCTGCTGTTGGATGTCCGGACCGGCGACGCAATGGCCGGCGGTGAGGACCCAATTCGGGGCGATGAGGGTGCCCGAGCAGAAGGAGCCGCCGTATTGCCAGGCCTCGGCGACGACGAGCGCGCCGACCGAAGGGTAGCCGGTCTCGGTGACGCCATTGACGATCGGGCGCTCGGCCGAGATCACCGGTCCCTTGGGCGGCTGCGGGGCGTCCTCGGGGTCGAGCCGCTGACAGGCCGTGAAAGCGAACGCCGCGAACCCCATGCCAGTGACGGTGCCGCGAAGCCATGCTCCGCGGACCAATGACGAACGCGCCATGCCCACCCCTCCCCGCCCAGGCCTCGTAGAGGCCAACCATCCCACGCTCGCCGTGCATACGCCGCGCGGTTCGCGGGGCGCAACCTCGTTATCGCGGGACCGCGAAACCGAACCGGCGCGGGCCGGTCGCGGCCTTGCGGGCAAACCAATCGCCGTTGGAAGTGTCGAGGGAAACGACCCGCCCATGACGTCCCCCACGGGCGGGCCCACTTCGGAGGTCGCAGCCGAGAGGTCAGTCCGCCGCGAACGCAGTCCACGCGGTTTGGAGGCGCGTGCGGGCGGCCGCGCAGTGGGCATCGAAACGCGCAAACCAGGTCTGGAAGTCGGGCTTGGCGGCGCCGGCTTTGAGCGCCGTGTCGATCGCGTGGACGGCGATGGTTGTCTTGCGCAGACAGTGGACGAGGGAACGGAGGCCGAAATAGAGCTGGGATGCCTGGGTGGTCTGCGGCACCTCGAACTGGGTCAGCGTGTGGTTGATGGCGTCGAGACGCGCCCGGAAGTTGTCGTCGACGAGCTTTACGTCGGCCGGCGCGGGAGGCCACGGGAGGTTCCTGAGGGAGCGTGCGTAGTCCTGACTCACACGCGTCATCGTGGCGATGACCTCATTCGAGTGCTCGGCCATCTCGGCCGGCGTGAATGAACGCTCCGCAACCTCTCGGCGTGCCTCGATCTCGTTGCCGGCCACGACGTACCAGATGCCGACGCCGGTGAACGCGACCGCTACGAAGAACAACGCCCAGTAATCGCCCACAGACGGCCGATTCGAACCCATCACTGCGACCACAACGCACCTCCAACCCGAGAGAGAAAGACGCCAAGCGACGAAGAGAGCAGAGCGCGGCGACGGCTAGTTCCGGAGCGCGCCTTTGGTGACGCCGGCCTGCAGCACGTTGCCGGCCGCTCCGAGGAGAAGTCCGGCCGGTACGCTTTGCCCCTGGCTCGCCGCCTGGGAGGCGCTCCCGAGGGCACCCATGGCCGCGCCGCCGATGATCTCGCCGGCGCTCGAGACGGTTCCGGGCACCGGCCCCACCGCCGCGATCGCGTCGACTGCGCCGGCCTTGGCGCCGTCGATGCCGGCCTGTCCGACCTGGTCGACGGTGCCGCCACCCAGCGCCGTCCCGACCATTCGGGTGCCGCCCACCATCGTACCGCCCATGACGGCGGCCTTGCCGGCGGCCGTCACCGTGCCCCCGACGGCGCTCGCGTTGGCGGCTCCGGCGAGGATCGCCGGAGCGAAGTACACAACGCCCGCCGCGATCATGATGAACGTCGCCCCAGCCGCGACTGCGGTAGCGACGTCCTTGACCGTCGAGAGCAGGGACATGTTGGCGGCGATCTCGTCCCTGGTCTCGGCCGCAGCCGCGTCGAAGGCGGTGCTGAAGCGCTGAAACGCGGCCATCGCGTCGGCGCCCACGCGCGAAGCCTCGCACACCTTGCCAGGATGCTCGGCGATCTGGCACGCGTTGAAGACCAGCGCGTTCATCCGGGTCGCGAGGTCGATGACCGGCTGCCAGCGACCACTGTCGAGATCCGAGTCCTCGGCGAGGCCGCCAAGCGGGCTCAGATCGACCATGCGGCGCCTGTGCGCGATCTCGGTTGCGCGCATGTTGACAGCGTAGCGGACGAAGTTTGGACCTACCTCCAGGTACGGGGTGAGCATCGACACGACGGCATCCCGGGCTTCGGTGGCCGGGCGGCCGTCGAAGCGCGGGTCGCCGCAGCGCAGGAGCGGCTGGCGGGCCTCCGGGGCGCCTGGGGCGCGGTTGTTGCGGGCGAGGTCGGGGCTGCGTGCGGGCTCGCTGCTGGCCTTGTCGGCGGCGGTGGGCGCGGGCGCGAGCGCCGCTTCTTGCTCGGCGAAGGTGCCCTCGACGGGGCGATGGCGAGTTCGGGCGGCGCTCGGAAGGGCGGCGGCGGTGGTGGCGACGGGTGAACGGACGAGGGCGGGCGAACGCTGCAGGCGACTGGCGACCATGGGTGCTCCGAATCGAGGGGGCGTGGCGCGAAAGGCGTCTGGGCGGCCCAGGATGCGGCGCTGCTAAGTCAAGTCGCGTGCCGCACTCGGGCACGGGGAAGCGGACCCCGAATGCGCGGGGTCGGGATGGCGAGACCCCAGGCGGGGGCCGGTGGTGGGGTCTCGAGCGATCTTGCTTTCCGCCGGTGGACGGGCGACGAGGGGCGCGTGAGCGCAGCCATCGGTATCGACTTCGGCACGACCAACAGTGCGCTCGCCTGGGCCGAGCGCGCGGATGCCGTGGCGCACGTCGCGACGTTCGACGTCGCGGGCAGCCCGGCAGCAGGGGCCCTGACGGGCCCGGCGGCGCGGGCGGGGACGACGTTCCGATCGATTCTGTTTTTCGCGGCCGAGCGCGAGCGCGTGCGCGGGAAACCCGAGGCCTGGGCGGGTCCAGCGGCGATCGAGGCGTACCTCGCGAACGACGGCGACGGGCGCCTCATGCAATCGATGAAGACGTTCCTGGCGAGCCAGCACGTTCGGGGGACCAACGTCTTCGGGTACGACTTCGCGCTCGAGGCCCTGATTGCGCTCATCATTCGCGCGCTCTGGCTGGCGTCGGTGGGGCAAGTGCCGGGCCTTTCGGCCACCACGGCGGGCGCGGCGGGACTGCCGGCGATCGTGGCGGGGCGGCCGGTGCGCTTCGCGAACTCGGACGGGCCCGAGGACGACGCGTACGCCGAGGGTCGCTTGCGTGCCGCGTATGCGGCCGCCGGATTCCGCGAGGTCGAGTTCGTGCTCGAGCCGGTGGCGGCGGCGCTGCACTACGAAGCGGGCCTCGAGCGCGACGAGACCGTGCTGGTCGGCGATTTTGGGGGCGGCACGAGCGACTTCTGCCTCCTGCGCGTCGGACCGAGCTACCGTGCGGGCGGCGGCGCCGAAGTGGGCGACCGCGGGCGGATCCTCGGCACGCGCGGGGTCGGCGTCGCGGGCGACAACCTCGACGCGCGCATCGTGCAGCACCTGGTCGCGCCGGCGCTCGGGGCCGGGAGCATGTACCGATCGGACATGGGCAACGTGCTCGAGATCCCGCGCGGGATCTTCGACAAGCTGCGGCGCTGGAACGAGCTGTCGTTTCTGAAGACGCGACAGAACATGGAGATGCTGCTCGGGTACCTGCGGGCGGCGCGCGAGCCGAAGAAGATCGGGGCGCTCGTTCATCTGGTCGAGCACAACCTCGGGTACCGCCTGTTTCGGGCGGTCGAGGCCGCCAAAGTGTCCCTGTCGCAGGCGCCGGAGGCCGAGCTGGCGTTCGACGACGAGGGCTTTGCGGTGCAGCAGCGCTTCACGCGCGCGGATTTCGAGGGGTGGATTGCGCCGGAGCTGGGGGCGCTCGGCGGGACGGTGGACGCGTTGCTCGCGGACGCGGGGATGGGACCGGAGGCGGTCGACACGGTGTTTCTGACGGGCGGCACGGGGCAGGTGCCCGCGGTGCGCCGGCTGTTCGCCGAGCGCTTTGGCGAGCACAAGCTGCGGACCGGGCAGTTCCTGACGTCGATTGCGAGCGGGCTGGCGTTGCACGCGCGGCGGCGTGACGCGGGGCGTGCGTGAGGTGACGCTCGACGCGCCTCAGTCGCTCGGGCCTGCTGGGACTGAGAAGACGGCGCGATCGTCGAGGCGATAGGCGGTCAGCGCCCCGCCCCAGACGCAGCCCGAATCGAGGCCGACGACGTCACCGGCGACCCAGAGGCCGAGCGCGGCCCAGTGGCCGAAGACGATCGGCGTGCCGG
>SXIE01000357.1 GCA_005772945.1 Pseudomonadota bacterium
ATGACAAGTGACGGAAGAAGAAATACTTTAATTCAATCAAATGCTATTTCACTTGATCCTCATTTTGGAGTTTTCGTTGGGTATAAATCACTAGTTACAGTTGAGGCACCCGTCGGGGCGGACGCCGGGCTCGGTCGCCGCGCCGTCGATGCACACCAGGCGGCCTGCGAGGCGTTCGGACAACGCTTGCTCGCCGATGCAATCGAGAAGCGCGAGCCAGGCGCGGGGCGGACGCTCGCCGTCATGGCGTTGGGCGCAGGCGGCGCCAGGTGCGACCGCGACAGCCACCAGCGCACATACGAGAGCAGCGCGGATGCGTGTGCGCAGCGGGCGTGGAGAGGACGACACGGCGACCTCAGTGCCCGCCGGCCGCACCCGGTGCGGTGTTTGGACGGCGCAAGGTGCCCCCAGGCGCGACCCACATCGCCTCGCCAGGCATGGGTCGGGCGGCCCGCGCGAGCCGTGGCAGCTCGGCCGCCCGCGCCGCCCAACGCGCCCGCGATACCGCGCGTTCGACGTGGACCAGGTGGGCCCAGAGAGCCGCCTCGCGGCCCTCGGCGTCGCGCGCGGCCTCGAGGTCGAACGCGAGAGCGGCCCCCGATCCAATGCCGTCCGGGGTCGCGAGAATCATTGGCGTACCAATGATTCGCCCGACGAGCGCGGGCTCGCGATCGGCCCACGTCTTGAAAACGTCACGGCCCAAACGCTCATAAAACAAGAGCGTATGCGCGGTCGACACGGCACCCGCCCACGGATAAGGTCGCAGGTACCAGAGCTGCGAGACCTCGCCGAGCGCTTCGTCGAGCGCCGCTGCCTCGACCTCGTCCTTCCAGGGCACGGTCGGCCGAAAGAAGATCCCGAGTCCGAGCTCGTCGCCTTCCACCTCCCAGGTTTCCGAGATCCCGAACGCGCTCGGCGCTCTCGCCACGAGCGATCCGTGCGTCAGCCCAAAGCGCCCGACGATGGCGACCGCGACGTCGTCGCGGTGATCGGCGAGCCACTGCAGGGTCTCGAGCGCCTCGTCGAAAGTCTCGGTCGGGAAGTCGGTAAAACACATGGCCTCGGCGGCCACACCGGCTCGCGTAAGATGCGCCATGGCACCGGCCAATACGGCAACCGGCGGTCCCTTATCGATAAGGGCCAGCACCCGATCGCTGGCGGACTCGACCCCGATCGCGCACGCGATCGCCCCGCCGCGTCTGAGGGTCTCGGCGCGCTCGGCGGTCAGGTATTTCTCGGCCTTGAGGTCGGTGCCCCAACGGATCCCGAGCGCAGCCCGCTCCAGCGCTTCGGCCAGGCGCACGAGGGTCTTGGGCGCCACCGAGTCCTGCGACAGGTAGAAGTGGCGGGTGCCGTATCGGGCCGATAGCGCGCCGAGGTGCCCGACCATCGTCGCGACGTCACGCTCACGATAAGACGCGGTGCCGACCTCGGCCAAGCCGTAGTGGCAGAACGTGCACTTGCCCCAATAACAGCCGCGCGTCGGATCATAAGGAAGCGTCAACGTCGGCGCGAAGTACCGCGCGAGCGGCAACCCGTCGAAGTCCGGGGCCGGCAGCTTGCGCAGATCCTCCATCGAAGGGTGCGACGTGTACCCGGCCGTCCCGTCCGGGCGCCGCACGACGACGTTGCCGACCGTCGCCGGATCGCCACCGCTCTCGAGCGCCCGCACCAACCCGAGCAGGACATGCTCGCCCTCGAAGACGACCGCCGAGTCAAACGGTCCCAGTGCCCGCGCGAGCGCAGCGCCACGCAGACGTATCAGCATCTGCGTCGCGCCCGGCCCCCCGAGCGTGACGTGCACCTGCGGCAGCGCGCGTTTGATCTGCAGCGCGAACGCATACGCGGGCTGGAGCTGCCCCGGGAACGCCGTGGAGAGTCCAACCAGCCCGACCGAGGCCGCCGCGAGGCGCGGGATCAGGACCTCCTCGACCCACGCGTGAAACGGATTCTCTGCGGGCTCGGCGGCCTGCGCGACCTCGTCCAGCGAGAGGAGACCAAACGGCGTACGATAGGCCGTGAAGTCCATCTGCAGCGGATGGTGGGCCGCGGATATGACGCGCAGCGCGGCGTCGATGGTCGTCGTCGCATCCTGATAAAGCTGCGGATCATAAAAGCGCTCGGGGTCCCGCAGGATGCGCTTGGCCTCGGCGATGACAGCGGGCACAGCGTGGGCCGCTGCGCGGGCGTCGTGGAGCGCGACATAAGCGAGCTGGTCGGCGTGGGTGAGCGCCTCCTGCGTGTCGAGCGCGGCGAGGCGCGCTTCGATGTGATCGCGCTGGCGACCCAGCCAGGCCTCGCTCAGAAGGTCGTCGAAGGCCTCGACGTTTGCGTCGATCGGCAAGACATCGACCCCGTGCGCGCGCAAGAACCCCGTGAGCATGGGCACGGCGAGGTAGGGCGCGGTGGGATCGGCGGTCGGTGGATGAATGAGGGCGACACGCATGGGGGCGGCGCGTAACACGGGCGAGCAACGAGGTCGAGCTTGGGCCGCGTGGGTCTTTGTGCGGGCTTTGTCTTTTTATGGCAAATCCAACTTGATAACGACGGGGGCATTGGATATGCCGAAGATATGAAAAACAACCCCGATTTGGAACAAGAGCTGCTCCGTCATATGCACTCGGGCGAGGAGACCTTATTGGAGGACCTCGCGGCGAAGCTGACCGAGGGCGGGCGCAAGGTGGCCCACGGCAAGATCGTCGCCGCGTTGAAGGCGCTCGCCACCTCCGGCGCGGGCCGCTTTATCGTCGGTCGCAAAGGCAAGGCCTCGCGCTTCTTGCGCGCCGAGGGGAACGGCGGTCGCCGCGCGGCCGCAGCGAGTGGACCGGCGCGCAAGACTCGCGGACCCGCGCGGAAGGGGCGCGCCGACGCTGTGCCTGGCGTGCTGGAGCAGGTCTTTACGCTGCGCCCGGGGTGTATGGTGCGAGTGCAGATCCCCGACGATCTGACGCTCGACGAAGCGCGACGCATCGGACGCGTGCTGGAAGTCCTCGCGGGCGGCGCGGACTGACGGCGGGCTGGACGCGCGGGCGTTTTGGCCCTCGCGCAGGCGCTTGACAGGCCGTCGAGAGCGGGCGCACGGTCCGCGAACATGAGCACCTCGCATCGCGCGCGCGCGCTGACCCTCGGTAGTTTGGGAGCGGTCGCGGCGACCCTGTTTGCGTTGTCGACGCTCGGCGTGAGTACGCGCGCCGATCCGCCTCCGGGACCGCCGCCCGAGATTCAGGCGATCATCGACAAGTTCGGTCGACACGAGCCGCTCAGCGGCGCCGAGCAACGCGCGCTCGCGGAGTGGACGCTGCGCAAGTCCAATGGAACAGCGACCCGCCCGGAGGACGCGCCCACGCGAGACCAGAACCCGGGCCTGCCCAAGAACGTGCAGGAGATCCTCGCGCGCATGCAGGCCGGTCAGACTCCGAGCGCGGCCGAGCTTGCGCGGGTCAAAGCGTGGACCACCGTCGTGGCCGGAAAACGCGATGCCCTGGCGCGCGACAAGGAGGCGACCCGGCGCATGCTCGAGGAGGCGCTCGCGCGCGGCGGACGCGGACACGCGAGCGGACGCGATACCCTCTCGCAGGGCACGGTCACGCTGGAGATCACGCAGGTTCAAGGCGGCGGCAAGAGCGCCAGCGAAACGCACGCCACGATCACGTACCCGGTGCGCTACCTGATCGACGAGGACAACTCAGGCGCCGACCGCGCCCTCCACATCCGCTTCTTCGGAGATACGAAGCGTACGTACGCGATCCGTTCGCAAGGCAGGCTCGAGGGGACCGACAACGGGAACGCGCCGCACTGCTCGGGCGAGCACCAAGACGTGATGACGTGGCGGGTGATGGACAGCGGCAAGACCACCAACGGCAAGCTCGTGCTGCTCGGCGAGGTGGTCGTCCCGAGGGGACGCCGCGGCTACATCGACGCACAGCTCGGGGTCCGCGCCACGGGCCCGCAGCAGATTTCCTGCGCGTGCGGTGACCGCGAGGGCGTGGGGCCGCCCCTTCTCTATCCGATCACGCTCGATGCTTTGCGCGGCGACGTCCCGTTCAACAAGGGGGCGGGCAACGCACCGATCGCAGACCCGGGCGCGCGCCTCATGGACAAGGCCGGCGACTTCGCGCAGGTCATCGAGGCGGCGACGTTCGCGTTCGATGCGGACGCGTTCCGCGCGGGGATGACGACGGGCAAGCCCTTTCGGATCTCCGGGACCTACGCTTACCGATCCCCCGCGACCGGGCTCGCCGCGACGGTCGCATTCGACTTCGATTTCGGCGCAGGCTGCGACCCCGAGCTGGTGGTGCACAGCGCCGGATATACCGCCTGGATCCCCGAGGGCAACCTTGTCAGCCCCGGCGACAAGGGAAATACGCTGGCGCTGTTGATTGCAGTTCAATGCAAGGATGGACGCGACCTGCCGCCCGAGCTGCAGGCGACGCACATGGACCTCGAGCTCGTGGAGACCTCGCATCTGCCTGGCGTGGCGATGAACTGGCCGCTCGAGGCGCGCGATGACGGGACCTTCGACCTGCGGCTTGCGAAGAGCGACCGCGACCCCCGACTGCGCGTCACCGATCCGAAAGGGCAGCGCGCCGAGATCGACGGGCCGCTGGCCCAGGTGGTCGTCGACGTCGAAGCCTACGACTACGGCGCGTATGGGCAGGTCAAGGGGCGCGCGGACCTGCCCGATGGACGCCACCTCGAGAGCCGCCCGGAAGACGCGGGCGTCGGACCGATGCGCCTCCCCAAGCGCGACGCCACATCGAAGATCGCGGACGCATGGAAGAAGGCCTACGCGGCGGGACAGGCGGACGACGCCGACGTCGACGACAAGCCCGAGGGCAACGGGTTCCAGGGGGACGGACTCTCGACCTTCGAAGAATATCGGGGATTTGCAGTGGGGGCGGAGCACGTGCGCACCAAGCCCAAAACCAAGGACCTCTTCATCCGCAACGAGGTCGGCGCGTCGGCGCAAGCGGGGATCGACATCGTCAAGCGCGCATCCGAGCTCGACGTACACGATGGACTCCTGGCGTCCCAGATGCCCGCATCGAGAATCATCAACGGCAACCTCGGCCCGGGCGCCCACATCGACCAACACGCCATTCGCTTGGTCGCCGAGCCACCTCTCAAGGAGGGCGCGGAGGCGAGCGAGGGCTCCGAGGTCGAAGCGATCGGCACGCCGGGCGCCGTGGACCACATCACGATCGGTCCTGCGGACCCCGGTCCGCGCGGGCGCGCCGAGTATGGCAGCATCGTGGCGCACGAGATCTTCCACGACTGCAACCTGGTGCACCACGGGACGGGCGACCGCACGCCGGTCCGCTGGGTGAAGAGCGAAGCGGGCGAAGTTTTCGAACGCGCACGCGAGAAGAACGGCTCCGCCCAGGCGGTTCCCCTCGTCGTCAAGGCCGCCGATGGACGCGTCCTGACCGGGACCGATCCGCTCGTGGAGAGCCTGTTTCCGCCCCATGACGCTTGGAGCGCAGAGCTTCACATCGCCGCATGGAACGGGGAACACAGCGGCGACGACACCTGCGTCATGCGCTGGTCCAGGTCGACGCTGACGACCAGCGGTCAGTACGTGTCGATCGTCACGGACCGCGCCGAGCCGAACGTCCGCTGGATCTTCGTCGGCCCCGAGACGATCGGCGACACGCTGTGCGACGGCAAGGCGGGTACCGGCCTCAACGCCCCCGGGCGTGCCCCGCGGCCGTGGCACGGCGCGGCCCTCGAGGGAAACTGCAAGAAGCAGCTGGTCGTCAGCGATCGCTATCGACGGTGATGCGAGCGGCCGCCACACGGTCGGCCTCCATACGTTCTGCAAGGAGTTCGCGCGTGCGCTCGATATCGCTAATGCTCGCCTCGATCCTTGTCTGCGGGGTCGCCGACGCAGCCCTCGCCGATCGGCCGTTTGCGCCGTTTCCCGCCTACTTCGCGCTTCCGGAGGGGTTCGCGGTCGCGGCGAGTCGCGGCTCGTCCGCGGCCTTCGGACGCGAGGAATTTCGGTACCGCCTGGCGGGCCAGCGCGACATGACGACGACCACGTGCGAGGGACCGCAGTGGCGATTTTCGGGCGGCCTAACGTCCGGCACAACGAAGGACGAGGTCCTCGGGCGCTTTCGGCAAGCACTCGAGCCACGTGGTTGGACGCTCGTGTCCGAGCCACCCCGCGCCGTGTTTTCGCGCCAACGGGACGGCAAGGAGAGCTGGCTCGAGCTCGAGATTTTCGGGCCGAAGGACGTGCGCCTGACGCTCATCGAAAAGGGGACGGTGCCGCGCGCGCTGACCCTGCCGACGCCAGCCGCCCAGGCTGCCACATGGAAGGAGGGGGAGCTACCGGAGTACCTCGTGCCCTACCCGGGCGGGCAGCTCGTGCGCTCGCGCATCGACCGAACGGGCGGCTTCGAGGTCACCCAGCCGAGCGACCCGGAGCGGACCTGGGTGGGCAGTCCCGTCTGGCAGCTCGAGCTCGCGGTCCCGCCCGATCTGTCCGCGCTCGAGTTTGATCGCGTCTTCTGCCCTGCGCTCGAGCGCGCCGGATGGACCTTGCTGCACCACACGCGGCGCAAGGAGACCGCCGGCGACATGGTCTTCTTGGCGCACTTCGATCGCGATGGGCGTGACGTCTGGATGCGCGGGCATCTGAATCGCAAGCTCACGATCATGATCGCCGACGCTGGCGTGACCGCCGCCTCGAGCGCCCTGGCGGAGGCACTCGCACGCGCGGGTCGCATCGCGCTCTACGGCATCTACTTCGACATCGACCAGACGACGCTCAAATTCGCCTCCGAAGCCACTCTGCGGCAGGTGCTCGCGCTCCTCGAAGCCGACCCGAAGCTGACCCTCGGTATCGAGGGACACACCGACAACACCGGCGCGCGTGCTCACAACCAGACCCTCTCCGAGGGCCGCGCGGCGAGCGTCGTGGCGTGGCTCACGCAACACGGCATCGCCAGCGGCCGCCTCACCGCGACCGGCTTTGCCGACACACGCCCGGTCGCCGCGAACACCACGCCGGAGGGCCGCTCCAAGAACCGTCGCGTCGAGCTCGCACGGCCGTGACCGACCGCGCCGGCTAACCTCGGCGGCGCAAGACGGCTCCGAAGAACCCGTCCATGCCGTGGCGATGGGGATAGGTTCGGAGCGCGTCGCCGCTCGGGGAGAGCAGGCCCTCGACGTGGGCGCGCCCAAGGATCTCTTTCGGCGAGACCGGCTCGAACTCGGGCATCGCCTTCACGAGCTCCGCGAGCACGTCCTCGTTCTCGGCGCGGAAGATCGTGCAGGTTGCATAAATCAACCGACCGCCCGGCTTCACGAGCGTCGCGGCGCGCTTGGCGATCGCGAGTTGGCGCGCCGGTAGGGCCGTGATGAAGTCCTCGCCGAGCCGCCAGCGCGCCTCGGGATTGCGTCTGAGCGCGCCGACCCCGGAACACGGCGCGTCGACCAGCACGCGATCGGCTTTCCCGATCAGCGGCGCCACCTCGAGCGGGAACGGTTGGTCCTCGTTGCCGACCGAAATCCAGCGATGGTTCGAGAGTCCCGCGCGTCGTGCACGTCGCCCGAGCTCTTCGAGCTTCTTGGCGTCGACGTCCATGGCGATGAGCCGCCCGCGCCCGCCCATGGCGGCTCCGAGCCCCAAGGTCTTCCCGCCCGCACCCGCGCACGCGTCGATGACGAGCCCATGCGGCGGCGGCAAGACGAGCGCCGCGACCAACTGCGAGGCCTCGTCCTGCACCTCGAAGAGCCCCGCCTTGAACGCCTTCAGCCCAAACGCGTTGACGCGCGTTGTCGCGACGAGCCCGTCCTCGGACCAGCGCGTCGGCTCGGTCTCGACGTTCTCGACCTTCAACTTCTCGGCCAGCTCGGCGCGCGTCCCCTTCAGCCGATTCGCACGCAGCGTCATCGGCGCACGCTCGTTGAGAGCCGCCATGCACGCCTCGGCCTCGGTGCCCAGCTCGGCGATGAGCCGCGCCGCAAGCCAGTCCGGGACCGATTGTTGGAGTGCAAACCTTTTCACCGGCTCGCCGATGCGCTCGATCGACGCGAACGTCCGCAGGACCTTCGGCCAGTCGATCTCCGGGCGCTCGGCCTTGGCCAGATCCATCGGCCAGTTCTCGAAGCCCACGCGATAGACGAACCAATCGAGCAGCGCCCGACTCGGTGCCACGGCACGCCCTGGCTCGGGCGGCTCGACCCCGACCGCGGCCAACACATGATCGATCGTGCGCACGCGCCGGACCAGCCCGTAGAGCGCCTCGGCGACGATCCGCCGCTCGGCCGAGTGGAGCTCCTTGGCCTCGCGAAACGCGTGCGCCAGCCGCTCGGTCACGAAGCGCCAATCGCCGCGCGTCTCGGACCAAAGATCGGCGAGCACCCGCCGCACGCGATAGTCCGACGGCCGAAAGCCACCGGTCCACTCGGACTCACTCATGCCGGAACCGCCCCATGCTCGGCGAGCCAGCGACGGACCGCTTCGCGCTCGATGTGAACCAGATGCACAATCAAGTCACCCGGGCGCGCCCATAGCATGGCCGCATCGAGCGACGCGAGTTCATCCGCCACATCGACCACATTCTCGGGCGCCATCCCGAGCGCGTGCGCCGCCTTGCGCAACACCGCCGCAGCCTCGCCCGGCGCGCGTCCGCGTTCATATCCGGGCAAGGGCCGCAGGTGGATCCGCGAAGGCCCCGCCACGATGACCTCGTGCATGAGCGCCTCGAGGTCGTGATCACTTCGATCGCCCGCCTGCCCGAGACATACGAGCAGCCGCGAGTCCGGCACCGCCGTGAGGAGTTTGCGCCAGATGCCGCGCACCGCGCGCGCACCGTGCGCGTTGTGACCGAAGTCCATGAGCAGGCGCACGCCTCCTGTTTCGCTCGCGAAGAGCGCGCCGAGCGCTTGCCCGCGACGAATGACATAGAGCTCGGCGCGACCCGGGTTGTCGTCGGGGCTGCGGCCGAAGCTGGCGAGTCCCAGGCGAATGACCTCGGGGTCGACCCCGAGCGCGAGCGCAGCCGCAGCGGCCGCTAGAGCATTGCCGAGGTTGTGGCGCGCGGCGCCGCCGAAGGCGATCGGGATCTCGTTCACGCCGGCGAGCCGCACCTCGCGCGCGCCGTCGGCGATATAGAGCGCCTCGCCGTCGGCAAAGAGCGCGCGGCCGCCTGCCCGACGATGCTGCGCGAGCGTCTCCGAATGCGGGTCGAGCCCGAAGAGGACCCACGCGCCGAGGCCATCGCCGCCGCCGCCAGCCGCATCGGTCATGCGCGCGCGCAGCACCGCGTGCGGATCGTCGGCGTTGAGCACGCGCGTGCCGCCCGGTCGCACGGCCGTCCAAACGGTCCCCTTGGCGGCGGCCATGCCGCTGAGATCGGTCACGCCATGCTCGCCGAAGTGATCCTCGCCGACGTTCGTGACGACCGCCACGTCCGCGCCCGAGAGCGCGAGCCCGCGCCGCAGCATCCCGCCACGCGCCGTCTCGAGCACCGCGGCCGTGACCTCACGATGGCGCAGCACCTTGCGCGCCGCGCCGGGGCCGGTCCAATCGCCCTTCTCGACGACCTTGTCGCCGACCGCGATCGCGTCGGTCGAGGACATGCCAACGACGTGGCCAGCGAGGGTGAGGATCCGCGACACGAGCCGCGACGTGGTCGTCTTGCCGTTCGTGCCGGTGACCAGCACCGTCGGGATCGCGCGATACAAGGACCAATCGAGTTCACCCTCGGGCAACGCGCGCACCGGCCAGGTCGCCGAGTGCACACCCATCCCGAGCGAGACCTCGTCGTCATCCCAGAAGAACGGCACACCGCGCCGCCGCGCTTCCCCTTCGAGCGCGACCAGCGCGAGGTTCTCGTCCGCCAGGACGCGCGCCAAATACGCGGCGATGAGCGGCTCGAGGTGCCCCGCGACAGACTCCCCCGCAGCGACCAGCTTCGCCGTCTCCTCGACCAGATCGACGAGCGCATAGAGCCGATCGATGCGCTCCGGCACGGCCAGCGCCAAGCCTCCTGGCCAACGCCGCACCCGCGGCTCCGCCGGGTGCCCGATGCGTGCGAGAACATCGTTCACACTCTCGACGAGCGCCGCGATCAACGCGTCCTCGGCCTCGCCGCTCTCGGCTGGCGTGAACGTACACTCGATCACGGCGCCGGCCCCGACCACCCAACCCGGCGCGTCGGGCACGTCGGGCGTGCGCCGCGAAAGCTCGAGGTTCGGCCCCGTCAGGCGGCGCGCGTCGGCGACGAGCATCGTCGTTCTCCTCCGAGTCAATCGTCCGTTTCGCGCGCCAGCCGCACGCCGCGCGCGTCTTCGATGAGCTCGCCGAGCCCCGAGTCGGATGCGACCGGCGCGCCCGAAAAGAGCCTGGGATCCACGACGTTCACCGTCGCGGCCGAGGTCGCCTTCACCTCGCTCGCGGAGGCGTTGAACTTCGTGACCTGCTTCCAACAGCGGTTGATCTGGTCCCCGAAGATCAGCAGCAGATCGTCACGCGCCGCCGCGCGCAGTGCCTGATCGACGCACTCGCGCTCGTCCGGAATGATGGTGATGCGCCCGGGATCGACGCCCGCCGCGACCAGCCCGGCATGCAGCATCTCGGGCACTTCAGTCGGTCCGCGGCCGCGCGCGTCGTCGTCGCGCTTGATGAAGATCTGGTCGAAGACGTTCGGCTCGCCCATGATCCTGGCGATCTCGAGGATGTCCTCGTTGCGTCGATCGCCCGGCGCCGCCAGCACACATAGACGCCGACCGGCGACATCGAGGCGCTTCACCAAATCGACCATCGCCCTTACGGCCGCCGGGTTATGACCATAGTCGAGGATCACGCGGAAGGGCAGCTCGTCATAGACGTTGAGGCGCCCCGGCACCTGGAAATAACTCGTGTCGAACGTGCGCAGCGCCTGACGGATATTGTCGACGCGAACCCCCATCGCATACGCCATCAGCGAGGCCGCGAGCGCGTTCTGCACGTTGTGCATCGCCTTGCCCTCGAGCGTCGCCGGGATGAGATGCGTCCAGAGCAGTGGCACGTGATTGCCCGCATCATAGAGCGTCATCATGTGACCGTTGATGCCCTCTTCGAGCACCATCGCCATACCGCCCACGCGTATATGACGGCGCACGAGCTCGTTACGCGGGTTCATCGTAAAATAGCCGATACGCTTGGCGGGCGCGTGATCCGCCATGCGCAGGCACAGCATATCGTCGGCATTCAAGATCGCGGCGTCGCGCGCGACTTCGATGACGACGCGCTTCACCTCGGCGAGCTGGTCGATGGTCTCGATGCCCTTCATGCCGAGGTGATCCTCGGAGATATTGAGCACGCAGCCGACGTTGCAGTCACGGTAGCCGAGGCCCGCGCGCAGGATCCCGCCGCGCGCCGTCTCGAGCACCGCGAGATCCACGGTTGGATCGCGGAGCACCATCTGCGCCGAGGTCGGCCCGGTCATGTCGCCGCTGACCGTGCGCTCGCCGTCGATATAAACGCCGTCGGTGGTCGTGAGTCCGACGGTGCGACCGCACATCTTATGGATATGCGCGAGCATACGCGCGGTCGTGGTCTTGCCGTTCGTGCCGGTCACGGCGGCGATGGGGATCCGCGCCGAGGTCCCCTGCGGGAACAGCATCTCCATGACGGGCCCGGCGACGTCGCGCGGGCGACCCTCGGTCGGCGCGACGTGCATGCGGAAACCGGGGGCCGCGTTGACCTCGCAGATGGCGCCTCCCGCCTCTTTGTAGGACTTCGTGATGTCGGGGCAGAGGAAGTCGATGCCGGCGACGTCCAGCCCGATCGCGAGCGCGGCGCGCTTGGCCATCTCGCGGTTGTCGTGGTGGCAGACGTCGGTCTGGTCGATGGCCGTCCCGCCGGTCGAGAGGTTGCCGGTCGAGCGCAGATAAAACACCTTGGCGTCCGGTAAGACGGTCTCGAGCGTGACGTTCGCTTCGATCATCAAACGCTCGGCCTGGTGGTCGACCTCGAGGCGGGTCAGCACTTTTTCGTGGCCGATGCCGCGGCGCGGATCGGAGTTCACGAGGTCGATGAGCTGCTGAATCGTGTGCACGCCGTCGCCCACGACATGGCCTGGGACGCGCTTGGCGACCGCGATGAGCTCGCCGTTGACGACCAGCATGCGGTGGTCGAAGCCGGTGATCATCTTCTCGACGACGCAGGTGCGACCGGTGATCTGCGACGCGGTCTGGTACGCCTGATCGACCATCTCGGCATTCGTGAGATCGAGGCACACGCCGCGCCCGTGGTTCGCGTTATACGGCTTGACGACGACCGGATAGCCGATGCGCTCGGCTGAGCGAATGGCCTCGCGCGTATTGCGCACGAGCTCCTGACGCGGCACCGGCAGCCCGAGGTCGGCCAGAATCTTATTGGTCTGTTCTTTATCCGACGCGATCTCCACCGCGATATGACGCGTCTCGGACGTGACCGTCGCCTGGATGCGTTTCTGAAAGCGGCCGTGCCCGAACTGCACCAGCGAGTAGTCGTTGAGGCGGATCCAGGGGATGTCGCGCTCCTCGGCGGCGCGGATGAGGGAGGCCGTCGAGGGACCGAATTGGCGGCGCTGAGCGAGCTCGATCAGCTCCTTGAGCGCGAGGTCGAACGCGAAGTCGGGCGGCACTTGAACGTCGGCGGCGCGCAGCTCGGACGGCAGGCAACTGCCGATGAGCTTGAGTCCGAGGTCGGCGGCGGCGAGGCCGACGCGCTCTTCGTCGAAGGCATAAACGATATGGTACTCGCCGGCCGTGCCGGTCCCGCGCGTCTTGCCGAACGTCACCTTGGCGCCGGCGCGCTGCTGCAGCTCGATCGCGACGTGCTCGAGGACGTGCCCGAGCCAGGTGCCCTCGTGTTCATGGAGGCGGCGGATAAAACCGCCTGCCGTACCATAACTGCAAGTGTGCTCGGCGAGCGTCGGCAAGGCCGAAACGAGCGCACCATTGAACCCGCCGATGCGCGCGGAAGGCCACGCTTCGAGCGCCCCGAGCTCGGCCGTGAGGCGGATGCACGGAAAGTGGGCATAGAGGTTCGGGCCCCGGTAGACCCGGCGTTCGGTGATCTTCATCGTGCTCTCCAAGCGACGGCGCGAGCGCCCGCGAATGTCGCACCTTCCCGGTGGCGCGGCAACACGGCGCTGACCGCCAAGTCACGGGGCTTTTACACGGCGCTTGGCGCGCGAGGCGCAGAGTCGTTCGCGGAGGTCCCCATGCACACGCTTCTCTTGACGTTGACCCTCTTCATGACGTCCGCGGATCCGGCGCGCGACGCGCTCCTACAACGCTTCGACGCGGCACGTGCGCGCCTGGCTGCCGCCGATCTTGCGACCCTCGAGAGCGCCGTCCAAGCGCTCGAACGGACGATCGGCGCCCGCGGCTCGCCCCAGCACGACCACGACCGAGGCGCTTACGGCGACGATCGGAGCCGCTGTCTCGAGCGCCAGATCGAGAGCTTCCAGCGCGCAGGCCACAGCCTCGACTCCGCCGCAGGACGCGGACGCGCTGCCTGCGCGGGTGCGGACGTCGCGCTGCTCGACGACCTCATCGAGGCCTACCGCAACGGCGGCTACTCCCTCGATTCTGCCGTCGCGCGCGCCCGAGTGGCGGCTGCCGATCCAGGGCTCGCCTTCAAAGTGGAGCCCTTCACGACGGTCCGCCGCGCCTACCAGACCCAAGGGCACAGCCTCGACGCCGCCGTGACACGGACGCGCGACCTTCTTCGGCCGCTCAGCGTCGGCGGCGCGCGTTGCGTCGTTCAGATGTATCCGCGCTTCAGCCAGCAAGGTCACGCACTCGACTCGGCACTCCGCCGCGCGGCCGAGACCTGTGCGGGCAACTAAACGCCCTCAGTTCGGAAAGCGCTTCAAATACAGCTGCCGCTCGCCTTCCTGCGTCGCGACCCAGAGCACGGAGCGCGACGTCGAGCGCAGCGCCACGAACTGCTGACCGAGCGCGAGCGGCTGCTGCACGAGGATCTGCCCACCTACGCTCGCCACGACGAAGCCGGTCTGGGTCGCGATCCCGACCTCGCCCTTGCCGCCACCAACGCCCGTGGGCTCGTCGGTCAGCTCCAGCGCCTTGGTCCAGCGCGGCTTGCCGGTCTTCGGCGCCAACGCGCCCCAGGTCGTGCCGCTGTCGCTGCGAAGCGCGAACGCGCCGCCGTCGTCGCCCCAGTCGACCAGCTCGCCTTTCTGCTCGGGACGCCGCCACAGCGTCTTGCCGGTCAGCGCGTCGTAGCCCACCGAGAAGCCGTCTTCCGGGCGCCCGACGATGACCCCATCGACCCCGTCGAGGTCGTACGAGTAGCCCGCGAACGGCACGGACCAGCGCGGCTTCATGGACTTGAGGCCCTTGACGGCCGGCCCGCCGATCGCCAGCGCGAGCATGACGCGCCCGGGGTCGTCGCCGTCGACGTCGATGCGCTCGAGGCCGCCGTCCTTGCCGATCGGGAGCTCCATCGAGTCCTGCTTCATCTTGTCGGAGCTCTTCACGAAGAGCGCGAGCGGTCCCTCGGACGTCTCGATCGCCGCCTCCAAGACGGCGCCGCCGGTGTCCCAGCGCGCGACCTCGGTGCCCTTCACGGCGTCGAGCACGGCGACCTGCTGATTGTCGATGCTGACGGCCACGCGCGACCCGGCCGCCACGGTCACGTAGACGGGGCGCGGATCCGTGAAGCGCCACGCCTCTGCGCCGGTGGCGAGATCGACCCCGATGACGAGCTGCTCGACATTGCAGACGATGCGCCCGGCGGCCGCCGCGGGTCGCAGCTCGGTGAAGTGGTCGTAATCGGGGCACGCGTGGTCGGCGGTCCACTTGACGCGCCCGTCGTCGTCGATGGCCGTCCAGCGCGCGGGCTTGGAGGCGTCGTCGCTCTCGACGATGACGACGTGCACCTTGTCGGTGCCGGTCGTGAAGACGTTACCTTTATAGAGGCGGTCGGGTAGACCCATCGGCTGCGGGAGGGCCACGCCCTCGGGCCCGACGACGCGATCGCCGGCGTGGGCGCTTGCGGGGCCGATGAGAACAAAGGCGGCGGCGAGGAAGGATCGCATCTTACACTCCATCCGATTAGGCGGCGCGACGACCGCACAGGGGCCGGCGCGCGGGGGGAGGCTGGGTCCATGCTCCACAGCGGGAGACGCGCGGCGGCGCCGAATCCAAAACCGAGGCCCGGGCGCGTCCAGGGAACTCGGGCTCGAGCGGTCGCATTCTGGCGCGACGGCATGACTGGCAGTGAGGTTGGAGGCGCACACCCGTGTGGGTGCGGCCGAGGTGGTGGCAAGGGGATCGTCGACACCCCGCTCGGGGGGCGGCGCCGCGGCATGGCGACGGCGTTCTCAGGCCTCGGGCTGGCCACGTGGAATGGGTTGATGTACGTTCCCGGTGCGTGTGGTGGTTCCTCCCTTCTATTGGCATGTGTTGCGAAGGGAGTCACTCGCGGGGGGCGCTGCCCTCCGCGAGTTTTTGTTTGCACGCATGTCCGCGCAGCACCAGCGCATTCTGGAATGGACAAATGCGCGCGTCGTTCGTATGGGCCCGCGCTTAGCGCGGCCTCGCGCCTTCGCGGGCTTTGCGAGGAACTTGCCGACCGCACGCGGGACGCCATAATCGGGCGCTCGCCGGCGAATCGGCGGCGCACGGAGACGCCATGGGGACGGTCGAGAACAAAGACGGGGACGGTGCCGCCGCCCCAGTCGGAACCTGGGGAAACCCGGAGCCAGCGCCAGCACCGCCGACGGGGGCCGCACCAGAGGCGGTCGCGGGGCCCGAGTCGGTAGCGCATGCCGACGAGCCCGAGACGCCGCTGCACACGTTCGAGCCGCCGCCGACGATGGCACCCCGGACCGATCGCTTCCGGCGCGTGCAGACGGGGACGGGCCCCGGGGCCTCGGCGCAAGCGGGGATGCCGGCAATGCTGCTCCCGCCCGAGCGCCAGACGAATCCGCCGGGGCGGCCGGCGTCGATGGGCGGGCGGCGCTCGCTGTGGGTCTGGTTCGTGCTCGTCACGGCGTGCGCCGGCTTCTTCTTCGCGGCCACGTCGACCTCGGACTTCGTGCAGCACGTCGATGGCCAGATCCACGCAATTCACTGCTCGGTCCTACCGGGCGGCGCCGCGAACCTCGAGGGCTCGAGCTGCCGCGACGCGATGTTCTCGCCGTACAGCTCGTTCTTTCGGAGCAGCATCTGGGGCGGGATCCCGGTAAGCCTGCTCGGGCTCGGGGTCTTCTCGTTTCTCGCCGCCTTCGCTCTTTACCTCGGACTGAAGCGCGATGTGGTTCGGCGCGACACGGGCTTTCTGTTCTTGGGCTCGCTCGTCCCGGTCATCACGAGCGGGATCTACGCATTTTTGTCGGCGACCGAGATCGGCGGGATCTGCCAGGTCTGCCTGGGGATCTACATCGCCTCCGGTCTCACGTTCGTCGCCGCGCTCGTCGCCCACGTGGTGGCGCCGCGCAGTCCGCCGGGCACCAAGCGCTGGGGGCGCTGGGCCCTGTGGTTCACCGAGGGCGTGGCCTTCGTGGCGCTGCTGGTCGTGCTCTATGTGGCGATGGTGCCGAGCGACCGCAAGAGCATCGAAGGGTGCGGCGGCCACCTCGTGCAGCGCGATGACGTGGCGAACGTCATTCTGCACTTCCCACGCGCGGCCAACACGACGCCCGCTTTGGCGGTGATCGATCCGTTCTGCCCGACCTGCCGCGCGCTCGACACGCAGCTCAAGTCGAGCGGGCTGGACCAGAAGCTGGCGATGGATGTGCTCCTCTTTCCGCTCGACTCGAAGTGCAATTGGATGGTGAAGGAATCCATGCATCCCGGTGCATGCACCGTCAGCGAGGCGATGCTGTGTGCGCCCGAAGCGGCGCCGCAGATCTTGGCGTACGCCTTCAAAGAGCGCGAGACGCTGGCGAAGATGGGCAAGGAGAATCAGGCCGCGCTGAAGGCCGATCTCGAGGACCACTTCCCGGCCGTCAAGGGCTGCCTCGGCAGCG
Source organism: Pseudomonadota bacterium (assembly GCA_005772945.1). Next base: position 16,983 of record SXIE01000357.1, read on the forward strand.
AAGGGGCCAAGGCCAAGGTCAATAAGAGCCTGCGCTTCGCGGTCGCGAACGCGCTTCCGGTGCGGACGCCGCAGCTCTTCATCGACGACACGGGCGTGTGCGCCGAGAACCTCGAGCTCGGACTCGAGTACACCATCACGCGCATGATCGAGCGCGCTCAAGGCGGGAGGTAACGATGGAGCTCATTCGGCACGTGGCGCCGTTGGCGCTGGGGATCCTGGTGCCGTCGATCATGGTCGGCAACTGGCTCGGGACGGCATCGGCCGAGCTCGCCGCGATGGACCCGAACGCCAAGACCGAGGTCATCGCGTCGGTCGCCGAGGAAGGCTATTGCACGCGCGAGCTCAAGCAGATCGTCCGGCGCATCGCCGGTTCCTGCGGGCTTCTCGGCGGCCAGGGACGCGGGTGCGAGCCGACCGACGCCAAGAAGGTCGTCGAGCTCACGCCCGACGACTTCAACAAGCTCTTCCTGCCGCTGAAAGACCGCGTGCGCATCGTCCAGTACGACATGGCCAAATTCGATCTCGACGAGAGCGCCCAAAAGACGGTCGAGGGCGTCTGGGGCGACCGTCGCGGCGCGAGCTTCTTCTTCGTGGTGTCGCGCGCGAGCCCCGAGGGCGCGGTGGACAAGAACCGCGAGCTCAGCGAGAAGCGGGCCAAAGCGGTGCTCGACCACCTCGAGGCGCGCTTCCAAGACCCCGACATCAAGAAGCAAGTCGGGCTCCTCTGGCTCGGTGAGGAGTTTGCGCAGCTCAAGGCGGAGGATTTCTGCACGTGGAATCGCAGTCGTTCGAGCGAGAAATGCGAGGAGAAAGAGATCAATCGCAGCGCGCTCATCGCGTGGATCGATTGCCAAATATGAGGTCCGCGCTCGTCGTGTGGCTCGCCTTGGCGGCGGGATGCGGTGGTAAGGGCCCGAGCGGTGGCGCGAGCGGCACGGCCGCCACGGCCGCCACTGCGAACGTTGACAGTGTCAACATCGCGGACGCGAGCGCGGCGCCCGTGGTGATCGCGGGGGATCCCAAGGCCTACCAGTCCTTCTGCGACAAGCACTGGCCGGGCGAAGGCCCCGCGGCCATGACGTGGAAAGGTCCGGCGCTCAAGAAGCTGGCGGGCGTTGTCGAGAGCGCCGCCCCCGCGTCGGCCGGGCGCTGGACCTGGGTCTCGTTCTGGGCGACCTGGTGCGGGCCGTGTCTCATCGAAATGCCGCTCATTGCCAAATGGCGCGACGGGCTCCAGAAGGACGGCGTCCCGATGAACGTCGAGCTGTGGAGCATCGACGACGACGAGGCGGCCCTGCGCGAGAAGGTGAAGGGCGGCATGATCGGCCCTATCGGACACGTCAAATGGGTCGAGTCGCCGGCGGTTCTTGCGGCGTTTCTGCAGACGCTCGGGCTCAATCCCGACTCGGCGATCCCGATTCAGATGCTGGTCGACCCGAACGGCAAGCTGCGCTGCGTGCGCGTCGGATCCGTGCACGACGACGACTGGGGCACCGTCCGGAAGCTCGTCGGCAAGTAGCGTGACGCTCGACCTCATGCCGCGCCGGTTGCCGCTCCTGACGGCGGATCTGGCGGGCACCGGCGGCACCATCAAGGTGGCGCCCGAGGACTTCGTCGTCGAGGAGCTACCCGCCTATCTGCCGAGCGGCGAAGGCCAGCACCTCTACGTCTGGGTCGAGAAGCGCGACCTCACGACCCAGGACGCCGCGCGCCTCCTGGCCCAGGGCGTCGGGACCAACGAGCGCAACGTCGGCTACGCCGGCCAGAAGGACAAGACGGCGCTCACGCGGCAGTGGTTCAGCATCGTCACGAACCGCGATGAGGTCGCCGTCGACGACCCGCGCGTGCGCATTCTGTCGGTCGCGCGGCACGGCAATAAGCTCCGGCTCGGGCACGCGAAGGGCAATCGCTTCACGGTGATCGTGCGCGGCGTGGTTCCGGACGCTTGCACGCGTGCGCAAGCGATCATCGCGCGCCTCGCCGTGACCGGACTGCCGAACTTCTTCGGACCGCAGCGCTTCGGACGGCGCGCGGATAATGCCGTGCTGGGCGCCGCGCTGCTCGGCCTCGGCGAGCACCCGCAAGAACGGCATGCGCAGGCGGATCGACACCTGCGCCGGCTCGCGCTCTCCGCTTTGCAAAGCGAGCTCTTCAACCGCAGCCTCTGCGAACGCCTGGCGGACGGGCTCTGGGACGAGGTCATCGAAGGTGACGTCCTTCAGCGCCGCGGCGGTGGACTCTTCACGACCGAGGACCTTGCGGTCGACCGCGAGCGCCTCTTGCGTGGCGAGGTCGACGCAACCGGCCCTCTCCCCGGTCCGCGGGAGAGGCCCGAAGCGCGCGGCGCGGCGCGTGAGCGCGAGGACCGCGTGCTCAGCGCGGCCGGCGTCCCGCGCGAAACCTTTCTCCATGGCCGCGGCGAGGCCGAGGGCGCGCGCCGGCCCTATCGCATCCCAATCGCCGACGTCACCCTGCGCGAACTCGCGGGCAGCACCGCACTCGAAGTCTCCTTCCCGCTGCCGCCCGGCTCCTACGCCACGCGCGTCCTCGCCGAGCTCACCAAGTCCGACGTCGCCGTTCCGGAAACCTGACGACGCGCGTCAGCCCTGGACTTCGCCGAGGTGGCGCGGGATGAGCGGCCCCGCCTTCATGTGCGCGATGGCGTGGATCCCCGCCGCCAACCCCGCGATCGTCGTGTAGCATGGGATCTTCGCCGCCACCGCCGCACGCCGGAAATGGATCGCCCCCCGCCCGGCCGCGAGCACCAGCGCGGTCCCTTCGAGGCGGCTCTGCGGATCCACGCGCGCCGTTCCGAGCCCGAGCGCCTGCAGCGCATCGGCCGTGATGTCGCCCGCCGCGACCACGAATCCGAGCGCCTCCAGCTCCGCGACCAACGGCACCAGCTGTACCGCATCCAGCGGATCCACGCGCAACACCGCGCGCCCGCTGAGCGGCAGGTGGATCCCCGCCCCGCGCAACGCCTTCGCATACGCCTCGGCAAACGTCGGCCCGCTCCCCATCGTCTCGCCGGTCGACTTCATCTCGGGCCCGAGCATCACGTCGACCCCAGGGAATTTCCGAAACGGCAGGACCGCCTCTTTCACGCTCGTCATGTGCGGGCGACGCTCCGACGTCACACCGAGCTCGACCAGCGTCTTGCCGGCCATCACGCGCGCCGCGATCTTGGCCAGCGGGCGGCCCGTCGCCTTCGCCACGAACGGCACCGTGCGCGACGCGCGCGGGTTCACCTCCAGCAAATAGACAGTGTCTACATTCACGCCCGCGTCATTCGGCTCCTGCACGATCGCATACTGCACGTTCATCAATC
>SXIE01000358.1 GCA_005772945.1 Pseudomonadota bacterium
CACCTCACACGCCGCCAAGGACCGCGCGCAAGATACCGCGGGGTCCGAAAGAACGTCTTCGACTTACGCCGCACCGCCGCGGTCGAGAACCTGATCACGGCCGACAGGCTCGCTTCCTAGATTCTGTTCGGTGTTCTAGTCCCCTTCGAGGAGGCACCCCATGGTCAGCGAGCTCGACGACCCGATCTTCCGCCGCGTCGAACCTCACGCGTTGCGCGCGGACGTACCGTCCGAGGAGGGCCTCGCGGGCGTTCCCGCCGACGTCGAGTTCCTGGATTGCGAGGACGTGGCCCTCGCGAATGTGACGCCACTCTTGGGCTTCTCGCGCCTGCGCGTCCTGAACGTGTCGAGCACGGGGATCGCCTCGCTCGCGGGCCTCGAGCGACTTACCGCGCTCGAGATCCTGTACGCCGACTTCGGTCGGTTTGCGACGCTCGAACCGCTCGCGCGGCTCGGGGGTCTGCGGGCGCTCGATGTCTCGTGCAACGGTGCCGAGCGGCTGGCGCTCGAGCCACTCAGCGCGTGCACGCGCCTCGAGCGACTCTACCTGGCGCACTGCCCGATCGCCTCGATCGCGCCGATCATGCACCTGCCCGCGCTGCGCCTCCTGAGCATCGCGGGGACGTTGGTGCCCGACGAGGAGATCGACCAGTTTCGGGCGCAGCATCCCGCGTGCGAGATCTGGCCGTAATGTCAGGTCGGCGGCTCGGTCGTCTTGCCAAGCTTGCGCGCGACGGCCGTGCGAGCGCTCTGCACGAGCGCTCGGATGAACGCGCGCGCGTCGTCGGGCCCGACGCGGATCACCATCGGCAGGAACCCCTTCACGCGTCCCTCGAGGACGACCTCGCGCCCCTCGAGGCGGATCGAGACGACCTCGGCATCGGCCGTCAGGAACTTGCTCTCGATCTTCATCGGCGCCCCTCCACCAGGCGCCACAGGCGCTCGACGACGGCCTCGACGAGACGCCAGAAGAGCGGCGTCTGCGACTTCCGTTTCCACGCGGCCACGCGCGGCGGCGGCGCAGTCGGGGCGATCGTCGCGGCCGCGGCCGGTGGTTCCGTCGGCGCCGGACCCGACGGCGTGAGCGCGTCGACGGCCGTCGCAGCCGCAGCCGGGGCGATCGCGCGGCCCGCGGGCAGCGGCGCCTCGAGCGTCGTCCGCAGGTTCTCGGCGAACTCGCGCATCATGCCGGGGGCTTTCGTCTTGAGGATCGAATCGTAGATCCGCCGGAGGCGCCCGTCCGCCTCGACGCTCGCTTCGTAGATGACGGCGGTCATCCCTTCGCTGGCGCCCGGTCGTAGATCGAGATGGAGATCGAGGCGCCCGACCGAGTCCGCCTGGATCTCGCGCAGCTCCTTCTTCGCGAGCTGCTCGACGACGGTCTCGCCGAGGTATGAAACGCCGACCGCCTTGAGGCACGACATCGGCTTCTGCTCGGTGACCTCGAGGACGATGCGGCTGGAGATCGGCAGCGCGCCGAGCTTGACGACCACCCGCGCGAGGACGCGGTCGCCCTGGATCTCGACCTCCTCGACGCTGGGAATCAGGCGCGCGACGTCGTCGAAGCGCGTGAAGAGCTCCCAAGCCCGCTCCGGCGTACAGCGCACCTCGACCCGTCCATCGATCCGCGGCATGGCACTCTCCTTCTTGTCACTCTCACATTGTCACTCCCACCAGCGCTTCATGCCGAGGTCGCCCAAGACGACCCCCGCCGCGATGAAGCCGCACGCGCCCAGGATCCCGCCGCCCGGATGCATCGAGCCGCCCGCGAGGTAGAGGCCCTCGACCGGCGTGCGCCCGCTTGAAAGCTCGGGTAGCGGCCGGAAGGCCTCGATCTGATCGAGGCTCGTACGCCCGTGGAAGACGCCTCCCATCGGCATGCTCTTCAGCTTCCGAAAGACGTCGAGCGGATGCAGGATCCGCATCCCGAGGATATTGTCGGCTGTCATATTCGGGGCGGCCTCGCGCCAGACCTCGAGACAGCGCGCGGCATACGCGGGACCAAATTCATCCCAGGCCTCGGGGCCTCCCTGCGCGAGGGCATACGGCGCCGGCGCCCAACAGAAGGCCGTGTGATGCCCGGCCGGGGCTTGCGACGGGTCGTGCAGCGACGGGGTGCACGCATAGAGGCGCGGCGGATCGGGCGCCCGCCCCTCGCGAACGTCGCCAAAGAGCGCCCGGAAATCGGCGAGGCCCTCGAAGCCGATGCCGACCTTGAACGCGCGATCGATATCGGGATCGAATTTGGCGGCGCGGTAGTGCGGCGGCTCGCGCAAGGCGAGGTGCACGCCGAAGAGCGAGAACTCGTCGAGCTTGAAGCCGCGTACGCGCTGAACGAACCCGGGATCGAGCTTGGCGTCGCTCAGCAACTCCAAAAACGTCTGCGGAAAATCGATCGCGCTGATGACCGCTTTCTTGGCGAAGATCCGCTCACCGCTCGCGAGCCGGACGCCGGTCGCGCGCGTGCCGTCGACGAGGATCTGGCTGACCTCGCGCGTGCCGCGCACCTTCACCTGCGCTGACAACGCGGCCCGCCAGAGGCCATGCGCCACGACATGCGAGCCGCCGCGCGCGAGGTGCGAGCGCTCGACCTGCGTGACGACGAGCGGCACGAGCATGCCGAGCCCGGCATAGTCGGTCACGACGCCGCGCGGGATCGCGAGCTGGAAGAGCGCCGCCGCGCGCGTCGCCTCGTGCTCGAAGTGCTCGGTCACGACATCGGCCGGCGTACAGCGCGAGAGGCGCAGATACGACATCCCCTCGCGCGACTTCTCGAGCGCCATCGCGTGCTCGGACGGCAGCGGCGGCTGCGCATACAAGGCGGGGATGACGAGCGTCTCCATGAAGTCGTGGAAGTCGTCGTCCATCTGCGCCCAGGCGTCGGAATCGCGTGCCGAGAAGCGCCGGATCGAGGCGAGGGTCTTGTCGCGATCGGTGTGGACCGTGAGCGCGCGGCCGTCGCCGAGGACCATGCCGACCTGCACGGGCGGCAGGATGTAGTCGACGCCGTGCTTCTTCAGATCGAGGTCACGCATGGCCGGCATGTGCTCGGCCGCGTCGTGAAAGACGGAGTGCAGGTTGTGGTAGAAGCCGGGGACGGTCGACTCCTCGGTCGAGAGGCCGCCGCCGATCTCGAGGCGGCGCTCGAAGATGCAGACCGAGAGGCCCGCGCGGGCCAGGTAATTGGCGGCGATGAGGCCATTGTGACCGCCGCCGATGACGATGACGTCGAAGGTCGGTTCGCGCGCTGGCGGGGTGCTCATCGGACACCTCCTTGGCGGGCGCGGACGGCGGCGACGAGGTCCTTGCGGGCGGCATCCCAGAACTTGGTCGTGAGCTTGAGACGCGGCGCGAGATCGAAGTCCTCGGCGAGCGCCTGGATGCAGTTGTAGGCGGGCGCAGCGAGGATCCCGCCGTGCGGGTACGCGGCCGCGCCGCCGAGGTAGAGGCCCTTGATCGGCGTCCGCAGGTCGGCCGTGTCGGGGACGGGGCGACCCTTCGCGAGCTGGTCGGCGCTGACGGCGGCGCAGTGGAAACCGCCGCGGCGCATGTTGATCATCTTGCGCACGATGTCGTGCGGCGAATACGCGTAGACGCCGAGGATCGTCTTCGCCGTGAGGTTCGGGGCGTACGTGCGCCACTCGGCGAGGCAGCGCTCGGCGTAGTCCTTCTTGAGCGTGTCCCAGACGGCCGGGTCGTCGCCGCCTGGGGCGAACGGAACGAACTGCCAGAGGAGGCCCGTATGCTTGCCTGGCGGTGCAAGGGTCGGGTCGAAGAGGGTGTTGACGCCGACCTCGAGGCGCGGCGTTTTCGGGAGCTCGTTCCGGTCGAGCTCCTCGAGGTGCTCGATGAGATCCTCGGGCGTCTCGTAGCCGACGTTCACATTGAAGGTGCGGTCCAGATCCGGATTGAACTTCGCGGCCGCGTAGTGCGGCGGCTCGGCGAGGGCGACGTGGACGCCGAGGAGCACATCGCCGTGACCGTAGCGAATGGCGCGCACGCGGTCGCCCATGCCGGCGGGGAGGTCGGCGGGGTCGAGCATGTGAAGAAACGTCTGCTCGGCGTCGACGGTCGAGATGACGGCCATGCGTGCGCCGATCTGCGTCCCGTCGGCGAGCGCGACACCGGTCGCGCGACCGCCCGTATGAAGGATCCGCGAGACGTGGCAGAGCTCGCGCAGATCGCCGCCGGACGAGACGAAGATGGCGCCGAGCACATGCGCGAGGTGATGCGAGCCGCCGCGGCAGAGCTGCCAGTTCGTGGCGTAGCCGAGGAAGGCGGCGCCCAGACCCGCGGTCTGCGGCAGGCGCACGTCCCAGCCGCCGACGGCCATGTGAAAGAGGAGCAACGCCTGGACGTGCGGGTTCTCGAAGCGACTGCGCACGAACTCGAGCGCGGTGAGGTTCTGCAGGTCCTGCCCGAACCAGGCGTGGACGCGCTCGGCGACGACGTCTTGCGCGACCTTGCCGACCAGCGGCGGGCCGTAGCCGACCGCCATGAGGTCCTCGATGTGAGTGCTGAGCTGGCCGCGCAGCTCGAGCCAGGCCTCCGCGTCGTGCTTCGAGAAGCGCGCGATCTGCTCGTAGGACTTCAGCTCGTCGACGTAGAGGACGAGCGCGCGCCCGTCGCGCAGCGGCATCCCGAGGTTTGCTTCGGGATGCAAATATTCGATGCCATGGCCTGGCAGATCGAGGTCCGACCAAGGCGGGAAGAACGGCATCGCCCCGTGGAAGTTCGAGTGCAGGTTGTGCATGAAGCCGGGGATCGTCGACTCCTCGGTCGAGAGCCCGCCGCCGAATTCACCGCGCCGCTCGAGGAGGAGAACGTCGAGACCCGCCCGCGCGAGATAGCAGCCGATCGAGAGACCGTTGTGCCCACCGCCGACGATGACGACGTCGTGTACTTCCATGCGACCCTCCCACCGGGGGCACGTTACGCCGGTTTCGCGGCGCCCCGCAAAGCGGGCACGGTCGCACAGGGCAAGGAGATGCGGCGATCGCAGGATATCTAAGGAGGTCGGCCGCAACGGCGGTTCGGTCGCCCTTCGCGCACGCTCAGGGGCTGGTCCTCCGACGCGGTGCCCACTTGAGGAGATGCTCGATCTCGGTGTCCGAAATCGGGTCGAAGGAATCGCCGATGAGCCCCACCGCACGCAGCGGGTCCGACGCCGACAGGCACACGAGCTTGTCGACCTGGTGCCGCACGTCGCTTGAGAGGCCGGGCGCCGCGACGGGCATGGCGAGCACGAGGTGGGCGGGGGCGAGCTCGCGGAGCGCCCGGATGGCGACCCGCAGCGTGGCGTTGGTCGCGAGCCCATCGTCGACGACGATGACGGTCTTCTTGAAGACGCCGAGCATGGGACGGTCGCCGCGGTAGGCGCGCTCGCATCGCTCGAGCTCGCGCTCTTCGCCCGCGCGCACAAGGTCCACCTCGCGCCGGGTGAGCCCGAGGTACGCGATGAGATCTTCGTTGAGCACCATCGTGCCACCGGACGCGATAACGCCGATGGACAGCTCCGGGGTTCCGGGGGCCCCGAGCGTGCGCACGACGAAGACGTCCATCGGTACGCGCAGCGCGCGCGCGATGTCGAAGGCGATGAGCGCCCCGCCGCGCCCGAGCGCGAGCACCACGACGTCGTCGCGGTCCCGGTAGGTGCCGAGGCGCGCGGCGAGCGCGTGTCCGAGGCTTGCGTGAGCGGGCAACCCGCCGACCTTGCCGCCGAAACCTGGGCCTTCCATCTTGCCCTCCGCGGACTCGCCCACAGCGCGGCCCGCATCCGGATTCGGTGCAGCGCGCATGCCACGTGCGCCGTGGCTCGGTTGCCGCGGGAATGGCCGCCGGAGTCGCGTCGGCACCTGCGGCGCGCAGGCGAAAGCCCGTGCGCGCGCAGATTCCGCGCCCCGGCGCCGTTCGCGCGCCCCCCGCTCGGCCCAAACCGAAACACCCGCGTGGATCAAGAAGGGCGCCCGCGGCGCTACGACGCCGTTGGGGCCCCGTCACGACCACCCTGACTGCCAGCCTGCAGGGGGAAACCGCACTTCCGCGCGAGCCAAGCCCGCTCGCATCTGCTATGCGCTACGAAAGGAGGTGTTCGAAGCCATGTTGACCTTCAGCGCTGACCCGGCCGAGGCCCTTCGCGAGATGGAGGCCGTGCTCTACTACCTCACAGCCTTCGGCTACATCGATGGCCAGTTCGATAGCAGCGAGAAAGAGTACATCGAGGAGTTCATCCTCACGCTTGCCGAATCGTACGAGACCGACACCGTGACGCCGGCGGGACGAGCGCGCCGCGCCGCGCTCATCGACAAGCTCGACCGCAGGTTCCAGCGGATCGACGGCGAGCTGGCGGCCATGTGGGACGAGCCCACGGCCGAGGGCGAGCGCGCGCCGACCTTCGTACGCAACCGCATGAAGCTGCGTTGTTACGAGATCCTCGAGAGCTTCCCCGAGGGCGCCTACAAGGCCCTGATGAACGCCGTCGACGAGTTGCTCATGGCCGACGGCGTCGCGGACCCCGAGGAGGTCGAGTTTCGCGACGAGCTCCTGTCCATCATGGCGGGCACCCACACGAGCGGGACGCCGGCGCACGCCGAAGGCGACCGCGGCCACTGGGGGAACTACATCGTCGTCCACGAGCAGGTCGGCCGCCCGCAGACCAGCGGCAACCACCCGATGCTCACGCGGCTCGAGCGCCACTTCGCGCCCGAGCCCGACGTGCTGAGGCGCCAGCTCAGTGCCGACCTGGAGCGCGTCAACAAGGTCATGAAGATCTGGGAGCAGCAGCGGCAGGGCAACCGCGGCACGCTCGGGGGTCACCAGATGGTGCAGGAGCTCGCCGGTCGCGAGGCCTTCCTCGACGGCTGGGTGCACGTCATCCCGCCGACGCGCCCCGCCGGCTATGACATCACGGTGCTGGGCGACCTGCACGGCTGCTACAGCTGCCTCAAGGCGGCGCTGCTCCAGTCCGAATTCCTGACCAAGGTCGAGAGGTTCACGAAGTCGCCCGCGCACCACCCCGAGCCGCTCCTGGTCTTCCTCGGCGACTCCATCGACCGCGGGATCTTCAGCTTCGAGGGCGTCATGCGTGCGGTGCTCGGTCTCATGACGCTCGCGCCGCGCCACGTCATCGTGCTCCGCGGCAACCACGAGCACTTCCTCGAGAAAGACGGCGCGGTGTACCCCGGCGTCAGGCCCGCCGAGGGCATGGACAGCCTCAAGGGCCGCGCGCCGGTCGAGGTGCTCCAGTCCTACCGGCAGCTCTTCGAGGCCATGCCGGCGATGCTCTTCTTCGACGACATCCTGATGGTTCACGCCGGCATCCCGCGCGACTCGACCATCCGCGAGGACTACCAGGACCTGTCGAGCCTCAACGAGCCGCACATCCGCCACCAGATGATGTGGAGCGACCCGTCGAGCGCCGACTACGTGCCCGAGGAGCTGCAGGAAGGGACGAACCGCTTCGCCTTCGGGCGCGAGCAGGCCCGCGAGTTCATGCACCGCATGGGTGTCAGGACCCTCATCCGCGGCCATGAGAAGGTCGACGTGGGCTACCTCGTCGGCTACAACGAGCCCGACCTGCGGCTCATCACGCTCTTCAGCGCCGGCGGCGCCAACAACCTCGACCTGCCCGAGCGCTCGAGCTACCGCAACGTGACTCCGACCGCGCTGACGATCCGCTACCGCGAGGGGCGCACCGACATCGAGCCCTGGGTCATCGACTACGAGAGCTACAACAATTCCGAGATGAACGAGTTCTTCAACGTCGAGCCGTGAGCCGGTCGTTCGTGCCCAAAACCATGTGCAATCGAGTTGCATCTTCTCCTAGACTCGGCTCTACGCGCGGTCCCGCGCCACTTTGAACGTCGACGTTCAAAGCCTGCGCACGTAAAGGATCGCGCACGCCAGCCGCTGGAGATCGGGCCCGACGAGGCCTGGGCGCTGCGTCGGATGCAACGGCCTCGGCGGGCGCGTGCGCTCAATACTCGTCCCGCTTGGCCAGCTGCGCGAACTCCCAGCGCCGGCGATATTCGTCCCGGACGGACGCGTCGAGGGACTCCGCAAGCGCGAGCGGCAGATCGACGATCCGTATGAGCTCCTGCACGTCGACGAGGTCCTTGCCGCGGTGCTCCGCAGACAGGCCCGACGCCAGCTTCAGCTCGACGAGATCTTTGAGCGGCAGCACCCGCAATCCGTGCTCCTGCGCGGCAATCGAGGGATCCGGAAACCGCACCGGCTTGGGTTTGCCATCGCCCGGATAATCGCCGGCGATCAAGACGTCGATCGACACGTTGTGCTCGGTGTCGCGTAGGCCCTTCGAACCAGGGAAGCGTTCGAGGTATCCCAATCCGAGGTGCCGCTGCTTGAACGCCTCGAGACCTTGGCGTGTGAGCAACAGAGCGATGTCGCTGGTCACGCGCTCGCATCCGTGCGCGTTGAGCGCCATGGCGCCCGCCACCGCGTACGGAATCCCGTCGGCCTCGAGCGCCGCACACAGCTTGCGCATCGCCTGCTGGACTCGGCTCGTGCCGATGAAGAACCTCTCCGCGCGCGCGACGCCTTCGTCGAAACGACGCTCTTGGGCTGGCGTCAAGGCACTCCAACCATCGCGGGCGACCTCTGTCATCGCCCGTATCATAGGCGCGTCGCCACGTCCGCGCCAACGTCCGTCATGCACCCGGTTCAAGGGAAACCGTGCCAACCCCGAGTCCGGTGCGGGTGACCGCGCGGAGCGCGCGGCCGCCGTGTCACCAATCGCCAATCCCCCACGGTCGACATCGACCGGGCTTGACCTCCGTCAACGCGTCGCACGTCCCGCTGGCGCATGGTGCGCGCAGGCAGGATCCCCGCGCCCCGTCGGCGTCGGCGGTGCCTGCTCGCGCTGGCGATTCGAAAGAGCGGCGTCGGTTTCCTGGTCACGCGCCGTCTTGTCATGCGCGGCACGCCGCGCATCGGGAGTGTCTATGCGTCGTCTCGCGCTGGTGGCCACGGTTCTCGTTTCATCGTTCGCCGCGTGCGGCGGGGACGACACGAAGTCTGATCTGACGTGCAAGTCCGAGAAGGACTGCGGGCCCGACGAGGCCTGCGCGTATGGGCATTGCCTGCCCGCGCGCTGTACCGACGATGCGCAATGTCGCCTCGAGCGCACGTGCCAGGCGGGCGTCTGCGATTGGGACGGCGGCCTGTGCTCCGCCGATGCGCAATGTGCCACCGACAAGGGGCGGAGCTGCGAGGGCGGGATCTGCGGCCTGCCCGTCGCGGGCGAATGCGCGTTCGACACGCAGTGCGCGCGCGGGCTCTCGTGCCTGGCGAATACGTGCACCTCGAGCGGGCTCCTCGGCTGTCGGCGCGATGACAGCTGTAGCGCGGGCCGGATCTGCGATGCGAATCTCGGGCGTTGCGTGCCCGCGCCGGGTGCGTGCGAGTCCAACGCGGACTGTGCCGACAGCGAGGTCGGTCCGGCGTGCGTCGCCGGGCGTTGCGTCGGATGCACGGTCGACAGTCAGTGTCCGCCGGATTTGGTGTGCGCTGGGGATCGCTGCGCGGCGCCGTGCTGTGACTCGAACGACGCGTGCCGCTTCGGGCGGTTGTGCCGCGCGTGCGCCTGCGAGGACGCGCCGGCTTGCACCGGCGGGGCTGAGCCGTGCGGTGCCGACAGCCCGTGCCCGTCGGGGCTCGTCTGCCAGGACGGCTGCTGCGGTGCAGCCTGCGCCGACGCGAGCTGCAACGATGCGAGCGCCTGCACCGACGACGCCTGCGTGGCGGGGACCTGCCAGAACTTGGCGACCACCGTGGCGCCCGACGACGGCAAGATGTGCACGGCCGATACTTGCACGAACGGACAAGCGAGCCATGCCCCCGTCGCGAACGGGGCCACGTGTGGTACCGGCCGCGCCTGCATGGACGGCCTCTGCGAGCCGGTCGGCTGCACCGACAGCGCGCAGTGCATCTTCGGGCGGCAGTGTCTCGCGGGGATCTGCGAGTGGCCGACGGCCGGCTGCACCGAGAGCAGCGAGTGCCGCACGCCGCGCGAGTGCCTCCAAGGGCGCTGCTCGGTGCCCGAGGGCGGCGCCTGTGGCACCGACGGCGCATGTGCGCTCGGCATGGCCTGCCTCGATCAGGTGTGCACGCAGGTCGGACTCGACTACGCGCGCTGCTATCGGGACGACAGCTGTCATGCGCGCATCTGCGACAGCGAGAGCGGCGTCTGCCAGAGCACCGGCACCTGCGACGAGGCGACCTGCCACAAGCTCGGGCTGCCGATCTGCGTCCCGAACCTCGGCTGCATTCAGTGCCAGAAAGACAACGACTGCGTGGATCCGACGATGATCTGCGAGTCGTACGAATGCGTCGCGCCCCAGTGCCGACCGGGCACCACCGGCACCACCGACTGCCGCTTCGGCCGCGTCTGCCTCTGCGCCGACGACGTATGCGCGTGCGAAGACGGACCGCCGGCGTGTCCCGACGGCGGCACGAGCTGCGGCACGGACCTGGACTGCCCGAGCGATTCGTTCTGCAGCGGCGCCTGCTGCAAGTCCAACGCGTGCGTGGATCCCACGTGCAACGACCAGAACCCGTGCACCGACGACGCGTGCGTTCAGGGCGCCTGCCAGAACACGGGCCGCACCTCGCCGACCCCCGGCGACGCGAACGTGTGTACCTACGACGCTTGCATTTCGATGCATGCGACGTACACGCCGATGCCCGACAAGACCGTCTGCGAAGGGGACCGCCTGTGCATGGCCGGCCAGTGCGTGGCCGCCAGCTGCAACGACCGCGTGCGCAACGGCGCCGAGACCGGCGTCGACTGCGGCGGGGATTGCGGCGGCTGCGCCGACGAGGCGTGTACGGGCACCGGCAAGGGCACGTGCGCCGGAACGCCGACCGCCCTCTATTGCTCGAACGGGAAGTGCGGCACCGACTCGTGCCACGACGGCGTGGCCGATGGCACCGAGTTCCAGGTCGACTGCGGCGGCCCGTGCGGCGGCTGCGCCAATGACGCCTGCACCGGCGTCGGCAAGGGCACGTGCGCCGGCACGCCGACTGCGCTCTACTGCTCCAAGGGCCGTTGCGGGACCGACGCGTGCTTCGACGGAGTGCAGGACGACGGCGAGAGCGCGGTCGACTGTGGCGGTACTTCTGCTTGCGGCGTCTGCGCGGGAGGGGCCTGCACGGGCACCGGACAGGGCAACTGCCTCGCGGGCCTCTACTGCGCGAACGGCACCTGCGGGAATGACTCGTGCCACGACGGCGCCAAGGACAACGGCGAGAGTGCCATCGATTGTGGCGGCACTTCCACCTGCGGCGCCTGCGCTGGAGGGAGCTGCACCGGCACCGGACAGGGCACCTGTCTTGCGGGGTACTATTGCGCGAACGGCACCTGCGGCAACGACTCGTGCCACGACGGCGCCAAAGACAACGGCGAGAGTGCCATCGATTGTGGCGGCACCTCGACCTGCGGCATCTGCGCGGGCGGAGCCTGCACCGGCACCGGACAGGGCAACTGCCTCGCGGGGCTCTACTGCGCGAACGGAATCTGCGGCAGCGACTCGTGCCACGACGGCGCCAAGGACAATGGCGAGAGTGCCATCGATTGTGGCGGCACTTCCACCTGCGGCGCGTGCGCGGGCGGAGCCTGCACGGGCACCGGACAAGGCAACTGCGTCGCCGGGCTCTACTGCGCCAATGGAACCTGCGGCAGTGACTCCTGCCACGACGGCGCCAAGGACAACGGCGAGAGCGCCATTGATTGCGGCGGCACCTCGACCTGCGGCGGCTGCGCGGGCGAACCCTGCACGGGGTCCGGCAAGGGAACCTGCAGCGGCAGCAGCACGAGTCTCTACTGTTCAGGCGGTCACTGCGGGACCGACTCGTGCGACGACGGAGTCGCCGACGGCACCGAGACCGACCTCGACTGCGGCGGCGGGAGCTGCGCGGCCTGCGACACCGGCAAGAAGTGCCTCCAGGCCGGCGACTGTATGTCTGGGGTCTGCGGTGCGGACCGCCTCTGCGACGCCCCACCCTGCGTCGGGATCGCCGTCGGGACCAATCCGACTTTCGCCGCCTTCGATGGCGCGAACATCTGGATCACGAACCTGGGCTCGGCGAACCTGACGAAGGTCAGGGCGAGCGACGCCACCATCGTGGGCACCTACCCCTCCGGGGGCTCCAACCCCTTCAGCATGGTCTTCGACGGCACCCATATCTGGGTCAACAACTCTCAATCCTTACTCGTGACGAAGCTGCGGGCGAGCGATGGCAGCCTGGTCGGAAGCTACTCCGTCGCGTCCGCGGGTGGCGGCGGCCTCGCCTTCGACGGCCAGAACATCTGGGTCAACAACTACTACAGCAACAACGTCCAGAAGCTGAGGGCGAGCGACGGCACTGTGCTCGGCGCCTACCCGGTCGGCGCCACCCCGTACACGGGGATCGCCTTCGACGGCACGAACATCTGGGTCGGGAACCACGGCTCGAACACGGTGACCAAGCTCAAGGCAAGCGACGGCAGCTTGGTGGGCACCTACGTCGTCGGCAACAAGCCCGTCTACATTCTGTTCGACGGCACGAACATCTGGGTCACGACCTGGGGGGCGGGGTTGAGCAAGGTGAACCCGAGCGACGGCAGTGTCATCGGCACCTACAGCGTCGACCTCGGCGCCAATACGGGCATGGCCTTCGACGGCGCGGACATCTGGACGACGGGCGCAAACGTGGTGACGAGGCGCAAGGCCAGCGACGGCAGCCTAGTCGGCACCTACGCCGCCCTCGGTGGCTACGGCATCGCCTTCGACGGCGCCAACATGTGGGTCCCGAACTACTGGCTGAACACCGTGACCGAGCTCTTCCACGGCTGCAACGCCCAGTAGGCGGGATGGCCGGTCGAGCCAAAAAACGCGTTGCTGTTCGAGCGGCGGCAACGACACGGCTTGGTGCTGAGAAAAGCGCGAGCGCCCGGGTCCGCCGCGCGCCCCAATGCCATGTGCAATCGAGTTGCATCTACTCCTAGACTCGGCTCTGCGCGCGGTCCTTCGCCACTTTGAACGTCGACGTTCAAAGCCTCGCGCGCGCAGGGCGCCATGCGCGTTTCCGTCCTCGTGACGGGGTTCGGCCCACTGCAACATCCGTTTTGGAGTCACGCCGGGACGACCATCATCTGTGTCACCTGGATGGCGACATCGTCCCCAGTCCGCTCGGGTGGGCGCTCGCGCACTTTTCCCTCATGCGGCGGAACGCGACGGCCGATGTATGTCACGTCACATCGCACACGAAACGCGAGAAGCGCTCGCTGGCGCCGAGTTCACGCTCGGCATGAGGAGACCATGGGACGGCGAACGGTTCTGTTGGCGGTGGCGGGCGCGGCCCTCCTCGCTGCGTGCGACATGGACGCGGCCCGAAAGAAGCGGCGCAAGCGCGCCTCGCGCGCGGGCTCGGAGCGGCGCCCGAAGAGCCAGACATAGAACGGGTCCGACGCGAACGCGTGCGCGAGGAGCGCGATCCCCGCCTCCGGCGAGGGCGGCACTTGCCAGCCTCGCTCCCGCGATACGCCCGCTTTTTCGGTCATACCGTCCGTCCTGTCAGAAAGGGGTCTCGCTGCTCCAGGTCGGATCGGCCCCGTCCGCCCCGTCGGCGTCGCCGAGCCGCCCGTCGCTGGCCCCGCCCGCGAGCTCGGTCGCGACGTCGCCGCTCCCGTCCTCGAAGTTCCAGTAGCCGACCAGACCGACCGGCGCGCCGGCGACGGTGTGCGTCATGGCCGCCGCGATCTCGGCCTCGCTGCGAGCGTAGTCCCAGATCCGCACCTCGTCGATCGCGCCCGCGAAGCGGTGCCCCGGGACGCCGTTCTCGAGCGCGGCGCCGATCAGGAGGCCACGGGCGTCGTGCGCGATGTAGGTGTCGCAGCCGCTCGTCGCAATGAGAACGCCGTTCACATAGAGGCGTGGGTACCTGAGGATGGTCTGCCAGGTGAGCGCAACATGGCTCCAGACGCCCTCGGGAAGCGAGCCGCCGTACGCGATGCACGAGGTGCCGTTGCCGAGCCCGACGACGACCTCGGCGAATCCGTCGGCGGTACGGCGCAGCCCGTACTCGGGCGTCCCGCCGGCAGCGACCTTCACGACGATGTTCTGGGGAGCGCCCGTGGAGGACGGCTTGACCCAGGCCTCGAGCGTCAGGCCGCTCTGCGCGACGGCGCCCGACGCGTCCGCGACGTGGACGAGGTCGTCGACGCCATCGAACACCAGCGAGCGCGTGTTGGGCACCGGCGCGACATCGGGCTCCGCGTCGAGCGGAGGAAACGTCGGCGAGCTGTCGGACGCGATCTCGGACGCGGTCTCGGACTCGATCTCGGACTCGATCTCGGACTCGGTCTCGGACTCGGTCTCGGACTCGGACTCGTGCTCGGTCTCGGACTCGACCTCGGACGCGGTCTCGGACGCGGTCTCGGACGCGGTCTCGGACGCGGTCTCGGACGCGGTCTCGGACGCGATCTCGGACTCGATCTCGGACTCGGACTCGGACTCGGTCTCGGACTCGGTCTCGGACGCGATCTCGATCTCGACCTCGACCTCTGGCGCGACGCTCGCCTCGGCCACGTCGGACGCAGTCACAGCGTCGACCTCCGCACCCACCTCGCCCCGCTCGGCCCCATCCCCCGCGCACGCCACCAACCCGAACGCCATCCAGACCCACCCGCGCGTCATCCTCGCCCTCCTCCGTGCCGCCCGCCGAGCCGCCTCCGACCCGGCGCCGCGCACCTTACCGTATCCCCCTCGCGGCGCCGAGGGGGGAAGAGGATACCCCGAGGACCACCGTGTCAGAGCTGACTGAGCAGAAGCAGGAGGGCGTCCCAATCGGGCTCGGTCGCGACCTCGTCCCCGTCGAAGTCCTCGCTGAGCGGCTCCTGGAATTCCGGCGCCACGAGCGGCGCCACGACCGGCGCGGGCATCGCCACGGGCTTGCTCGCCCGCGCCACCGGCCCTGTCTGCGGACCCGCCACCCGGATCCCGAGCAGCATGTCGGCCCCATTCCACTCCTCGGGCATGAGCTCGCGCCGCCCGCGACCCGGCCACGGGTCCCGCACGATGGCCTGCGTCACGCTGTCACCGTTCCAGGGATCCTTCACGTACCCGAGCGCCGTCAGCACCATCGCGTGCCCGAGCGTCCCGACCATGAGCGGTCGGTCGGCCGCCAGCTCGCGGGCCGCATCCTCGCGCGACACGAGCCCTGCCGTGACCTGGAAGCGCCGCCCGCGATCGTCCTGCCACTCGCGACTGAGCGTCGTCAGAATCTGCTGCGTCGTCCCCGGCATATTGACGACCTGACCGAACGTCTCGGCCACGATGCGCTCCTGCGCGACCTCGTAGCCGTAGTAGCGGAACACCATCGCGATGCTCGCCGCCCAGCACCACTGCGACATGCGCTGCCCACCGGCCGTCGCCACCGTGGCCTCGACCGTGTCGCTGCGGATCCCCGCCATGCATTGCTCGCGACCATCGCCGAGCGGAGAGCACGTCGCACCCGCGCGCGCCGCGCCCGCCAGGCCCCCTAGCGCCGACGCCACCACCAGCGCCCCGACCACCCCCACGCCGCCGCGACGCCAAGCCCTCGCTCTCACGACCTGCCTCCTGTTCATGCGCGATGTGCGCAGGCAGTCGTGAGAGCAAGCCGCGCGCCACCACCACGACCGCATGACAGGGCGACCCGCGGCCTCACGCCGCCGGCCGTCCCATGGGACAGCACGAGAGTCGTCCCATGGGCCACGGGGTCCGCGCGGGGCTCAGGGCGCCGGGGACTCGCGATTCGCGACGTACGTCAGCCATCCGCCCGACAGGCTCCGCACCTCGAACCCCTGCTGCAGGAGGAAGCGCTGCGCGTAATACGCGCGCTGGCCGCCCGCGCAATACACCAGGATCGGGCGCCGCCGATCGAGCGTCTCGAACGCCTGCCGCAAGGTCGGCAACGGCATCAGCAGCGCCCCCGGGACGTGCCCGCGCGCGAACTCCTCGGGCTGCCGCACATCGAGGAGCGTGACTTGCGCCGGGTCCGCGCCCGCGAGCTCGGACCACGTCGCCTGCGGCATGTCGCCGTTCAGCACGTTCGCGGCCATCATGCCCGCCACGTTGACCGGATCCTTGGCGGCGCCGAATTGCGGCGCGTAGCAGAGCTCCGCTTCCGCCAAGTCGAAGACCGTCGCGCCCAGCTGCAGCGCCATCGCGATGACGTCGATGCGCTTGTCGACCCCATCCGCGCCGACCGCCTGAGCGCCCAACACGTGCCCCGACGGCGTCTCGAAGATGAGCTTCAGGTGGATCGGCTTGGCACCCGGGTAATACCCGGCGTGACTTCCCGGATGGAGATGCACGACGTCGAAGTCGGTGCGCCCCGCGCGCGTGAGGCCCTTCTCGCTCGCGCCCGTCGTCGCGACCATCATCCCGAAGACACCGACGATCGCCGTGCCCTGGATGCCCCGGAAGCTGGCGACGTGACCCTCGCGCCCCGCTATCGACGCGGCCGCGACGCGCCCCTGCCGATTCCCCGGACCCGCCAGCGGCATGAGCGTCGGCCGCTCGAGCACCACGTCGTAATTCTCGACCACGTCGCCGACCGCCCAGATCCCCGGCGCCGACGTGCGCATGCTCGCGTCGACCACGACCCCACCGAACGCGCCGAGCGCGATCCCCGCGTCGCGCGCGAGCGTCGTCTCGGGCCGCACCCCGATAGCGAGGATGACCAGATCGGCCTCGATCGCGCTGCCCGCGGCGGTCTTGACCAAGAGGCGCTCGCCCGCCACCGACTCGATCGCGCTCACGCCCTCCGAGAGACGCAGCGTCACCCCGTGGGTCGTCAGATGCTCGCCGACCCGCAGCGCGACATCGCGATCGAGCGGCGGCATGACCTGCGGCGCCTTCTCGACGATGGTCACGACGAGCCCGCGGTGCGTCAGGTTCTCGGCCATCTCGAGCCCGAGGAAGCCGCCGCC
>SXIE01000359.1 GCA_005772945.1 Pseudomonadota bacterium
GCTTTGCGCGTGCGCACGATGCGGTCCGACTGGGTCTGGACCTCCATGCCGTCCATCACCTGCGCGTGGCACGACGGCACGGGCTTGGGCGACTTGTTCGTGTCGCACAGACACATCCGGCAGTTCGCCGCGACCGACAACCCCGGGTGGTAGCAGAACGTCGGGATCTCGATCCCGAGCTGGGCCGCAGCCTGCAGGATGGTCGCCCCGGGCGGGGCCGTGACCTCTTGTCCATCGATCTTGAGCGTCGGCATGTTCCTCGGCCTTCGTCACGAGCGGCTGTGGCGCCATCAGCGCCTATCAGGGGCAGGCAGCGCCTGTCAGCGATCCACTTCGCCGCCGATCATATTGATGGTGTCGAACGTCGGGATGATGTCCGCCAGCGACCCGCCGACGATCATCGGCTTGAGCGCCTGCATGACCGCGAAGCACGGCGGCCGCACCTTCACGCGCCAGGGGCGGCCCGATCCGTCCGACACGATGTAGAACCCGAGCTCGCCGTTGGCGGCCTCGGTGTAGCCGTAAACCTCGCCGGCCGGGACCTTCACGCCTTCCATGATGATCTTGAAGTGCGCGATCATCCCTTCGATCGTGTTGTAGACCGCCTCTTTCGGCGGCAAGACGATGCGCCAGTCGGCGATGTCGACCGGGCCCGGCTGGATGCTCGCCAAGCACTGATCGATGATGCGGAACGACTGGTAGATCTCGGCCTGGCGCACGAGGTAGCGGTCGTAGTTGTCGCCCTTGTGGCCGACCGGGACGTCGAAGTCGACCTTGTCGTAATAGAGGTAGGGCGCCGCGACGCGCACGTCGTAGTCGACGCCGGCCGAGCGGAGGCACGGGCCAGTGAAGCCGTACTCGATCGCGTCGGCTGCGCTGATGGCGCCGACGCCGGCCATGCGGTCATAGAAGATGCGGTTGCGCGTGAGCAGCGTGTCCGCGTCCTTCATGAGGCGCAAGATCTCGGCTTTCGCCTCGCGGTAGCGGTCCCCGAACTTCGGATAGAGGTCGTGCTTGAGGCCGCCCACGCGCGTGTACGAGTTCGTCATGCGCGCGCCGGTGAGCTCTTCGATGACGTCCCAGAGCGCCTCGCGTCCCTGCACGCAATAGAGGAACGGCGTGAACCCGCCGAGCTCGAGCGCGCCTGCAGCGATGGCCGTCAGGTGGTCGGTGATGCGCGCAATCTCGGCGACGATCATCCGGATCCACTTGCAGCGCGGGGTCACGTCGACGCCGAGCGCCTTCTCGACCGCGAGCACCCAACCGACATTGTTGCACATCGGCGAGCAGTAGTTCAGGCGGTCCGTGTACGGGATGACCTGGTTGTAGGTCGCCACCTCGGCCATCTTCTCGAAGCCGCGATGGAGGTAGCCGATCTTGACGTCGACATCGATGACCGTCTCGCCATCGAGCGTCAGGATCATCTGCATCGTGCCGTGGGTCGCCGGGTGCGACGGGCCCATCGCGATCTGCAGGTACTCGGTGTGGAACTGTTCGTCGTGCTTCACCGGCGGGGCGGGGCGATGCGCGTGGGCGGCGTGAGAGGCGTCGTGGTCCATCGGTCAGACCTCGCTCGGGAGCGTGGGCATCGGCATGAGCGGCTGATAGCCGCGCTGCGGGTAGTCCTTGCGCAGCGCGTGCCCCACGAACTCCTCGTTCGTCAGGATGCGCCGGAGATCCGGGTGGCCTTCGAAGCGAATGCCGATGAGGTCCCAGGCCTCGCGCTCGAACCAGTCGACCCCACGCCAAATCGAGATCACCGACGGGACCACGCAGTCGCCTTCGGGAACCTCGACCTTCAGGCGAATGCGCTTCTTATGGGTCACGCTGTAGAGGTGGTAGACGGCCTCGAAGCGCGGTGTCTTGTACCCCAAGTAATCGACGCCGCAGACGTCGATCGGCATCTTGAAGTCCATCGCGGGATCGTCGCGTAGAAATCGACAAATCTCGAGGAGATACTCGCGCTTGACCACGACCGTGTCGTCGCCACGCCAGGCGTGCTGCGAGACGATGGCATCGGGGAAGCGGGTGGTGATGGCGAGGGCGGCGTTGGCGGACATCGCGTCACTCCCAGTTCATCGCGCCACGCTTCCACTCGTAAACGAGCCCGAGCGTGAGCACCGCGATGAAGAACATCATGCCGCCGAACGCGATCCCGCCGAACGCGCTGTCGGCCAGAAAATCGTTATATTTCGCGGCCCACGGGTAGATGAACACCACCTCCAAATCGAAGAGGAGGAAGAGGATGGCGGTCATGTAGAACTTCACCGAGAAGCGGTGACGCGGCTTGCCGAGCGGCTCGTCGCCGGACTCGTACGGGATGCCTTTCTCACGCGTGGACCGCCGCGGGCCCAGCATGCGGTTGAGCAGCAGGATGAGGGCGGCCATGCCGACCACCAAGATGCTGCACGCGACGACCGGGACGTACGGCGCGTAGTTCGAGTCCACTGAAACCCCTGCAAGAGAGCCAGAAGGCCTGGCGAGCCCAGGTCGCCCCCGGCGAGAAGTTGAGGCCAGAAGGCCCGGCCGAGCCAGGCTGTCCCCGCAGCGAGAGTATGTCGTCGCTGCGGGCGCTCGCGTTGCGGCTAGGCCGCCTCCCAAGCTGGCTCGGGGTAACATGTGCCCCCACGCGGGTCAAGCCGGCCGGGAGCGTCGTTTTCGCGCGGTGGGAGCGTGCACGGGGCGAGCCCGCGCGCCGGCGTTCAATCGCTCTTCGACTTGGTGTCGCTGGTCGCGGCGGGCTTGGTCGCGGCGGGCTTGGCTTCGGGCGTCGGCTTGGGCGTCGCCGGCGCGGCGTCGCCGTCCGACCTCTCGCTGGCGGGGGCCTTGGACGCGCTCGAGGCGTAGTCGGTCGCGTACCAGCCGCTGCCCTTGAGCACGAACGAGGTGCGGCTCATGACGCGCTGGAGGGCGTCGGCGCCGCAGTGCTTGCAGGTCGTCTGCGGGGCGTCGCTCATCTTCTGGAGGACCTCGAGGTGCTGACCGCAGCTGTCACAACGATACTCGTAGATCGGCATACCGGACCTTGGTGGACGGGGCGCCGCAGCGCGTTCGTTCGCGCGCGACTCAGACGACGGCCGGCGCGGGCTCGGCCATCACGCGGCGCGGGGGGTTGAAGTAGCCGAAGCGCAGCAGCGGGAAGCGGCGGCGCAGCTCGACCAGCCAGGTGCGGAGCCCCATCGGCTCGCCGCTGTGACCCGCGTCCCGTACGGTCGCGAGGTACATCTCGGGGTCGATGTTGAGGTTGCGTAGCTGGACCATGTCGATCTGATCGTCGGCGATCCAGCTGGTGAGTGCCTCGAGCTCCGCGGCCGTGTCGGTCACGCCCGGGAAGACGAAGTAGTTGAGCATGACGTAGCCGCCGCGGGCGCGGACGATTTTGGACGAGCGGCGGACGTCGTCGAAGGTGTAGCCGCGCGGGCGGTAGTAGGCGTGGTAGATGGCGGCGCGCGCGCTGTTGGTCGAGATGCGCAAGGAGTCGAGGCCGGCGTCCATGAGGCGGGCGACGGCGTCGGGGCGCGAGGCGTTCGAGTTGAGGTTGACGATGCCGCGGGGCTCGCGCTGGCGGATGAGGCGCACGGCGGCTTCGAGTTGCGGGGCCTGCATGAGCGGCTCGCCCTCGCAGCCCTGGCCGAAGGAGACGACGGCGTCGGCGCCGACGCGCGCGATGTGTCCGAGGGCCAGCTCGGCGATTTCTTCCGGGGTCGGCGCGAAGCCGATGCGATCGTGGGCGGCCGTCGGGATGTCGTCGCCGGCCTTCGGTTGGAAGCTGATGCAGCCGACGCAGAGCGCGTTGCAGGTCGGGGCCGCGGGCATCGGGGCTTCGAAGCGATCGAGGAAATAGTTCTGCGCGGCGCGGCAGTGGTAGGTGAGGGCGCAGTGCTCGAGATGGCCGATGAGGCGGTTCTGCGGGTGCGCGGCGAGGCGCGCGGCGACGCGCTTGGTGATGTCGTCGAGGTCGAAGCGGTAGGGATCTTGGCGGGTGTCGTCGTCGACGCGCAGGGTCGCCGTGACGAATTCGCCGTTGCGGATCCCGACGGCGCTGTAGCCGAAGAGCGGCAGGGCGGGGGCGTCCGCCAGTGACTCATAGGCGGGCAGCAGCATCCTCAGATAGGCGGGCGCGATGAAGCAGGCGACGGCGGTCGTGCCGGGCTCGTCGAAGACGACGACCTCGTCGGCTTGGCGATCGAAGCCGGCGGCGCGGCGGCCGGGCAGCGTGAAGAGGTCGCTGCCGCGCGGGAGCGGGACGAGCTCGTCGTCGGCCAGCGGGCGCCAGCATTCGCCATCCCAGCCGAGCATCTCGAGCTCGGGGTGCTCGAGGATCTGGCCCTGGTGGTCGGCGAAGGCCATGTGGGCGCGGGCGCGGGCGCGGGCGGGCGCGGCCGGGCGGCTCTGGGCGGGAGTCGCGGCGGATGATGGCGCGGGCGGGGGGCGTGAGGGCTTGCGAGCGAACATGGCCGCGAGCGCGTCTCACGAACGCGCGGCGATTTCAAGGTCGCAGTCGCGTCGCGTGTGCGACGATAGCGGGCGAGGGCGGCCGAAGGCGGCGGCCCTCGGGAGTCCGATGGCCACGAGCGACAAACGCCGGTCTGGAACGTCTGCTGGCGCGAAAGCGCGGCGCGGCGTCGGCGGCGGAGCGTCTGCGAGAGCGCGTGCACGCGAGGCGAGCCGCGCCGACTGGCGCGCGGCGCGGGGCACGTTCCACCGCGACGTGCGGCTGGATCCGTCGCGCTGGGCGCGCGTCCTTTGGATGGCGGCGGGGATCGCGTCGGCGGTCGTCGGCGTGCTCGGGGTGCTGCTGCCGGTCATTCCCGGGACGCCGTTCCTGGTGCTATCGGCGGTGTGCTGGGTGCGTTCGTCGAAGAAACTCTATGTGGCGTTGCTCGAGAACCGCTTCGCGGGCCCGCTGCTCTACCGTTGGCGCAAGACCGGCACGCTCGAGCCGCGGTTCCGCCTGGTGATTGTGCTGACGGTGGTCGTGTCGGTCGCCATCTCGGCGATCTTCATCGCGCCGAGCGGGTGGCCGCAGGTGTTCGTCGTGACGCTCGGCGCCGTCGGGGTCGTCGTCATCCTGCGCATTCCGACCGTGCCGCGGGGGGGGCAGGGACGACCGGACGGGGTGGGAGGCCGGCGGTCTGCCAGAAGTCAGCGTCGGGCGCGCGCTCGAAGCGGCGCGGCGTTCCGTCCGGGTGGTTGAAGCCGAGCGTGGCGGCGTGAAGGGCGAGGCGCTCGGCCGCGGGGCCGCCGTACTCGGGGTCGCCGACCAGCGGCGCGCCGAGGGCCTGCATGTGGATGCGGATCTGGTGGGTGCGGCCGGTCGTGAGCGAGGCGCCGACGAGGGAGACGGGGCCGAGCGGGGTGTCCGCGAAGTGCTCGAGGACCGTGACGTCGGTGCCCGCGGGCAGTCCATCCTCGCCGGGGCGGGCGGCGCGCGCCTCGCGTCCGGCGATGACGATCGGGACCGAGCAGCGACCCTCGGCCGGCGTGCCGGCGGTGAGGGCGAGGTAGCGGCGCTCGAGCGCGTGGGCGCGGAATTGAGGGGTCAGGAAGGCGGTCGCGTCGGGGCCGAGGCCGGCGACGAGCAGGCCGCTGGCGCCCTTGTCGAGGCGATGCATGAGGCGCACGTGCTGGCCGAAGTGCCGCATCAACGCATATTGAAGCGAACCGACGTCGCCGAGCTCGGAGCCCTGCGAGAGCTGGCCGGAGGGCTTTGAAACAACGGCGATGGCGGCGTCCTGGTAGACGATTTCGAGCGCGAAGTGCTCGGGCACGAGGACGTCGGGGTGCCAGGTCAGCGCAATGTCGTCGCCGGCGCGTACCTCCCAGGAGGCGATGCGCACGCGCTTCTTGCCGATGGTGACGGCGCCCATGGCGAGGACCTTGCGGGCCTCGCGGCGCGAGAGCTCGGGGACGAGCTGGGCCAGGACCTTGTCGAGGCGGGCGCCGCCGAGGGCTTCGGGGACCTGGACGCGGGCCTTGCGGGCGGTCGATGGGGGCGGTGGGCGATTCACGGCGCGGACCCTAGACCAGGCGAGGGCAAAAGACGACCGCGATGACGCTTCGTGGGCGGGTCGGGCGGTGCCGGCGGTTGGCATCTGCGCGAAAATGCACTAGGGTGGGTTATCGTTCGAGCAGACTGCGCCGATCGCGCAACTGACCTGATCAACAGCACGAATCGCCGCACTCACGACCGTTCACCGTGAGGATGGCTTGCCAATTTGGGGGATGTCCGATGACCGAACTCCGGCGCGTGGGCGTATTGCACTGGCTTGCCTGTGGGCTCGTGGGCGCGTTCGTCGCCGCCTGCGGCGGGGATGAGGAGGGTACGACCGGAGACGCCGGCGATACTGTGGTGGTTGTGAATGAGGTCCAGGGCGACACGACAGGGGGGGATGTCGGGTTCGAGGTCGCGTCCGACGTCGCGTCCGAGGTCGCGTCCGAGGTTGCGTCCGAGGTCGCGTCCGAGATCGCGTCCGAGACCGAGTCCGAGATCGCGTCCGAGATCGCGTCCGAGATCGCGTCCGAGATCGCGTCCGAGACCGAGTCCGAGATCGCGTCCGAGACCGAGTCCGAGGTCCTGGATCCGCCGCCGACCGATCCCTCCGTCACCGTCGCGGTTACGGTCGAGAGCGACGGGCTCCACGCGACCCTGACCTGGGGCGAGGGCGCGTACGAGCTCTCGGCGACGACCTTCACCGATCCCGAGACCGGCGCCCGCGGTGCGCGCTTTGTGGGCAGCGACGGCGCCTTCGTCGAAGCCGCCTTCACGTCGCTCGACGACGCGACGTTGGACACGGGCGAGCTCCTCATCGACGGCTACGGCGCCCTCGGCGACGACGAGCTCGCGGCCCTCGATCTCCTGGCGGACAGCGCGTTCGGCGTCTCGCTCGCGATGGCCCCGCTCGAGATCGCCTGCGCCAGCGACGCGAGCATCTCGGACGGCGAGCGGGCCGCGCTGCTCCTCCCCTGGCAGATGATGCTCAAGTACGCCTCGAGCTACCCGACCGTCGGCCAGGTCGCCGCCAACGCCTCGTGCGAGTTCTGGGCGACCCGCGAGAACGGCGGGCAAGAAGAGATCGCGCCCGCGAACCTGCCTGCGACCGACGGCACCGAGGTTGCGGCCACGCCCTCGACGTTCCGGCCGCCGACGATGTTCGTCATCGAGGACCCGGAAGACATCCCCTCGGTGCCGTTCTATTGGCCCTTCGACGCTGCC
>SXIE01000039.1 GCA_005772945.1 Pseudomonadota bacterium
CTTGCCGCGCGTGGTGTCGCGGTCCATGCGCGCGATGCGCGCGCCGGGCAATAGCGTCTCGAGGCGCGCCTCGACGCGCTCGGTGCCGTAGCCGATCTCGGCGAGCTCGGCGCGACCGCAGGAGGGGCACACCGGCGGGAGGGTGCGGGCCTCGTCGCAGTAGTGACAGACGAGGCGCGCGCGGTGACGGTGCCAGGTATAGCTGACGCTGCAGGCGTCGCAGGCCAAGGGTTCGCCGCACGCGCCGCACTGGATGCTGGTCGCGTAGCCGCGGCGGTTGAGAAAGAGAAGCGCCTGTTGGCCCGCCGCGACGGTGGCGCCGAGGGCCTCGACCAGCGGCTTCGACAGGATGTGATCGGCGTCGAGGGTCGGCGTCTGGCGGAGGTCGACCAGCTCGACGCTCGGCAGGTGCGCGCCGGTGCGGGAGGCGAGGACGAGGCGGGTCAGCTTGCCGCGCTCGCAGTTGATCCAGGACTCGACCGACGGGGTCGCCGATCCGAGGACCACCGGGCAGCCCTCGAGGTGGCCGCGCACCAGGGCGACGTCGCGTCCGTGGTACCGCGGCGAGACGTCCTGCTTGAAAGACCCATCGTGCTCCTCGTCGACGACGATGAGGCCGAGACGAGGGATCGGCGCGAAGAGGGCGGAGCGCGCG
Organism: Pseudomonadota bacterium; assembly: GCA_005772945.1. The sequence continues at coordinate 656 of SXIE01000039.1, forward strand.
CCGACGACCACCGGCAATTCACTTGCACGTATGCGCAACCATTGCTCGTGGCGCGCCATCGGATCGAGGCCCGAGTGCTGCACCGCGACGCGCTCGCCAAGGCGCATGCGGAAGCGCGACACGAGCTGGGGCGTGAGCGCGATCTCCGGTACGAGCACGATGGCGCCCTCGCCGCGGGCGAGCGCCGCCTCGATGAGCGCGAGGTAGACCTCGGTCTTGCCCGAGCCCGTGATGCCGTGGAGCAGGAAGCCGCGGTAGCTCCCGAAGGCGGCCTGGATGGCGTCGCGCGCGGCCGCCTGCTCGCCCGTCAACGCGAAGTCGCGCGCAACCGGAGAGCGCAGCTGGGCCATCGCGACGCCGCTCATCGGATCGCGATGACGCTGGGTGGTCTCGAGCGTCACGAGGCCACGCTCGGCGAGGCGCCTCAGCGTATCGAGCGAGGCGCCCGTCGCGGCGCGCACGGTGTCCGTCGAGGCCTCGCCATGGGCCGTGACCCATGCGAGCACGTCGCTCATCTTCTGCCCGAGCTTCGGTACGTCCCCTGCGGGCTCGGCAAGTCGAACGGTCTGGCTCGTCTGCGTGCGCGGCGCCTCGGCACCCTCGACCATGCGCGGCGGGAGGAGCAGCGCGACCGCATCGCCCGGGGGTGCCAGGTAGTAGTCGGCCAACCAGCGGACGAGCGCTAGCTGCTTGTCGCTGAGGAGCGGAGCCTCGTCGAGGACTGAACTCACGTCGCGAAGCGTGCCAGCTACGTCGGTTTCGGCCGCCGTTCCCATGACCACGCCGACCAGCTGCCGTGGCCCAAAGGGCACCCGCACCCGCGCGCCGATCGGCGCGCACATCCCTTCCGGCAGGCGGTAGGTGAACAGCCTGAGCAGCGGAACCGGGACGGCCACGGCGACGAGCGACACGGCCCGAGGCTCGGACATCCGCGGGCTTCGCGCAACCGCAACCGCACCCGGCCGTTCGGCGCCGAGGTTTCGTATCACCACACCGGGCGCACCGGGCGCACGGGCGCACGGGCGCACGCGCTGTCTTGACGGCAGCCATGGCATGTCGCATGAGAAAGCCCCCTCGCGTTGCGGAGCTCCTCATGACCGATTTCGCCAATCTGCCTGCCGACATCACCCCGGGCGCCTTCTTCCAGGCCGTCGAGGCCGCGCTCCAGAACGAGCCCGCGCCCGCCGGCGCTGCGCCCGACAAGCTCCTCATCCATGTGAGCGGGGAGACCGGCGGCACCTGGGCGATGGGCTTCGAGGGCGGGCGCTTGACGATTCCCGAGGGCACCGCGACGAACCCGCCGCTGCAAATCTCGCTGACCACCGAGGACCTGCGCGCGTTCGTCGCCGGCTCGATCCGCGACGCGATCAAGGCCAAGGCCGGTGACCGCGCCATCGACGCCAAGCAGATCGCGAAGATCTTCGGCATCACGCGCAAGACCGAGCAGGTGCGCGCGATCAAAGGGGATATCCAGGTCGCCATCACGACCGCCAGCGGCGCGCACAAGCTGACGATGACGTTCGGCGGCGAGGCGCCCAAGGTCGCCGACCCCGCCACGAAGATCACGATGAGCTTCGACGACTTCGTCGCGCTCACGCGGCGCGAGCTCGACCCGATGCAGGCCTTCTTCATGGGGCGCATCCAGATGGATGGCGATCTCAACCTGGCGATGGGGCTGGCGCCGTTGATGATGGGCTGAGGGCGTCAAAGAACGTTCCAAGCCGCGAGGAGCGCGCCCCGCGCCCACTTGCCGTCCGATGGGCGGGCGGGCCGATTCCGAAGTTGACAAGCGGCCTCGAATCCTTACCCTCCGGCGGTTTTTCGTTCGCGAAGAGCGCGAAGCGCTTGCCCGCGACGAAATTTCGGCCCTGAAGCGCCAAGGGGACTGAACTCGTGTCGGGTGCCTTCGACGAAGCATTTGTCGCCGAGGTGCGCGAGCGAAACGACATCGTTTCGGTCGTGGGCGACTACGTGCAGCTCAAGAAGGCCGGCACGAGTTGGAAGGGCCTGTGCCCGTTCCATGGCGAGAAGACGCCATCCTTTCATGTGCACGCAGACCGGCAGTTCTTCTACTGCTTCGGCTGCCAGACCGGCGGGGATGTGCTGACGTTCGTGCGCGAGATGAACGGCTACAGCTTCCCGGAGGCTGTGAGGCAGCTGGCCGAGCGGGCCGGCATGGCCGTGCCCGAGCCGCGCGCGTGGCAGGGCGGCGCCGACGTGCGTGAGGGCGGATCGCGGCCTGCCAAGCCGGTGCGCGATGGCTACTACACGGTTGGGCGCGTCGCGCTCGAGTTCTACGTCGCAACATTAGATGGGGCCGACGGTGGGGCGGCGCGCCTCTACCTCGAGAAGCGCGGCGTCACGCGCGAGACGGCGACGCGCTTTGGGCTTGGCTGCGCGCCCGATCGCTGGGACGGGCTTTGCGTCGCCCTGCAGCGGCAGGACGTCGACTTGGCGGTCGCCGAAGCGCTCGGCCTGGTCGTCAAGAAGCAGGGTGGCGGCTATTACGACCGGTTTCGCAACCGGCTCATGTTCCCGATTCGCAACGTCGCGGGCGAGGTCCTCGGGTTTTCGGGGCGGACGCTCGACACGACCGATCCGTCGGTCGCGAAGTACGTCAACTCGCCCGACTCGCCGGTCTACCAGAAGGGCGACACGCTCTTCGGGGTGTTCGAGGGGCGCCCGGCCTTACGCAAGGCCGCGTGCGCGATCCTGGTCGAAGGCAACCTGGACTTGGTGAGCCTGTCCCAGGCGGGGCTCGGGCACGTGATCGCGCCGCTGGGGACGGCGCTCACGGCGGCGCAGTGCCGGCTCCTCCGCCGCTTCGTCGCGCGCGTCGTGGCGCTCTACGACGGCGATGGTGCAGGACGCGAGGCGGCGCGCAAGGCGGCGCAGCTTGCTCTCGCCGAGGGCTTGCCGATTCAGATCGCGACCTTGCCCGACGGCGAGGATCCGGACAGCTATGTACGCAAGCATGGGCGCGAGGCGCTCGAGGCCCTGATCGAGCGGGCGGTGCCGGGGTTCGAGTACCTGCTCGACAAGGCGATGCACGAGGCGCGGGCGCTCGACAATGCGCGGGGCGCGAAGGCGGCGGTCGAGGCGCTGGCGGGGGTCTTGGCCGAGATCGCCGATCCGTCCGAGCGTGCGCTGTACGAACGAAAAGTCGCCGAAACGCTCGGTATCGACGACAAGACGGTACGCGAGATCGCGCGTGGTGCGGGCCATCGTCCGCGGCCACGACTGCTGGAGGCAGGGCAGGGCGCGGCAGCGGCGGAGGGGCCTGGCGGGGGAAGTCTCGAGGAGGCCGAGGACGCGCGCACGGTGCCCGAGCGCGAGTTTCGCATGATCGAGCTCTTGGCGGTGTCGGTCGAGGCGCGCGCGCTCTACCTGGCGCACGACACGGCCGACCTGATTCATCACGCGGGTGCGCGGGCGTTCGCGAATGCGATCGCGAGTGTCGAGGTTGGGACGCTCGGCGAGGTGCTGGGGCACCTGCCGGTCGGGGCGATGCGGGATCGGCTGCTGAGGCGCATGGCCGAGCGGGCCGTCGTTTCCGAGGAAGCGGCGCGCGGATACTACGAACAGTTGGTGAAAACGTTGAAGCGCGACGCGATCGAACGGAAGCTCGATGCGTTGAAACGGGACGAGCGGCGCGCTTCACTGCAACGCGACGAAATCGGGGCTCTCGAGGTGATGGTCGCACGGCAAAAGCTCATGCGGGAGCGCGCCGAAATCGACACACAGATCGAAGGGCTCGGGGTGACTCGGGATTAGGGGACCATGGCGAAGCTCACGCAGACGCGCGAATTCAAGAAGCTCATCACGCTCGGGACCGAGCGCGGTTACCTCACGTATCAAGAGGTGAACCGCATCCTGCCCGAGGGCGCGCTCGATCAAGAGAAGCTCGACCGGATGTTCGAGTTTCTGAAGAACAAGCATCGCATCGAGGTGGTCGAGGACCCGTCGGTCCTCAAGCCGTCGCCGGAGGACGAGGAGGAGCGCGCGCTGCGGAAGCAGAACGCGGCCGAGAAGGTGCTCGCCGACACCTACGGCAAGACCAACGACCCGGTGCGGATGTACCTGCGCAAGATGGGGTCGGTCAGCCTGCTCACGCGCGAGGGCGAGATCGAGATC
>SXIE01000360.1 GCA_005772945.1 Pseudomonadota bacterium
ACGGCTACCCCCGCCGTCCCGGCGCGCTGAGGTGCCAGCAGGCGCTCGCACGGGGGCGGCGGCGGCGCAGCGGCGGGCCGCGGCTCGGACGTCGGACCGGGCGTCAGATCGGCCGGCGCGTGCGTCGGCGCGTCGTCGGGCACGCGCGTCGCGCTCGGGCACGCCGCCACGCTCAGCACCAGAGCCGCTGCGAGCGCCCCGCCGACCATCCGCTCGCGCGTGCGCACGGGCTGTCGCGCTGACGGAGCTGCACGGTGGAAGGTCATCGTCGACGACGCTATCATGGCAACCTCGCGGACGCGCGCAACGGGCGCAACATGTTTGAATTATTAGATTATTCGCGCATGAGTCCGAGGGGGCCGACGCGCCCGCGGGGGTCGCCGCCAGCCCGCCCCGGTGCGCAAGCCGCTCAGAGTGATGTCGCGGCGACCAAGTCGGCCCACGCGCCGACGGCAGACGCCTTGAGGTCCGGGTCCTGCTCGACGCCGTAGAACGCCTTGAGCGCCGGGATGAGGGATTTGTCCGGTACGATGCGCCGACCGGCGCCCTGCTCCAGCGTTCCGAACGCGCCGCCGATGGCCGCCAGCGCGCTCTTGCGGATGTCCGCATCCGAGTCGTCGAGCTTCTCGGCGAGCTGCGCGATGGCCTTGGGATCCCCGAGCTGGGCGCGCACGATCAGCGCACGCGCGGCGGCGAGTTTGTCCTCTTTGGCGAGGCGTGCCTGCTCACGCGACAGCCACGCGATGATGTCCGCCTTGACCTTCTTGCCGGTCGCGTGGGCGAGCGTCAGGACCTCGCCGCGCAGGTCGCTCACGCTCGCGAGGCGCGCCTGGATCTCCTTGAGGGCGGTCGTGCTGCCAAGCTCCGCGAGCGCGATGCGTGCGGCGATGAAGGCGTTGCCTCCGGACTCGGCCTTCTCGTCGAGCACGGACTTTGCGCGCGCGTTTCCAGCGCCGAGCCGTCCGAGCGCGATGAGGCCCTCGACCTCGAGCCGATCGATGTTCCGAACGATGAGCGGCACCGCCTCGGCGTGAGCGCGATCGGCAAGGTAGCTCGCGCAGGCGCGCGCGGTCTCCGTGTGCTGGCCTCCAATCGCCTGCATGCAGTACGGGATCGCGGCGTTGGAGCCCCACAGCGAGAGGACCTGCAGGATGTAGGCGCGGAAGCCGAGCACGCCCGTTCCCGTCGGGAGCACGGCCGCCATCGCCGCGTCGGTGTCGCGCGCGCCCATGCGCCAGAGCGCCTGCACGGCGAGGACCTTCCCGTCGCCGCCGAGGGCGTTCGCGCGTGAGGGCTCGATCAGCGCGACGAGCGTCGCGGCCTTGTCCTTGGCGCGCATGAACCCGAGGCCCAGCATGCCGAGGCCCGCGGGGTGCTCGGGGCCCTGGCGGCACTTCATCCAGGGCTCGCCGTCGGTCACCGCGAGGAGCGCGAAGAGCTCCGTGTGGGCGGGGGTGAGGCGGCCTTCGATGCCGTCCGCGGCGAGCGTGCATGCGGGATGGCGGCCGAAGGTGATCGGGTCCTCGCCACATGCGCTGTCGACAGTGGCCCACAGGCCGGCGGGGCGGCAGTCCCAGTAGCTGGCGTGGTCGTCGCTGCAGGTCACGGTGAGGTGCGCGGCGACGCGCGGGTCGGTCTTGAAGGCGCCGCACGTGTCGGGTTCGAGCGGCGCGTCGGCTCGGCTCGGGTCGGGTTTTCCGGCCTGGGCGGAAGCGGCGGAAACCAGCGTGGCGGCCGCGGTGATGATTGAAAGCGAAAGGCTGCGAAGGATCATGGTGCGAGGGCTCCGAGATAGGTTCCGAGGGACTGCCGCAGCGAGTCGTTCGCGCGCCGCGGTCTGTGCAGGCCGTGTACGTGCGACAATTGTTGATATGATAAATTAATTACTCGGGAGCCGCCGGATGGGCGCGGTCCATTGGTCTAAAAGAGTAATAAAATCATAAGAGTAGCTCGCAGAACCGCGTTCTGGTCGCGGCGCCCGACGCTCCGGCCGAGGGGCGCCGGCGCCTTGACCCCCTCGGTCGCCACGCGCACGCTCGCTTCGCTCGGACCAGATCCCTGACCCGGAGGTCCCCATGCGCGTGTTCCTCGCGTTGTCGTTCGTCCTTGCTTCGTGCGCCGACGAGGCTCGACGCGGTCTCGGCGAGACCTGCGGCGAGAGCGGCGATTGCGCCTCGGGCCTCTGCGTCGAGCAGCGCTGCCTCGACCCGAACTCGGACGACGATCAAGACACGCTCCTCAACGCGCGCGAGGCGCTGCTCGGGTCGAGCCCGTCGGCGGCCGACACGGACGGCGACGGAAAGCGCGATCCGGACGAGCTCGACCCGACGCACACCAGCGCGCCCGACACGGACGGCGACGGCAAACCGGACGTGATCGAGAGCGTCCACGCGGACGCCGACGGCGATTGCCTCGTCGATGAGCTCGACGCGCGCGACGCCCAGCAAGACCCCCCGGGCTGCGACGACGGCCCGGGCGAGGTCCCTTGGCAGATCTTCTTCGACCCCAACATCGATGTCTCGGCGTGCGGCGACCAGGCCGTCATGTGGTGCTGCCAGAACATCCAGGTCGACGCCCAAGGTCACTTCGACCAGACCTGGGCCCCGAACGAGCCGAACACCGCGCGCATCAGCGGGACCCTGGAGTCAGGCGGCTTCAGCGCGATCCTGGCGTGCCTGCCCGACGCCCTCCCGGCGGGCACCCTCGCGGGCGAGAAGGTCGGCGACCACTACGTCGGCACCTTCACGTTCCAGCAGCAATCGGGCTCGGTCCTGGTGGGTCGCTGGACCGATCAGGTCATCACGATGCAGGGGCGCGTGACCGCGCAAGGCAGCAACGCCGCGGTCGCAGGCGCGCGCGTGACCGCCTCGGTCGATGCCGCCGCGGTCGCCACGACCGATCAGCACGGGCTCTTCTACCTCACGACCAGCGCGCCCGCGCGCGGCGAGAACAACGCTTGGACCCTCAGCATCACGGCGCCGGGATACGCCGACTGGCAGCAGACGCACGTCTGGGGGGACCACGCGCAGCAGCAGTCCTTCGCGCTTGCGTCGGCGCCGCCCTGATGCGTCCGTTCGGTCCGCCGCCCCGGCCGAGGAGGTCGGCGGGCGGTCCAGTTGTCCACCCCGGTCGTCCGCGCTAACCTCGCGTCATGGTCCCTTCAATCGGCGATCAGCTGCGAGCCAAACGCCAAGGCGCGTTTGTCGGCCGCGTGCGCGAGCTCGCCGAGTTCGAGGGCGCCCTGGCCTCCGCCCTCGCGGACAGCCGCTGGCCCTTCCAGGTCGTGCATCTCTGGGGGGTCGGCGGCATCGGCAAGACGACGCTCCTCCGGCAGTTTTCGGATCGCGCCCGCCGCGTGGGCGTCCCGTTTCTCGAGCTCGACGCCCGCCACATCGCTCCGAATCCGCAGCAGTTCATCGGCGCCTGGGAGCGCCTCGCGCGCGTTCTTCCGGACTCCGCGCGCGCCGGCCAGCAGTGCTGCGTCCTCGCCATCGACACCTACGAAGCGCTCCAGCCGCTCGACACGTGGTTGCGCGACCGCTTCCTTCCGACCCTGCCCGCGGCCTGCCTCGTGGTCCTCGCCGGCCGTCACCGCCCCTCGTCCCCCTGGACCACCGATGTCGTCTGGGCCTCCCTCGCGCGCGCGCTCGAGATGTCGTCGCTCAGTCGCGAGGACACCGGCAAGTTACTCGCAGCGCGCTCGCCGACGCCCTCCGCCCGCGATCCCGAGCGTCTCGACGCCGTCTTCCGCATGACGTCCGGGCATCCGCTCGCGGTGGCGCTGGTGGCCGCCGAGATCGAGGCGGTGCCCGACTGGCTCCCGACGTTCGAGTCCGCCGGCCCCGCGATCATCGAAGGCCTCGTCAGCCGCTTCCTCGACGAGGCGCCGTCGCCGGCTCATCGCGAGGCGCTCGAGATCGCCGCGCTCGTGATGTTCACGAACCAGGATCTGCTGGCGGACGTGATGCCGCACGCCGATGCCTATGCGCTCGGGCGTTGGCTCGCGGGGCTCGCGTTCATGACCTCGACCGAGCACGGCCTGGCCCCCCACGAGCTCGCCCGCGAGGCCATCTGCGGCGATCTCCGCCGGCGCAGCCCCGATCACATGCGCCACCTGCGTATCCAGATCTACGACTCGATCGCGCGCCGCGCGTCGTTCGACGACCCGTCGGGCCTGCCCATCCGCCAGCTCATGTACCTTCTGCGCAGCATGCCGAGCCTGCGTCCGGTGGTGGACGTCATTCTGCGCGGCAACACCTGGGTCGAAGCCGCGACCCCCGCGGATCACGCGGCTGTTCTGGCGCTGACCGCGCGCCATGAAGGCGAGGCTTCGGCGCGCCTGCTGGCGAAGTGGCTCGCCCTCCAGCCGGACGGACTCATCATCGCGCGCTGCCTGTCGACCGCCCCCGGCGCGGCCCCCGAGGACGGCATGAGCGGCTTCATGTTCATCGCGCGCGCGAGCGCCGACCTGCCGCTCGACCGCCTCGTCCCGGATGATCCCGCGGCCCAGGCCTTCACGCGCGCCACCCAGCAGCACCGCTTCAAGGCCGGCGAGGTCGCGCTGCTCGCGCGCACGTGGATGTCCGCGGTCGGCTACCAACGCCTCGTCGATCCGGTGCCGCTCGCGTTCTTCTACCATCAGGTCCAGAAGTACCTCTCGACCCCCGGCCTCGCCCTGAGCGCCACGGCCTATGCCGACATGGCGGGCTTTCGCGAACTCAGCACCTTCGGCGACTTCCCGCTCCTCGCGGGCGCCGACTACGCGCTCGGCGAGCGTCACTTCGGCATGTATCACCGCGACTGGCGCACGAACTCGCCCTTCGCGTGGGTCTCGATGATGGGCCGCCGCGACCGCAGCGAGCCAGCCGCGCCGCGCCCCACGACCGCGTCTTCGATGGCCAAGGCGGGGCTGCTGGTCGGTCCCGAGGCCGCGTGGTTCGAGCTCACCGGCGAGGCGCGGGTCGATCTCAGCACGCGCAAGACGCTGCGCTCGCTCCTCTGGCGACTCGTGCAGACGCACCGCGACGCGGCCGGCCAGGCGACCTCCCTCGAGGCATTCCAGGAGATCGGCTGGCCGGGCGAGCAGATGTCGTTCCACTCAGGTCGTCAGCGCGTCTACGTCGCCGTCTCGACGCTCCGCAAGCTCGGTCTCCAGGCCGTCCTCGTGAGCACCGAGGAGGGCTACCTCCTGCCCGCGAGCCTCGTCATCGAGATCCAGGGGCCGTCCGCGGCCGCGTGATCCAACGGGCGTTCGCGACGTTCGGTCGCGTCGCGCGCGGTGTCAGCAGTCGGTTGTGAAGAGCACGGCGCGGCCCGCGTTCGCGGCCTTGGCGAAGAACGCGCGCACGGCCTCGAAGTAGCCCCAGGTGGCTTCGCAGTCCTGCGAGGTCACCGGTCCGGCGTAGTCGGTGTCGCGCAGGGTGCGGTAGCGTTCCTCGAACCACGCGCGCGTGACCATCGCGAGTGCGCGGCTGGTCTCCGGGACCTTCAGCGCGTCGACGAGACAGGCTGTGTAGTCGTCGCCGGCGTCGAGCGCGCGTCCGCCGAGCACGGCGTAGGCGAGCGGGAAGGGGCCCTCGCCGTAGGCAAGCACGCCGTTGCCGAGGCAGCGATGGATCGCGTCCCAGGCCTTGTCGGTCTGGCACGACCAGCGCGCGTCGTCGAGGTAGCGCTCCTCGAGGTCGCCGCTGATGAACTCGACGAGCTCGTCGGCGTCGTCGAAGCCTTCGAGCCGCGCGACATCTTGTTTCGAGAGCGCCAAGTGTAGACCGAGACTCATCGTGGACTCCGCGAAGGCGTAGACCACGACCGAGCGGGTCGCGCAACCACGCGCTCGGTTCTTCGGCGCCGCGTCAGCTCGCCTCGCCCCAGCGCCCCGCGGTCGCGACGTCGCGCACCTGCACGGCGACCGCGGCAGGCTTGGATGCGGACCAGTCGCGCGCGATCGAGCCGACCACGGCGCGCGCCGTGTCAGCGTCGATCGCATCGCGCAGGAGTCCGAGGAACTTCGGCGGCGCCACGAGCACGAGACGCTCGTAGCGGTCGGTCTTGCGCCCGTGGTCGAGCAGGTCCGCGACCTCGCGCGCGAAGCGCTCGACCTCGACCTCGTGCGGATCCGTGTGGCGATCCAAGGCCGTGGGTTGGCCGCCCGGCGAGGCATAGCTGCGCCCCGGAGCGCTCGACACGAGCTCTTGATCGCGCATGCGACTCGATGGGTGGATGCGGTCCTCGACCGACTCGAGCGTCGCGAACAAGATGTCCGCGGCGAAGACCTGGGCGCGACTCGCGTTGGCGACGACGACCCAATGGACGGCAGGGGTGCCTGGCATGGTGACTTCCTTCATCGGCGGTGCGCGCCCCGCGGGACCACGTTCGCGAGCGCTCGACGGCGAGCCCATCGAGGACTGCGCCGGTTATTCAACCCATGCGCACGGGCAAGCACGCGGACGAGGGTACATGCAGGCGCGAGTTGCGGCCGGCCGCCCTCGTCTCAGCGAAAATCGCGGCTCGGCGGCGTTCCTGTCAGCCCGATCGCCGGCGTCCAGAGCGTCTCGGCGATGAGGTGCACGACCCCGCTCTCGGTCTGAATCTTCCCCGTGATCCCGAGGAACGAGGCCGTCGTCGCGAGCAGCCGGAACTGCTCGAAGACGCGCTGCCAGACGACCGCGTTGACGAACCCCGTCTCGTCCTCGAGCGTCATGAAGAGCACCCCCGAGGCCGTCGCCGGCCGCTGTCGACAGATGACGACGCCCGCGTATTTCGTGTGCTTGCCGTGCCGCATCGCCTGGACCGCCTTGGCGTCCGGCAGGCCTTGCGCGGCAAGCGCGGCGCGCAGCGGGGCGAGCGGGTGCCCGCGCGTCGAGTGCTCCGAGGTTCGATAGTCCCACGCGATCGTCTCGGCCGGCTGTAGCGCCCGCAGGAGCGGCAGCTCGTCGCGGTCGTCGAGCGGCAGTGGGTCGAGCGTCTTGGCCAGGCCCTCGATGGCCCAGAGGGTCTGCCGTCGCTCGAGCCCGAAGCTGTCGAGCGCCCCCGCCTCGGCCAAGAGCCTGAACGCGCGCTGCGAGAGGCGCGTGCGCTGGACGAAGTCGACGAGCGAGGCCGCCGCCGGCCCGTGCTCCGCGACGAGGCGCCCCTCGGCTTCGTGAACGCCTTTCACAAAGGCAAGCCCCATGCGGATGGCGAACCGATCTCCGACCCCGTCCAGCCGCTCGAGCGTGCACGGCCACGCCGACGTCCGCACGTCGATCGGTCGGACCTCGACCGCATGGCGCTTGGCATCCTCGACGATCGTCGAGGGCGCATAGAACCCCATCGGCAGCGCATTCAGGAGCGCGCAGCTGAACTCGGCGTGGAAGTGACACTTGAGCCAGGCGGTCGCATACGCCACGAGCGCGAAGCTGGCCGCGTGGCTCTCGGGAAAGCCGTACTCGCCGAAGCCGCGGATTTGGTTGAAGATTCGCTCAGCGAACTCGCGCGCGATGCCCTTCTTCTCCATGCGCGTGATG
>SXIE01000361.1 GCA_005772945.1 Pseudomonadota bacterium
CCGCTAGGATTATCGCCTTGATCCGGGCGAAAGAATATGGATGGTTGGAGGGTCGGACATTCCAGGAGATAGGAGACCGCCCGAGTGTCAACCGATCCACGGCCATGCAGAGGTTCGACTCACCCGTCACGCGGTGCGCCTCGGCGGCGGCCGCGAGGAGATAGCGCTCGGTCAGCGCTTGCAGTGCGGCGGCGATGTCAGCCCAGCGCGTGCCGTCGTCGCCGTCGTGCGGATCCACTCGCGAAGAGCGCGCGCCTGCCCGCGGCGGATCAAGCGGCGCACCGGGCGCGCGGGCCGGTCCGAGGAGGGCTTCGAGGCGCGGCGTGAAGCTCTTGGTCGGATGGCGATGGAACGCGAAGTAGCGCATGTCGAGCGCCAGCGATGCGTCGGGGCCGATCTCGCAGAGCAGGTCGAACGCGTCAGCGAAGCGTGTGGGATCGCCGTACGACGCGAGGCCCATGACCTTGTACTCGCCGTCGTTCACCTCGAAGCCGAGGTAGGCGGTGATCGCGGAGTAGAGCAGGCCGATCGAATGCGGAAAGCGCAAGTCCTTGACGAGCTCGAGGCGCGAGCCCTCCGCGTCCGTCACGCCGCGATAAATGGCGGTCGTCGTCCATTCTCCGACCCCGTCGGCGGTCAGGACCGCGGCGCGCTCGAACGGCGACGAGAAGAAGGCGGACGCGGCGTGCGAGAGGTGGTGATCCGAAAAGAGGATCCGATCGGGCTCGACCCCGAACGCCTTCGCGATGTGGCTCTTGGTCCAGAGACGCTGCCCGAGCCAGGCGCCCATCGATTGAACGAACTGGCCGAGGCCCCGCGGAAAAGTGTCGAGCGAGGTCGCGAGGAGGCGCTCGAACTTCCGGAGTGGCTTCTCGTGAAAGACGATCCAATCGATGTCGGAGAGCTCGAGACCCGCTTCGGAAGCGCAGAAGCGGGCCGCTTCGATCGGCAGGCGCGCGTCGGACTTGAGGCGGCTCCAGCGCTCCTCTTGGGCCGCCGCGACGAGGTGTTCATCGCGGAGGAGGGCCGCCGCCGAGTCATGAAAGAACGCCGAAAGGCCAAGGATGGTGGTCATCAGAATTGGCTCCGCAGGCGGTCCAGGTTCGTGGCGTTGGTTGTGTTCCTCGCGAGCCGATCGCGAGGAACCGGCGCCGCGTGCCACATCGGCCCGGTGTTCGTGCCGCGACGCGCGAGGCGCTGGAGCAGCGCGAAGATCGGGACGATGGTGATGAAGAGCGACGCGAGCATGACGCGCACCATCACGTCGCCAATCCGGCGTCCGCTGTTGCGCCACGTGCGCCACGCGGCTTGGGCGCGGACCTTGCGCAGGGCACGCGAGACCTCGGTGCGATGGCCGAGCGCGCGCCATTCATCGAGGAGATGACCCGAGTAGGTGCAGTGGTAGTTCTCGTCCTTGCCGATCGTATCGAACAGCTCCGCGAGCCCGCGTTGGGCGGGTGGTGTGGCCGGACGGGCGAAGTAGCTGGCGAGACCGGCGAAGTGTCGGCGCGCCTTGGACTCGGCCAGATAGACGAAGGCCACGAAGCCGATCTCGCCCAGCTTCTCGTGCAGATCTTGGCGCAGGGCGTGGAGTTTTTCGTGCGAGCGGGTGTGCTCGGCGCCGGTCGGATCGAGGCGCTTGGCCGCGTCGCGGAAGGCCTGCGCGTGGCGTGCCTCGTCGAGTCCGTGGCGATAGTAGAGGCGGCGCAGGCGCGCATCGGTCGTCCGCTCGGACGCGCGGATCATGTCGAGCGAGCTGCCGAGCTCGGTCGCCGCGAAACCCATGAGCTTGGTGGCGATCCGCCGATCGCTGCGCCACGCGATCCGCGTCGCAAGGCGACCCAGCAAGGCCGGCTGCGGTACCCGATCTTTACGAGCGAGCGCCGAACCAGTCAGGGGATGTTCGGTCGCATGGGTCGTCATCGCAGAGCCTCCTCGACAAGGGGGGAAAGGGCGCGCGCGAAGGCCTCGTGACCCGCCGGCGACAGGTGGTAGTCGTCCGCTTGGAAGGCGCCCGGGCTGGCCTGGCGGAGCACCGGCAGGAGGTCGAGCGTCGGCCAGCCGTGGCCCCGCGCATCGGCCAAGAAAGCGGCGATGAGGGCCTCGGTCGGCACGAGATCGACCGGCGTCTCGTCGTACTTTCGCCACTCGCGCGCATCCACCTGGAGATCGAGCGGCAGTCCGACCGCGATGACCTTGCAGCCGTTGGCGCGGCAGACGTCCGCCGCCTTGGCGAGCCAGGGGGAGATGCGCGAGCGGAACGGCGGCACCGGCGCGAGCATGTACGGCAGGTCGCGCACGAGCCGCGTCGCACTCGCGGCGAGCACCGACGGCGCGCCCTGGCTGTGGGCGAACAGCGCACGCACCGCGAAGACGAGGTGCGACTGACCGAGGAGAAAGCGACGGCCCGGAAACTCGGTTGGCGGGTCTTCCGAGCCGTCGGCGGCGACCCGGACCTTGGCCCAACCGTCGCGCGCCGTGGTGCGGCGAGCGTTGGTCGTGCGGGTTTCGGACCAGTCGTTGGCGGCGTTGGCGACGAACACGACGACGGACGGGCGGTAGATCGGCGCGAGCTCGGCGAGGATCTGGACGTATTCGGGCGGGCCCCAGGTCGGGGTCGCGGCGTTGAGAACGTCGCGCGCGGCCTGGTCCCCGCCGTCGCCGCGCTGCCCGCCGAGGTGCCGCGAGAGCGCGGCGGCGAGGGCCTCGTCTTCCTCGACGCCGTAGCCAAAGACCTGCGAATCGCCGAGGAGGAGCACGCGACCGGCGACCGGTGCCGGGCTCGGGGCGGGCTCCCAATCGGCGCCGCGGAAGCCCTGGGCGTTCGTCGCGATGCGCGTCACGTGCCCGTTGCGACTGCGGATTCCGGTCGAGGCGTCGGGCTCGAGGCGCACGCCGAAGAGGGGGTCGGCGATATAGAGGTTGAGAAACGAAAAGGCGTGGCCGCGGACGACGCCGGCGACGATCTCGGCGAGCACGAGCGAGAGAAGCGTCGAGAGCAACACCGCCAGAAGGCGTGCCCACAGCGCGGGTTTCTTGCGCGTGGGTGCAAGAGTTTCCAGAGGCGCGGCCGCGCTCGGGAGGTCGCTCGGAGAATGGGTCGTGGCCGTCACGGCGGGTGATGAGAGCAATGCTGGTGCCAGCGGCGCGCGCGCTCTGTAGGCCGCTCGGGCCCGCCTGCGACGGCGCTCGGCGCAAAGCCGGCTTGCTCTCACCGTTCCCGCTGCAAGCGCGCCTTACAGCGCCCTACATCGGCCTAAATCGGCCCTACATTGGGTCGTCCACCCAGATCGCCGCGAGCGGATGATGCCCGTCCTGACGCCACGCGAGCGTCGGGCACTGCATCGCGCCCGGCACACAGAGGCGGACGTGCGGCGCGTGCCCGATGGCCGAAGGGAGCTGCTGCGCGTCGCCCCCGACCGCGAGCGTCGAGAGCACCGGTGTCGCCGCCTCGAGCGCCGCCGCGTCGGCCGGCAGGACCC
>SXIE01000040.1 GCA_005772945.1 Pseudomonadota bacterium
GACCCCCTTCCCATCCCTCCCAAGCCGCGCCGCGCTCGCCGCCGCCGAGGCCGCCCTCGCCGCCTGCCCCGCACCGATCCCCGGCCTCGCGCCCCTCGACCTCGCCTGGGCCACGGGCGGCGCAACCCTCGCCGCGCTCGCGCTCGGACCCGTGGTGCCGGATCTACGCATTTTTTCGCCGGTCCCCGGCGAAGGCTGGACCGTCGTCGGTCTCGGCGCCGTCCTCCTCGGCCTGGGCGCGACCCTCGCCGCCCGCGCCCTTGCCGGTCGCCATCGTCGCCGCGCCGCCCGCCACCTCGACCGCGCCCAGAGCGCCTACCGCGCCGCCTGGATCAACGACCTCACCGCACTTACCCACACCCTCGCGCAAGACGTCGAAGCCCGCCTGACAGCCATCGCGCGCCGCGCCCTCCAGGCCGAGCACGACCACGTCGCCGCCGCCCTCGATGCGATCCAGCAGAGCGCCAACGACCTCGCGAGCCAGCCTCGCGGCCAGCCCGACAGCGGCCCCGAAGGGCTCCGTCGGGTCTCCGCAAGCGAGCCGTCATGGCCTCGCCCCGAGGCGCGCGCCTTCGATCGTACCGTCTCCCTCGACGCTCTCCGCGATCTCGCGCTTCCCTCGGTCGCCAACGTTCCCCCACCGGCGCTCGGCGCCCCAGGCTGGCGCGAGCACCTCGCAGCCTGCACCGCGCCCGCCCTGGAAGCGGCCGCGCGCCGCGTGATCGGCGACGGACCGCTGCTCGCCGAGCGCCGCGATCTGGTCGACCGCCTCCTCCCGGCCGCGCGCGACGCCTTCGCGGACCTCACCGATCAAGTCCAGCGCTGGGTCCCCGCCGGCGCCCCCGCCCGCCGCCTCTTCGCCAGTCCCGCCAGCGTGGCCGACGCCGCGCCCGTCGGAGCACTCCCAAGTGCTGGCGAGATCTACCTCGCCGTCTACTTTCCCCACCTCGGGAAGGAGCCCGCATGACCCCTGACGACCTCGTCTGGGCCGCTTTCGGAGCGGTGCTCGTCCTCGCCGTCGCCGCCCTGCAGCGCGTCGCGCGCCGCCTTGCGCCGCATCTTCTCGCCCCGGCCCACGCACCGCTGTGGGGCCTCGCAGCCGCATGTCTCGCGGTCGCCACGGGCATCGCCGCCGCCGTCCACCCCGATCTCGCCCACCTCTGGGCCGCCCCCCTCGAGGCCGCCGAGCGCGGCCCGACCGGCCGCTTCGCCGCCCTGGCGGTGGCTCTCGCAGCCCTCCTCGCGCTGGTCCTTCTCTCTCGCATTGCCTTCGCCGTCCTCCGTCCGCGCCGTGCCGCCCACGCCCCCGTGCCCGCCCTGTTTCTCCTCTTCGCGATTGGCCCCGACGGGACCCCCCTCGAAGCCACGCGCCGCCGCCTCTACGCACTCTTCGCGACGCTCGCCCTGCTCGCCACGCTCGGCGCCCCGTGGCTGCCCTCCACCCTCGACCCATCCCTCTGGGCCGCCTCGGTGGCCGCCCTCACGGGCCTCGCCTGCGCGTTCGCCCCGACCCCTCACGCGTCCCGCCCCTCGATGGCCACCCCCGTCGCCGACCCCCTCTCGGCCGCACCGCCGCTCTGGCCCTTCCAGGACTCCATCCTCGACCGCGCCCGCCAAGCCGCCTCCCTGGCAGTCGCGGCTCCGTCCGGCGCGGGCAAGACCGACGCCGCGCTGACCCACGCCGCCGCCTCCATGCGCCAGGGCCGTCCTGTCCTCTGGCTCGTCCCGACCGCATCCGCCCGCGCCGCCGTCCTCGCCGCCGCCGATCGCCTCTTCGCGACCGAGCCTGCCATCGACCGCGCGGCGGATCTCCACGTGCTCACCCCGAGCGCTCTGGAAGCGGCCCTCAACGCCCACGCCCTGCCTACCCAGATCGGCCTCGCCGTGCTCGATCAGCTCGAGGCCTGGACCGGCGCCGAACTCGGGCGCGCCCGCTTCCTCGTCCATCGCGTCGCGCCCGACGGCGCGCCCGCCTTCCTGGCCCTCGGCACCCTCGGCGGCAACGCCGTCCGTCAGGCCGCCGAGCTCGTCAGCGCCTCGACCGCCGAACTCCTCGTCCACCCCGACGCCCCCGATATCCTTGGTACACCAAGGATTCTCGCACCGCCCCCGCAAGACGCCGCTCTCGGCCGCACGGTCGCGCGGACCGCACTCCGAGCCGCTCTCAGCGAAGGCCCGCAGGCCCGCGCGCGCCTCGATCGCGTCTTCTCGCCGGCGCTCGTCGAGTCGGAGCTCCGCGTCCTCCGCGAGGCCGGCGTCCTCCTCGAAGGCGTCACGAGTCGCGTTCGCGATCACGCCCTCGCGCTCGTCCCGACCGCGCAGATCCTCGGCCAACCCGAAGCCCCCGACGTCGGCCCGGTCCTTCGCCTGCGCGAGGCCCGGAGCGGCCGAATCCACACGCTTCCGCGCGCCCTCGCCGATCTCGACGCCTACGAAGGCGCCATCCTCGAGCTCAGCGGCGTCCGCTGGGAAGTGCAAGCCGACGACGACCCCCAACGCGAGCGCCCCGACGGCTCCCCGGTCTCCGATGCCTCCGTCGCCTCCTCCGCCACGGACAAGCGCGCGGGCCCCGTATACACCCCACCATACACCCCCACCTTCGCCCCGCCCGCCTACGATCGCCGCCTCGTCCCGCCGACCGCAGACGTGGCGACCCCGATCCGCACCCTCAAGCTCGCCCTCGACGGCCCCGCCCGCCGCACCGCCCACCGCCTGCGCGGCCCCGCCGCCTACGAAGTCATCGCCGCCAAGGTCCTCCTCCACGCGCGCCACACGGGCGTCCGCCACTACGCGCTTGGCCCGAGCGGCCCCACCGGTTCCACCGGCCCAACCGGCGTAGCCATCGCGCGGGTCCACTCCGCCGAGCTCCGCGCCCCGCGCCTCGCCGTCCCGTTCCCCACCGAAGCCCGCTTCATCGCGCTCCCGAGCGCCGATCCCGTCGCCCTTCACACGCTCGTCCACGCCGCGCGCGACGTCCTCCCGACCCTCTTTCAGGGCGCCTCCGAGGACCTCGGCGTCACGTTCGCGCTCCCCGCCGAGCACGGCCTCGGCCCGGCCGGCGCGCTCGTCCTCTGGGATCGACACCCCGAAGGCCTCGGCGCGGTCGCCGATCTGCGCGACGACGACGTCGCCCGCCTCCTCGAGCGACTGCGCGCGAAGCTCGCCGACTGCGATTGCCAGAGCAGCTGCGCCCGTTGCGTCGAGCGCCCGAGCTGCACCCTCACGCCCCACAACGTCGGCCTCGATCGCCGCCGGGCGCTGGCCGTTCTCGATGCGCTGCTCATCCCCGCTCACCCCCCCGCGCTGCTTCGCGAGCCGCTCAGGAAGACCGGATGAAGCCCTTCGACCCGACCGAGCTCGCCTTCGATCCTGTCCCCCTCGCGGCCGGGCCCGACTTCGCCGTGCCCACCGCGCGCTGGCGCGGCGCGAGCGTCCTCGTCAAAGCCGCGCGTCCCGGCGCCGATGGCGACCGGCGCGAGTCCCTGCTACGTCGCGAGCACGGCGCCTTCGGCAAGCTCGGCAAGGCCCTGGGCCTCGTTCGCCTCGGCGACGGCCGCCTCGCACTCGTCCGTCCCTTCGAGCCCGGAGTCCCGCTCGCGACCCTCATCGAGCGCGCCCTCATCCGCCAGCGCTACCAAGGCGCCCGCCGCTGGAACACCCCCACGCGAGCCCTGGTCGCCGCGCTCTGCGAGGCCGTCCACGCCCTCCATAAGAAGGGGCTCGTCCACAACGACCTCAAGCCCGACAACGTCCTCGTGCACCTGGATCCGAGCAGCGGCCGCCTGGTCGTGACCCTCGTCGACCTCGCCCTCACCGCGCGCGCCGGCGAGGGTGGCCCCGGCGGCACCGTCGCCTATGCCGCGCCCGAGCGCTTGCAAGGCGCCCCCGGCAGCGAAGCGAGCGATCTCTGGTCCGTCGCCGCGATGATCTACGAGCTGCTCGCCGGCACGCGCCCCTATCCGGACGACGAACCGGCCGACGCGCTCCTCGCACGCCGCACCCCGGTGGACCGCATTCCACGCCCCTCGCAGGCCTATGCGTGGCAGCACTTTCCGCCCGAGGTGCAGCGCGCCCTCGCGTCCGCGCTCGATCCGGATCCGTCCCGTCGTCCGCGCAACCTCCGCGCCCTCGCGAAGCAACTCGGCGTCGCCGACCTCTCTCTCGGCCCCTCCGCAGGCGCCCTTGCGGACCCAGGCCAAACGCCCACCCTGACCACCAACGCGCGCGCTCGCGCCCCGCGGGTGCCGGTCGACCCCGCCCACCCCGCGACGCCTCGCCGCTTCCTCACCGCGCTCACGATCATCAGCCTCGTCGCCTCGCTCGTCGCCGCCGGCCTCTCCCTCTGGGGCCTCGTGGCCGGCACCCGCGCACCCGCCATGTGCGCGGCCGCGAACGATGCCTGCCACATCGCGCTCACCCATCCGAGCTTCTCCAAGGTGCTCGGGATCCCGGTCCTCGCCTGGGCCTTCGCGCTTCACCTCGTCCTCGCCGCGCTGGCCGTCACTGCCCTCGCCACGCGCCGCGGGTTCTCCCCGCAAAACCCCCGCACGAGCGCTCTCCAAGCGGCTCGCACGGCCGGCGCCGTCGTGCTCCTCGCCGGCACGATAGCCTACCTCGCGATCGCGATCGGGGTCGTGCGCGTCGCCTGTCCCCTCTGCCTGACCCTTCACGGTCTCGGCCTCGTCGCCGCCATCACGGCCATCGTCGCGCTCGCGCCCGCCACCCGCGCCGCCCTCCGCGCGCTCGCGCGCCCCGCCACCTGGGCCCTCTTCGTCGCGCTCACGGTGCTCTTCGTCGGCCTGACGGTCAGCGCCGATCGCGCCACCCGCGCGGCCTCGAGCGCCGCGACCACCGCGACCGCGACCGCTCTCGCCCAGCGCGCCCCGGACCCCCAACGCGCCCAACTCGGCCCGCTCGCCCCGCTGGCAGTCGCCCCGACCTGCGCCGCACCGCTCATCGCGAGCGCCCGCGAGCTGCCCCCCGCCGAGGCCGCACTCGTCATCGCCCCGCCCACCGATCGCCCCGTCGTCGTCGCTCACCTCGACCTCGACTGCCCCGCCTGCCGCGCCGAGCACGCGGCCCTCACCCCGCTCTACCGCCGCCTCGCGGCCACGCAGGAGGCGGGTCTGCGCATCGTCCTCTGGGCCAAGAGTCGCGCCTGCAACCGCTACCTCGACCGCAACGCCAGCGACGATCAGGCCCTCTGCGACGCCCCCGCCGCGCTCGTTTGCGCCGCGCGCCATGGCGGCGGCCTGGCCGCGCTCGACTACCTCGACTGGGAGTTCCAGGCCGAGCCCGGCTACTACACCCACGAAGCCCGCGCCCGCTGGCTCGATGCACGCCTCGGCGACGTCGCCGCGCGCTGCCTCGACGCCGAGCTCCGCGTGGGTCCCGTCGGCACCGTCGGCGCCCATGCCGCCTTCGCCGCGCAGGCGCGCCGCACCGCGCAGAGCGAGTCTTTCCGCGGTTGTGACCGCCCCGACGCGTGGTGGTGCTGGGCCGGAACGCCGTCGTTCGTCGTCGTCGAGCCACGCCCCGGAGGGGACCTCGCGCCGCAGACCGCGCGCGATCTGGACGCCCTCGCGGCCCTCTCCGGCGAGGACCGCCGAGCCGCGCTCGCCGCCTGCCTCACGCCCGATTCGTCCGTTGGGCAGCCTGGCTTCGCCAGGCCTTCTGCGAATCAGGAGCCCTGAGCGATGACCTCCCCTCCGACCCCTGCCGCCCCGACCCCGTCCGCGCCCGCCCCCGGCCGCGCCCGCCGCGCCCTCGAGGCCGCGCTCCTCGGGCTCCTCCTCCTCTCCGGCGCCCTTGGCCTCCTCGCCCTCGCGCGTCTGACCGAGACATGCGGCGACGGGATCTGCAGCGCCTCCGAAACGGGCCGTTGCTCGCTCGACTGCCAACCGCTCGCCGCCCTGGCGCCTACCCTCGAACTCCCCGATCCGACTCCACCTTTACCGCCCCAGCCCGCACCCACCGCGGCTCCGGCCGCGACGCCGACCCCGATTGCGCCCCTCCCGAGCCCCACCCCGATCGCGCCCACCGCCCCAACCCCCCTCATCCCAACCCCCGCGCCCCCAACCCCCGCGCCCGATCTCGGTCGCTGCGCTGAGCCCCGCGTCCGCGAGGTCGCCGCCTCCGTCGTCAAGAACTGCGAGCACGCTTGCAAGAAGGATCAAAGCCCGCTCGTCGCCCTCGCCCAGGGCGAGTTCGAGGCCCTCTTCGCGCGCCCCGACGACGCCGGCGTCTCGACCCACTTCGCGGTCTTCGGTTGCAACACCTACGCGCCCGGCGGCGACGCGTGCCTCGGCTTCGACTCCCACGCGGCCGACCCCGCCGCCTGCGCGCCCGGCAACCGCGCCTGCCGCGCAGGGGCAATCGCACTCCAGACTGAGCTGAACACGTTCCTCGACGCCCACAAGGACGCCCACACGATCCTGCTCTTCGGGACCGCAAGCACCGCCGGTAACACCGGTACGCGAATGAGCCCCGCGAACGCCGCGCTCGCCGAGGAACGCGCCCTCGCCGTCAGCGAGCTCGTCCACGCCTGGCGCCGCTCCGCGGGCGCACGCGACCTGAAGGTCTTCGCCGTCGCACTCGACAACACGCGCACCAACTACTGGCAGAGCGCCGCCTTCAGGAAGGTCCTCGAGGGCCAGATGCAGAAGCTCGCGACCCCAGCGGCCGCCCGCGGCTTCGACCCACTGCGTGCCGACGCCGCGAACCGCGCGGTCATGGCCGTTGCCATCCGGTGCCCGCTCGGGCCCTGATGTCGCGCGCAGCGCGTGACGTCTCCCGAAAGTCATTCTAAGGTAGCGCACCCCCTGGGTTGTGCCGCGTGGACGCGCGCGACTACCTGGCTTGCGGAGCCCGCTCCATGACCGATCTGAATACGCTCACCGACACCGCGACCGCCGCCGTTGCCGAGTCTGGCCTCGAGGGCGTGCGCGCCGAGGTCGTGGTCATTCTCGACGTCTCGCGCTCGATGTTCCCGATCTATCGGGCGCGCATCGTTCAAGACCTCGTGCCGCACTTTCTCGCGCTGTCGCTCAACTTCGACGATGACGGCATCATCCCCGCGTACGCCTTCGGCGACACGTGCCGCCATCTGCGCGATCTGCGCCGCGACGACTTCAACGGCTGGGTCGATCGCGAGGTCATTCGCACTGGCAGCGACTACCAACAGCGTTGCCGCTATGCGCCCGTCATCAATGACGTTTGTCGCTACTTCTTCCCCGAGGACTGGGATCGCCCCGCCCTCAAAGAGAGCGTCGGGCGCCTCCTCAAGAAGGAGCGCGTCGTTTACCCGATGCTCTCGGCGCCGCGCGCGTATCCCGTCTTTGCCATCTTCGTGACCGGCGGCGATTGCGAGGACGAGGCCGAGACGACCGACGTCATGCGCCGCGCGTCGCGCCTGCCGATCTTCTGGCAGTTCATCGGTCTTTCGCCCCCGGGACGGCTCACGCCGTACCGATTCTTGAAGCGCCTCGACAAGCTCGGCAACACGCACGTCGACAACTGCGGCTTCTTCGAGCCGGGCGATACGCGCAACGTCAACATGCTCTATCGCGGCCTGCTCAACGAATTGCCGGCGTACCTCGAGCGCCCGGAAGTCCAGGAGATGCTGTGTACGGAGGACGAGGGTGGCCTCGTCACGCGCGGCCTTCGGCAGGTCGCCGCGAGCGTCGACGACGAGATCGCCGCGATCGAGTCGCGGACCTCGCTGCGTCGGCGTTCGGAGCCCCCGCCGGAGCCCGAGCCCGAGCCCGAGCCCGATCCCGATCCCGAACAGGATCTCGACCATCTGCGGCAGAAGTTTGTCGGAGTCGAGTGGGCCGAGGGCACGCTCGGGGCTGCGGGAGCCGCCCGCGCGGTCGCGCCGGTGAACGCGCCGGAGCCCGAGCGCAAAGGCGATGCGGGCCCCTCGTCGCGCCGCCGTCAGCGCCCCAGTAT
Organism: Pseudomonadota bacterium; assembly: GCA_005772945.1. The sequence continues at coordinate 7,951 of SXIE01000040.1, forward strand.
CGAGGTGATCTCGGGCGAAACCGGCACCCCGCAGCCTATTACCGGCACCCGCCAGCGCGTGAACGAGCGCCTCGCCAGCCTGCGCGCGACGCTCAACAATCACACGAACGATGCGGATGCGGCCGCCGCCACCGGCGCCATCGAGCCCGTGCACGCGCCCGCCCCCGTGCGCAAGACGGCCGTCGCGGTCGCGCGCCCGCAGCCGCCCGCGCGCGGTACAGCGCCAGCACCGCCGC
>SXIE01000362.1 GCA_005772945.1 Pseudomonadota bacterium
CCATCTCGAGCGGATTCTGCGTCGCGAGCACGAAGAACGGCTCCGACAGCTTGTGCGTCACGCGCCCGACCGTGACCGAGCGCTCCTGCATCGCCTCGAGCATCGCGGACTGCGTGCGCGGCGTGGCGCGATTGATCTCGTCGGCGAGGATCACGTTCGCGAAAATAGGCCCCTTCTGGAAGTCGAGGACCGTGTGGCCCGCGTCGTCCTGCATCGCGACCTTGGTGCCCGTGATGTCGGACGGCATGAGGTCCGGCGTGAACTGGATCCGCGAGAACTCCAGCTCCAGCGCGCCCGCGAGCGTCCTGACGAGCGTCGTCTTACCGAGACCCGGCACGCCCTCCAAGAGGACATGCCCGCCCGCGACGAGCGCGACCAAGACCCCGTCGACGATATCGCGCTGGCCGACGATGACCTTGCCGACCTCGGCGCGGAGCCGATCCGTGGCACGCTTGAAGTGAGACACCCGCTCTTTGACGTCCATGTTCAACGCTCCTTGCGCGACCCTTTGCGGTCTCCCGGCGGGCACCTTCGCTCGTTCCCCACGACGAGACGAATCACCGCGGGCGGATCAAATCGAAGTACTTGCGCACGTAGCTCCGCTTGCCCGCGGGCACGTGCTCGGCCTCGAGTTTCTCCTCGACGACCTCGGCGTAGTCCTGGTGGACCTCCGCATATTTGGCGGACGTGAAGCCCTTTTGCGCCGCCGTCCAGATGACCTTGCTCTGCGACTCGCCGTCGCCCTGCTGGCCCGCGACGAAGTCCTCGACCGTCTTGACCTCCATCGTCGTCTTCTGGCCTTGCAGGCGCGCGTCATGCCCCTCGCCGATCCCATTCTGGCCGAGGCGCGCGTCGCTTCCGGCCTGATGTCCGCGCCCCGGCATCGGCAGCGACATCCCGCCCTTCATGTCCCCTTCGGGCCCGAGCAGCAGCATCTCGCCGTCCTTGCCCTCCTGTCCGTCCCCTTGCCCGAGCTGCTGGCCGTCCTTGCCCTCGCCGCCCTGCCCGTCTTGACCGCCCGGCTGCCCGTCCTTGCCGGCGGCCGCGAGCTTGAATTTCTCCCAGGCATTCTGGGCCTGACCCTCGCCGCCTTCCCCACCCTTTTGGCCCTTGCCGCCCTTGCCATCTTTGCCGGCCTGCTCGGACGCGCGCCGCATCATCTCGCGCAGGTCGACCATCTTGCCCTCGGCCGCGCGCATCTGCTGCCGCCCCGACGCGCTCTTGGCCATCTTGCGCAGCGCCTCGGCGACCTTCTTCATGTCGGACGCCGACATGCGCTTCTGGCCGCCCTGCTTACCGTTTTGGCCCTCTTGGCCCTCCTGGCCTTCTTGGCCTTCCTGCCCCGCTTGGCCCTCTTGGCCCTCCTGGCCTTGCTGGCCTTCCTGCCCCTCGCGCTCGCGTCGCTTCAGGTCCTCCGGGCCGTTCCCCTGCCCGTCTTGGCTGTCCTTCCCGGCGCCCTGCATCTCATTTGCAAGTCGGCGCAAGAGATCCTGTGCCGCCTGATCCAGGTCGCGCGTCAGCTCCTCGAGCTGTCGCCGCGCCTCGGCCATCTGCTCGTCCTCGCGCTGGAGCTGCTCGAGCTGCCGCTCCAGCTCCTTCAGCCTCTCCTTGTCCTTCAGGCGATCTTTGTCGTTGGCCTTGGGCGGCGCCTTGGCCTCCTTTTCCTTCAGGCGGTCGCGCTCCTGCTTGAGCCGCTCCTTCTCCTTCTGGCGGTCGTCCTTCATCTGCTTGGCGAGCTCTTCGAGCGCCTTTCCGAGCTGCTTCTCCTCGACCTCCGTCATCTCCTTCTTCTCGAGCTGCTCGCGCAGCTTGTCGACCGCCTTGGCCGCCGCCTCCATGTCCTGCTTCTTCAGCGCCTCGAGGAGCGGCTTCAGATCCTCGTTCTTCTTCTCGGCCTTCGCGCGCTTCTCGGCGGCATCCTGTAGCTGCTTGGCGACCGCCTCGGCATCCTTGCCGTGCGTCTTTTTCCACTCCTCGAGCGCCTTCTCGAGCGCCGCCAGCCGCGCATGCGCCTCCTCGGGCGTCAGCGTCCCCGCCTTCAAGGCGCGCACGAGCTCGTTGAGCTCCGCCAGGAAGTCCTTGATCGTCTCGTCGAGCGCCGTGGATTCACTCTCCTGGAGCGCCTCGGCGAGGTCCTCCAGCTTCGCGACGTCGTCCTTGCGCAGCTCGGCCTTGTCGCGGGTCGGACCCTTCGCGGGCGCATTCCATGCGGCCAGGCCAGCCCCGTCCATCGACCCGACCCGCAGCTCCAGCGCGAACACCGTCGGGATCGACACCGCCAACGCCAGCGCGATGGCAATCCCACCGACCGCAAACGCCCCCCACTGCCACGGCGCCGCACGCGCCGGCGACGCCCGGTCCAAAACGCCGATCGCATCCTCGATCGCGGCCTCCTGCATCGGCGTCGGCTGCGCCTCGCGCGCGAACGCGAGCGCGCTTCCGATCCGCGAATGCAGCTGCCCCGACGCATCGAGCGCCGTGGCCAGCCGGATGTCATCGAGGCGCCGCGCGAGCCCGAACGCCACGGCGAGAACGGGCAGCGCGCCCGCGACCCACCCCGCGATCGGCAGCGCCTCCGGTGGAAGCAGCCACGTCTTGACGAGCAAGACGACCACCGCAAACGCGAGCAGCGCGGCCGCACCGGAAACGAGCGCCAGGCGCAACGCCAGCTGCGCGCGCACGCGGCGCCGAACGCGTGCGACGACGCGCTGAATCGGTCTCAGTGTCTCGGCCTTCCCCATACGCCGTGTGCTCCTCGGTCCGAGGATCTCGTGACCACTGCCTCGGGCAGCGTCCGCGAGGATACCGGAGCCAGAGACGAACGAGACCCCCCAAGGTTGTATTTCTCGGGCAGTTCATTCGAGAACGAGCTGTGGGGCGCCCGCGCGCCTCACTTGCGCGGGGATCCCGGGCGCTCCCGGCGGATTTGGAGGCGCCGCGAGCGCCGACCTCCGGCCGCACGCGCCTACTGCAGCGGCATCACCCGGAAGAAGACCCCCGCGCCGTCGCCATCCTGGCCCTCGGACTCCCAGCCCACCATGAAGTGGCCAAGCGCGAACGGGGCCATGAAGAGCCTGGATTGATCCGACGCCCAGGTACGGTTCGCCACGACGCGCGGTCCGATCGCCGCCCCCGCGGCGCTCAAGCGCTGATACTGCACCGCGAGACCCGCTGCATCGAGCCCCTCCGAGGTCCACCCGACCAGCGCCGTGCCGTCGGTGGCGAATGCGACCGTCGCCCCCTCCTGGACGCCCGCGGCGCGGTCGTACGGGACAAAGTCCAACCCGACCGAGTTCAACGACGCCAGGTTGAAGAGGCGACAGGCCACCCCGGCGCTGTCGGCCACGTCCTGCCCAAACGAGTCCCAGCACGCGAGCAGTCCGAGTGCATTCGGGGCGACGCTCACGGCGACGCGCCGTTGGTCGAAGGCCGTCGTGGAGTTGGCCCGGACCGCGCCCGTCAAGGGCGCACCGGCCGCGCTGAACTTCCGCAGGTAGATCTCGTATCCGAGGTTCGGGTCGGGGTCGTTCGACTCCCAGCCGAGGACGAAGCCCGCGCTCCCTGGAATTGCCGCGGCGAAGGGCCGCCGTTGGACGTCGACGGTGTCCGTCGCCACGCCGAGCTCGCCCGTCAGCGGCGTGCCATCGGCCGCAAACAACCGCGCGACGACGTCGATCTTGGCGGCCCCGCCGACCAGCGAGCTCCACGTGACCACGAACTTTCCGTTCGCGAGCATCGCGACGGACGGCTCCTGCTGAGCGTCTGCCGCCGTGACGTTGACCGGGAACTCGGCGCCGAGCACCGTCCCGTCACCGTAGAAGAGCCGTCCGTAGAGCCCCGCGGAGCCGCCGTTCGCGCCGACCGCGTCCCACACGACCACGAACCGATCGGGGCCGCCCGCCACCGCCGGCCTCGCCTGGTCGGCCGCCATCGCCGTGTTCACCTGGAACTCGGCCTTGACCTCCCGGCCCTTGTTGTCGACGACGCGCGCCAGGACCTCGGTCCCGGTGTCGCCGAACACGGGCGACTCGTAGACGAGCATCGCGCTGTCGGCGCTGGATACCGCGGCTTTCGGATTCGCCTGGTCCCCCACGACGGTCGTATTGCCCGCGAGCTCGAGCTTGCCGACGGCGCTCGTGCCGTCCTTGTTGAAGCGCCTCGTCCAAAGAACGGCGTTGTCGTCGATGAACGCGACGACCCATTCGTCGCCGCTCAACACCTGCACTGTCGGCGTGGTCTGGTTGCCCGCCACGATCGTGTTGACGGTCACATGACTGCCCTGGAGCTGGCCCTGGGCGTTGTAGCGACCCGCGATGACGGCATAGCCGACCCCGTCGTTCGTGGCGTCGTCCCAGGCCGCCACGAAGCCGTTGTCCGCGAAACGGGCCACGTCGCCGAGGCGCTGATCGCCGGTGGTGTTCTGGTTCAGCCGGAAGGGATTGGTGCCACCGAGCTTGTTCCCGCTCGCGTCGTAGCGCTGCCCGTAGAGGTCGCGATCGGTGCCGTCGGTGTTCTTGCTGACATCCCACAGGACGAGAAAGCTCGAGTCGCTGAAGCCGAGTACGCGGACTTCGTAGACGGTCTTCGAGCTGGCTCCGGCATCGGCCACCAGCACGGGCGCGCTCATCGAGGTCGCGCCGTTCTTCCTGAAGCGCTGCACGTAGACCTTGTTGGCGGGATCGATCCAGGCGAGCAGGAACGTGTCGCTGCCATCGGGCACGACCGTGGCCTGGAAGCTGTCGAAGACGTTCGCGTCGGCGGCCACCAGCTCGGTGTCCGAGCCAGGGCTGAGATCGGCGGCCAAGGGCGCGTAGCGGATGGCCCCGGCCGTCGCGCCCACGCCGGCCCACTCGTGCTTGTCGGTGTCCAGAACGCCGAAGGTGCCGTCGGAGAACGCAAGCGGCCGCGCGCCCAAGAAGAAGCCGTAGTGGTAATTGGTCATGTCGCGCACAGAGCGCTTCGCGAGCAGCGTGCCGTCGTAACGGAACTTCGAGGCCGCAATCGAGATGGTGGTCGTCGAGCCCACGCCGTAGGGAGCGCCCTCGCGGGTCAGGACCACGAAGTCGCCGGTCGCCTGCACGGCGATCGGGGTCGAGGGCTCGGGCTGGTACGTGTCGAGACTCGTGAGCCGGACCTCCTCGTTCTCGCGGCTCCCGAAGGCGTCCGAGAGCCGCAGGTAATTCTGGCCGCCGGCGATCTGGTCGAGTCCCCCGTCGGTTCCCTGCCACTGGGTCACATACCGGCCGTAGCCAAGCGACCCGATCGCCGGTCGCCGCTGGCCGGGGCCGTTCGTATTGAGGCGCGCCTCGACGCAGGCGTTGCTGCCGCCGAGGCACTGGCCGTTGTGGCAGCCATCGACCAACGTGCACGCATTGCCGTCGTCGCATGACGTCCCGTCCTGCTTCTTCGCCCTGATGCACGCCTGGTCGCCGGGGTCGCAGTAGGCCGTGTTGCATTGATCGCCGACCTCGGCGGCGCAGTCGCGCGCGACGCCGTCCCCGCAGACGCCGGTGCCATCGCAGGTCGTACCGATGAGGCAGAAGTCCTGACTGACGCACGTGACATCGGGGGGTCGAGGCTCGCGCACGCAGGTGTGCTCGGTGCCGCCGGCGTTCTTGCAAACCCCGGTGTTGCACGCGTCACCCGTCGAGGCGCAGCTCACCGGCGCGCCCGGCATGCACACGCCGCTGGCGTTGCAGACGTCGCCGCTGCTGCACCCGTCGCCGTCGCTGCAGGCGGCATTGGGCGACTTGAAGGCGCTCCGGCACTTCTTGTCGAACTCGTCGCACGAGCCGACGAGACAACTGCCGGCGGTCGCCTGGCAGGGGTTCGCGGTGCCGACGCAGGCCCCCGCCCCATTGCAGGCATCCGCGCCCGTGCAGAAGGCGCCGTCATCACAGGCCACCGTCGACCCCGCGAAGCCGCCCGCGACGCAGAACCCGAGCTCGCACTTGTCGTCGGTCGTGCACGCGTTTCCATCATTACAAGGGAGGTCGCTCGCCAAGACGAAGTCGCAGCCGCCGGCGGCTTTGCAGGTCGCCGTATGGCACGCGTCGCCGGTCGCGCACGCAGCCCCGACCGGTAGGCCGCGGCTCGCGGCCGCGCTCGTCAGGCTCGTTTGGCCGTCGCTCGCGACCGCCCGACAGGCCACCAGATCGCAGTCGTGTAGGCCTGTCACGGTCGCAGTGCCGAGCGTCTCGGTGCCGCCGTTGATGCGCCAGTAATACGTGTAGGACACCGTGCCGGCGAAGTAGCGTGCCGGCGTGACGAAGTCGCAACTGACGACGCCGCTCGCGCCGCTCGGCGCGTTCACCATGACGACCGGCGCGGTCGGCGTCGGCGGGACGATCGTCGCCGTCGCGCTCCTCACCGGGGTCCCGACGTCGCCGCCGTTGCGCGGCGTCGCCTCGCAGCGCAGCTGGTCGCCGGGCACGAGCATATCGGGCGTGATGGTGGCGGCCGTCTTGCCCGCGATGAGCGTCTCGGTCCCGCCGACGACCTTGTACCAGGCGTAGCTCACTTCGAGCGGATCGCCGTCGGCGTCCTGCCAGCCACCCGGGTTGCAGGTGAGGGTTCCGCTGGTGGTCACGGTGCTCTTGTCGAGCGTCGCACTCGCGAGGCTCGGCGTGCTGTTCGCGACGACCGGCGCGGACTTGGCGACGACCAGCGGCGTGACGCCGCCGTGCCCATCGTCGGCGCGCAGGGCGCAGCTCACGCTATCGCCCTTGGCGTAGGCCGTGTTCGCGAGCTCGGGTCCCGCGGCACCTTCCACCACCGCGCCGTTCACGTACCAGACGTAGCTCAGCGCGAGCGTATCCCCGTCGGCATCCGCCGCCTCCGGTGCGACACAGCGGACGACGGCTTCCTCGGTGAGCGGCCCGCCGCCGACCGTCGTAACGCTGACGTTGCCGACCTCGGGCGAGGCATTGCCGAGCACGACCTCGTTGCTGGTGGCGGGATCGGAGCGCGCCGAGCCATCGGAGGCCCTCACGCGGCACGCGACGCGCGACCCGCGGTGCGCCGTGCCCCCCGTGCTGTCGCCCAGGAGTCCGGCGACGACGGATCCGGCCATCGGGGTCGAACCCTCGAAGCCGTCGACGACCCAGGTCGGCTCGTGCGTCACGGAGTCGCCGTCCGGGTCGACACCGGGCGCCGTGATGTTGCACGTCAGCGTCGTCGACGCGTCGGCGGTCGTCGGGGTCAGCGAGACGGTCGGGGCCGTTGGGGCGCCGTTGAGGACCAGGACCGGCGAGGACGCCACGGGCGGGCTGTCACCGTCGCTCTCGCCGTCGCTGGGCGTGAGCGTGCATTGAATGTTCATCCCGCGCTCGGTCGCCGAGGCGCTCAGCGTGCAGCTGCCATCGCTGGCGAGCGGCGTCGCGCCGTCCGAGAAGGCGCAGCGGTTCGCCGGCGCGTCCCCGTCGGCGTCGTACCAGCCAAGGCACGAGCAGGTGATGTCCTGCGACGCGTTCGGCGCGGAGGGAAGCATGAGCACGGCGCTGCAGGTCGGAGGCGTGTTGACGATCGTCACTGCGCTGACGCCCTCGAGCCCGTCGGCCAGGCCGTCATTGGCGACGACGTGGACCTCCCAGACCTCGCCCTTGGTGGTGAGGGCCGGCGACACGGAGGCCGTCGTGACCTCGGCGAAGACGCCGTTCTTGAGCCAGCGGTAGCTGTACGCGAGAGCGGTCGCGGCGCGGTTCGGATCGGCGGCATCCTTGGTGACGCTCGCGACGAGTGTGTCGCCGGTCGTGGGCCTTGCGGGCGTGATCGTGACCTCGGGTGCGCCTGGGGGGCTGTTGATCGTGACGGTGATCGAGGCCGTCGCGACCTTGCCTTCCCGGTCGGTGGCGCCGAGGGTGATGACGTGTTCGCCGGCTGCGAGGGTGGCGATCTCGAAGGTCGTGCCGCCGAGCGTGTTGGCCGCCGCCTGCGAGAGCGGCGCCGTCACACGGTTGCTCGTCCATGCAAGCGTCAACGCGTCGGGGGCGTCGTGGTCGTCGCTCACGGTGCCGGTCAGCGTGAGCGGCTCGCCGGACGCGAGGACGGCCTGATCGAGCGGCGCGTGGATGACGACCGTGGGCGCCTCGTTGCCCGTGGTCGTGCCATCGAGCGTGATGTTGCGGCGCTCGTTCGACTCGCCGCAACCGACGGCGGCCGCGAAACTGGCCGACACCAAGAGAGCCCGGACGGAGGTGATCCTGCGAGCCATGACGTACTCCGATGGTGACGGTGCGATCCGTGGGCCGGACCTGCGTTCTGCCTTCGCGCGATGAAAACCGACGGTATCGGCTGCGATGGGGCCTTGGAATGAGCACATATGCTCAACTTCCGGCCCGACCGTGCGAACTCGATCCGCGTCTCGCGTCTGCGGTGCTAGGGTCGCTTCATCGGGTCCCAATCACGAAGGGGTTGCTCCGTTCGCCCGCCGTCCGGGCGCGACGCGAGGACCTTCGAGACCTGCCGCGCGGCGCGTGCGGCCGTCGGGAGTTGCGCGATGAATGTTAGGACCGCCACGAGCCCCAAGAACGAACGCCAGAGCAGCCCCGCGGGAGCGGCCGGAGCGACCCATGCGCCCGCACCGTCGGTCGTGCAGACCAAAGCCGCGCTGCGCGGCATGGACTACGCGACGCAGCTGAAGGCACTGTCGCCGACGGGGCACGACGTCCAGCGCGAGGCCGCCGAGAACGTGCATGCCGCAGCCGCGCAAGGGACCGCGGGGTCGGGCGGGAGCCTCCCGCACGCGGGCGTCATCCAGCAGGCGTTCGGACGCCACGACGTCTCGGCGGTGCAGGCCCACGTCGGCGGCGCGGCCAAGAGCGCGAGCCAGGCGATGGGCGCCGAGGCCTACGCGAGCGGGAACCATGTCGCGTTCGCCGATGCGCCGAGCCTCCACACCGCCGCGCACGAGGCGGCGCACGTCGTCCAGCAACGCGCGGGGTGTCACTCGCGGACGGCGTCGGGCAGACCGGCGACGCCTACGAGCGGCATGCGGATCAGGTGGCGGACGCGGTCGTCGCGGGGAGGTCCGCGGAGGGGCTTCTCGGAGTTGGGTCGGGCGGGGGTGCGGGTGGTGAGGCGGTGCAGAGGAAGGAGGACGACGAGAGCCAAGGGGTACCGCTTGCCAAGCTCAATGTCGCGCAGGCCAACCGAGGTGCGGGGGATGCGAGTCCCTACTCTCCCAACGATGTCGTGCAGGGATACCCCGACTGCCATCTCCTCGCGTCGATCGCAGCGATTGCCCAGACGCATCCCGAGGAGTTCGACAAGATCATCACGCGCGAGGGAAAGAACTTCCGGGTCAAGCTCGGCGGGAAATCGGTCCTCGTCGACAAGCTGATGCTGGGTGCAAAAGCGGGCTCGCAGGACATCAAGCGCTTCAAGCAGATGCTCGAGCAGGAGAAGGACCCCGCCAAGCGCCAGCGCCTCGTCGGTGTGATCGCGCGGTACGAGCGGGAGGCATCGTCGGCCCTCCCCGACGGAGCAGGTGCGCACTGGACCGACGTCGTGAACGGTAAGCCAGAGGTCTGGGTGGCCATCATCGAGGAAGCGTTCATCCGTAAAGAGGGCGTCGGGGTCGCTCAAGGCGGCGATCCCAAGCACACCCTCGACCAGCTGCGGGGGGCCGAGTACGCCGAGCAAGTATTCTGGGCGCGGCAGGACCCGGCGACGGCGCTCCGCGCCATTCAGGAAGCTGTCGTCCTGAAATACCCGGCCGTCATTTCGACGACGAAGGCACCTCCTGACAAGGGCGTCTACCCCAAGGGGTGGCCGTACCAGGTCGCCGTTGGGCATGCCGTCGCGGTCAAGGGCATCCGCGGCGGCAAGATCCAAGTTTGGTGCTCCAACTCCGGGGATCTGGAGATCGGGATGGCCGCGCTGAGCGACGGCTTCGTCGAGCGGGTGACATGCAGCCGCCCGAAAGAGAACACGACCTTGGGCACTGCCGGCGCAGGCCAGCGGTCCCAGAAGAAGGCCTGAAACGAGCCTCGCGGCCGAGACCCGGCGCGGTTCCACGAGTGGATCGGCTTCGGCGGTGCTCTCGCCACGCACGGCGCGGGCGAGCGCCGCCAGGAGTCATCCGATGCCTGCACGCCAGCGGGCGCCTCGGCCTGAGGGCTGTTCCTTCTTCCGGGGCTGCTGGCGCAGAGCGTCGAGCTATCGCGGGCCGAGGACTCGACCACCGTCGTTCGACTGGCCGACCAGGGCAGCGCGACTGCCCGAGCAACGCCGATCGGGTGCTCGACGAGGACCCGTGGACCGGTCCACCTTCGGGCGCGAGTGCGCCACCAACTGCGGCGTAGTGCGCCACCTCGGGATTCGACGAGTCGACCAACGCCAAGCGACCGGTGGACCAGCGGGCATCGAGTCGTCCACCAGGACCGATCGACCACTCCACCAGGACCGATCGACCACTCCACCGACGGCGATCGACCAGCAGCTTTACAGTGGTGGACGCGCGTTTCGCGGAGGCCGCGGGCCATCCGTGGCCGAACGCTGCGGCGCGCGCCGTGAGTAGTCCTGCCTGATTTCTCGAGGGGCACGTCGGCGCCGTTGCGGTTCGGGCGGCGAGCGGGTCCACTGCGTGGCTTCAGACTTCTGCCGCCTCCGGAGACCCCGCGCATGAAGGTTCCGATGGTCCGCGCTGCCGTGATGTTGCTGTTCGTGGGTGCCTCCTGCGCGAGCGAGCCGGAGGGGGCCGACCCAGCCGCGACCACCGCGGACGCGACCGCCTCTGCCGATACGACCGCCTCGGATTCGTCCACCCCGGGCGCCCCCGAGGCCCCCGACGCCTTCGCCCCGACTCCCTCCGTCGCCGTCACGTCGCCCACCTCGGGTGCCACGGTCGCGAACCCGGTGACCTTCGCGATCACCGCGGCGGGCGTCGCGCGGGTCGGGCTCGATGCCGACGGTTACGCGCTCGCCGCGCCCTGGGATCCAGCGACCGGGACGACCCTTACCTACACGTTCAACGGCACGGGCTATCCGCGCGTCGTGACGCTCAGCGGCTATGACCGAGCGGGCGCCGTCGTCGCGACCGACGTCCTGACGTTGACCGTGAAAGACCTCTCCCCGCCGCCCGACACCGACCCCGCGACGGTCCAGATCGACGCGCCCTACTTCTATCAATACGACAACGCCTATCAGCCCGGATCCACCTGCGGACTGACCAGCGCGGCGATGATGGTCGACACGTTTCATCCCGGATCGGTCACGCCCGACATCCTCTATGTGCGCTATGGCTTGGCGCAGGGTCAGACCCCGGCCGGGCTGGCCGCGCTCTACGAGGCCGAGGGGCTACACTCGGCCTGGACCACGGCCGGCACGCGCGCCGAAATCCGTGCACACCTCGACGCCGGACGCCCCGTCGCAGCCCACGGCTGGTGGACCAGCGCGGGGCACGTCACGCTCATCATCGGCTACGATCGCGACGACTGGATCGTGAACGATCCGGCCGGGGATTGGAGCAACTGCTACGGCTGCGGCCAGGGCCGTGCGGTCCGTTATTCGATCGGCGGCGAGTGGGATCAGCGCATGAGCGGCGACGGGGACCTTTGGTGGTCGACCGCGGCCACCGACACGTTCTGACCTCGCGCGAGGCCGCAGGAAACGGGGCCTGGCGGGATCCTCGCCTTCGCCGCCGAGCAAGCGGAGGTCTGCGTTGGTCGCGACTTGCGCCGCGAAGCACGTGTGCTCAGGCGGGGCTGCGCGTGCTAGGATGTACGCCATCACGTATCTCGCGTGCTCTTGGCTCGAGACCCCGCAGGTCTCCCCGTCTCTCCGAGTCCCATGCCCGCGCTTGCGCCACCCGACATCGCGAGATCGGTCACCGAAGACGGCTCCGAGGAGGGGGCTCGCGGGAGCCTTCCCGAGCACATCGGCCCCTACCGGGTCGAGTCGATCCTCGGGCGCGGCGGCATGGGCGAGGTCTATCGGGCCTTCGACCCGCGGCTGCAGCGCCAGGTCGCGGTCAAGCGGATCCTGCCGGAGCGACAGAGCGCGCGCTCGCGGGCGCGTTTCTGGCGCGAGGCGCGCGCGCTCGCCGCGCTCAGCCACCCGGCGTTCGTGGCGATCTACGATATCGGCGAGGACGCCTCGCCCGGAGGTCCGGCGCTCTACCTTGCGATGGAGCTGGTCGACGGGCAGCCGCTCCAGCTTGCGCGCCGGGGGCCGTGGCCCGCTCCCGCGGCGCTTGCGCTGGGGGTCCTGGTGGCGCGGGCGCTCGCGGTGGCACACGGCGCGGGGATCATCCATCGCGACGTAAAGCCGTCGAACATCCTCGTGCAGCCCAACGGGGTCGCGCGCGTCATCGACTTCGGATTGGCGCGGCGAAGCGACGACGACCACGAGGGATTGACGGCCCAGGGGTCGATGATCGGCACGCTCGCCTTCATGGCGCCGGAGCAGGTCGCGGGCGAGGCGCTCACGACGGCGACCGATGTCTTCGCGCTCGGCGCCGTGATCTACACGCTGCTGGCGGGAACGTCGCCGCATGGGCGGGCCTCGGACGAGGCAACCGCGGCGGCGATCCTGGCCGGGGCGCGGCTGCCGATCGCGGAGGCACGCGCCGATCTCGCGCCCGCCATCGCGGCCTGGATCGAGCGCGCGCTGGCGCGCGACCCGGCGATGCGCCCGAGCGCGTCGGAGCTGGCCGATGGGCTCGCGGCGATCGCGTCGCAGCTGCGTTGGACGAGCGGGCCGGAGGCGGTGCGCGAGGGTCTCGCCGCGGTGCCGAGCTCGCTCGCTCGCGCTACGTCGATCACCGTAACACCGGGGGTGGAGACCGGCCCCCCGGGGGCCGGGATCGGTGCGCGCGGGCGGCGACGGGGCTGGATGATCGCCGGTGCCGTGGCCCTCACGGGCGTGGCGGCCGGCGCGCTCGCCGTGAGCGGATCGTTCGGGCCTGACCGCGATGAGGCGACGGCGGTCGCGCCCGAGGACCCGCGCGCGGCGCCGCTGGAGGCGCTCCGCGGGATCACCCGCAAGGTCGTCGCGGTCCTGCCGTTCGCGGGCGAGGACGAGGCGACGCGTGCGCTCGGCGCGATCGTGGCGGATGGCCTCCGCGAGTACCTCACGCTGGCCCCCGAGGAGGTCGCGTCCGTTCCGCTCGTGGAGCTCCTCGCGCGGACCACCAGCGGCGAGCTGGAGGCCGTCACGAGCGCGTCGTTGGCGCTTGCGCCGGGGTCGCCGGGGGTGGTCGATGTCGTCGTCGCGGGCGAGGTGCGGCGCGACGGCGAGAGCGCGCGCGTGACCCTGACGCTCGTCCTGCCGGGTGCCGCCGCTGAGCAGGTGGCGACGCTGACGGTCCGCACCGAGGGTGCGGCGCGCAATCCGCTCGCGCTTTCGCGCGCGCTGGTGGCCGACACGTATCGCGCGCTCGGCGTGAAGACCGTACCCGCGCTGCCGCTGATGACGCATTCGGCGGCGGCGTGGCGCGCGCTCATGGACGCACGCGCGGCGAGTCTTCTCGGGCACGAGCGGGCCCAGCGTCGGGAGGTCAGGCTCGCGCTGGCGGCCGACCCCGGATTGCCGGAGGCGCTGCTCGCGCGCGCACGGCTGCAGCTGGGCGATGGTCACGGCGACCTCGCGCGCGCGACGCTGCAGGCGTTTCGCGCGAACGCCGTCGCGGCAACACCGCGCGATCAGAGCCTCGCGGCGATCCTCGAGCTCGATCTTGACGGCAAGGGCATGCAGGCGCTGCAAGCGCTCGAGGCGCACCTGTCGCACTGGCCGCGCGACCTCGAGGCGCGCCTCGAGCTGCTCGGGCGGAAGTTCGTCGGAGCCGGCCGCGCGACGCTGCGCCAGGCCGCCGACCTCGCCGAGAGCGTCCTGCGCGTCGCGCCCGGCACGCCCTACGCCGCCTCGAAGCTGGCGCGCGCGTACTCCTGGCTCGGCGAGCCCGAGAAGGCGCGGCGGCGCCTCGAGGCGCTGGGACTCAGCGCCAAGAGCCCGGGGATGGCGGCGGCGTTTGGCGAGCTCGATCTCTACGCCAAGCGCTACGACGAGGCGATCGCCCACTTCGACGGTGCGCGCGAGGACGATGGCGAGCACACGTTCTACGCTGCCAACATGCGCGTCGCGGCTCAGATGTTGCGCGGCGATTGCTGGGATGGCGCGACGAGCGCGCTCGGACTGCTCAACGACGCGCGCTCCGAGGCCGATGGCCCGGCGAGCGACTGGACCTACCTCCTCTACTACAACGCGCTCGTCTGCGCCGAGCGGCTGGACGACGCGCGCGTCGCCTCGGAGCGCTGGGCGGCCCGCACGGGGCGGGACGCGGCGGCCATCGGCTATCGCGCCTGGCGTTGGGACGCCGAGCTGCTCGCGGGGCGCAAGGAGGCCGAGGTCGTCGCCGAGGTGATGACGGAGGTCCAGAAACCGTCGCCCGACCCTGGTCCACAGGTGATGGCACTCCAGCTGTTGGCGCGGATCGGGCCGGACGCGAAGGTCTTGCGACAGCTGGGCGAGGAGCTCGCGCGTGAGCTCGTCGGCTCGCTCGATCGCGGGGCGGACGCGGTGGGACCGTACCTCGCGCGCCTGCAACGCGCGCTGGTGGCGCGGGCTGATCTGCTGGAAGGCAAGACGGCCCGGGCGCTCGCGACGTTCGAGGCGCTGCAGCGTCCGGGCGCCTGGGAAACCCAGCGCGAGGGTGACCTCTTCGAGACCACGCGTTGGGCGCGCGTCTACGCCGAGGCGCTCGACCACGCCGGCAAGACGGCCGAGGCCGAAGCGACCTGGCGTCGGATCCTCGCGCTCGGCTACGAGCGGCTGCTCGTCATGGAGGTCACGGTCGCGGCGCGGCGGCGCCTCGCGGCACGCTGACCGTCAGCCAGCCGGCGGCGGCCCGAGCAGCGTTCGCAACGCCATGGCGGTCGCCAAGAGGCGGTTGTGGCCTTCGAGCCCGAGCTTCTTGCAGATCCGCGCGCGATGATTCTGGATCGTTCGCACGCTGACGAATAGCGCGCGCGCGATCTGCCGGCTGGTTCGATTGAGGGCGACGTGCTGGACGACGAGACGCTCGGTGCGCGTGAGGTTGGCGATCCCCTGGGTGACCGACGACGGGAGATCGGCGACGCGCAGCAGCGGCCCCGGGTCGAGCTCCGCGAGTCCATCGTCCTCGAGCCCGTCGCCCTCGTCGTCATCCGCCTCAGGCGAAGCGTCCCCGAAGTGCGCGGAGCGCTTGCCCACGACGAATTCGTCGCTGTCGGGCCCCGGGCCCTCGACCCCGACGGGCGCCTCGATCTGCTCGCCCGCGGACACGCCGATCCCACGCCACAGCGCCGCCGCATTCGCCCTGGTGCCGCCTCCCATCGGTCTCGACGCGAGCAATGCCATCAGCTCGGGCGAGAGGCGCGGAGCGCCATCCGGTCCGGTGAACCGCGCGTTGAGATCGGTGTGGGCCGCGAGCTCGCGTCGCGCGATCTGCATGGCAATGAGAGGGATATCCTCGCGCCGCGCCGCCAGCGACGGCACCGTGATGACGTGCCGGAAGCGCACGTGAATGCTCGGCGAGAAGACGCCTGAAACGGCCGTCGCGACGACGCGCAGCGGGGCGCTAGTTCCCCGCGTCAGCTCGAGGCCGTGCCCATCGTGCATCAGGCGGGCAAGCTGCGCCGCGTTGTCCGGCGCCTCATCGAGGCCGTCGATGATGACGGCCTCGATTCCCGGGCGCGCGGCGATGGCGAGCAGCGCCGAACGTACTTCGTCCGCGCGCACCTCGGCGAGGCCGAGGACGGCGACGCCGCTGCCCCCGACAGCCCTGGCCGCGAGGTCCTTGCCGCTGCCCGAGGCTCCGGCGATGAGCGCGTGGCCGAGACCCCGGCGCGCGAACGCGATGGCCTCGCGGAGCTGCCATGCGGCGAGGCTCTCGCCGACGATGCCGAACGGATCGGGCTCGCCAAATGCGTGGAGAGCGTCGGCGCTGAGATGGAGCAACGCGGGGAGGCAGGGAGGGCGTTCGACCACGACGAATACGACAACGCCGGCGACCGCGATCACGTCGCCCGCGCGCACGACCGCCTGACGCGTTTCCTTGCCGCGGACCGCGAGCGCACGGCGCCCGATGTTCTCGACCGCGAGGCTGGCGTCGTCGACGCGCTGGATGCGAAGCTGCTTCCACGAGAGGCGACGGTCGGAGAGTGGCGCGGTCGGTGCCGTCACGCCGGGCCGTTGCCTGACCAGGGCGGCGCGCACGACGTCGGCCTCCGGGTCGCTGCCGCGTCCGAAAACCACGACACGCTCGTCGCCGTGGGGGACGAAGATGAGATCGCCGATCCGCGTCGGGTCCTCGCGGTACCAGGCGACCACCAATCCGAGGCCGGGCGCGAACTCCTTCGCGCTGCGGGCGACACGACCGGACGCGTCGTCGGTCGTCGTGGGTCGTTCCATGAGACCTCAATCATAGCCCAGGAGGTCTGAACGGCAAGCGGCCGCGCGGCGCTCGGCACGTCGCCCGACCACGCGATCCGCCGGCCCCGCAGCGACGCGACGTCGATGCGCGCGAGCAGCTGTGCTCCCGCCGACGGGCCCGCAGCGGGCTCGGGACGCGCCCCGCACGACCCCGCCGCAGGCTGCATGAGCGCTCGAAATGAGGGTGCGCGGCCGGCCATGAGCAAGTGTGCTCTATTTGCGAATCCGCCGCGCTTGCGCTTTGACCCGTCCGTGCCGGTCGCCGCACCGTCGGCTCACATTCACGGACTTGGCGGCCGTCGTCGGTGTGGTACGGTCGTCGCGCAAACCGTCAAACCAGCACGCCGGCCCGCCAAGCGCGAGCCTCACCGCGCGGCGTCCCTCGCCCCGCCGCATCGTCCCTGTGTCCTTCGACTGCCACGCGCTGAATCGTTGGATGGAGTTCACCATGACCGATCATCTCATTCATCTCGGATCCCGGGCCCCCGCACGACTTGCGAGCCTCCTCGTCGCGGGCCTCGTCGTGCCCATGGCCGCCTGCGGCTCGGACGACAAGAAGCGCATCGGCGATCTCTGCGGCGACAGCGGCGAGAGCTGCGCGTCGGGGTTCTGCTACGAAGGTCAGTGCCTCGATCCGGCGTCCGACAACGATGGCGACGGTCTCATCAACGGGCTCGAAGCGCAGCTCGGCTCGAACCCGCTCGCCCGCGACTCGGACGCGGACGGGGTCGACGATGGCGATGAGCTCGACACGCAGCGGGCGAACATCGACAGCGACCGCGATGGCAAACCCAATGTCCTCGAGAGTGCCACCGCCGACGCCGACAGCGACTGCATGCCGGACCAATATGACCCCGAAAACAAGGTCGCGAACCCGGGCGGATGCTGGGAGCCCGCGTTCGTCGTGCCAGACGCGGGCGGCGTCGTTTCGCATTCGGAACCGTTCACCGTCCAGGTGCGCGTCACCGATCCGAAGGACGCCACGAACGACTTCACCGGGTTCAGCGCGACCCTCAGCGTCGATGGCGTCGTCCCGACCGGCGCGGGCGAACGGCCCACCGTCGCCGTCCCCGCCAGCGGCCTCGTCAGCTTCGAGACGAGCGCGCGCTCGGGTCCGCACACGCTCGGCGTGACGGTCACCGACACGCACGGGATGCCGCGCCGCGCGGAACGCTCGGTGAACGTCAATACGCCGCCCACGAAACCCGCGATCGCCGTCTCCCCCGAGCACCCGCAGACGACCGACGACTTGACCGTCAGCGTGACGACGCCCTCGACCGACACGACCTTCGCGGCCAGCGCCGGCGGCGCGGTGAGCTATACGTACGCGTGGCGGCGCCTCCCCGACGGGGACGTCTGGGCGAACGCGACGCTGCATGCCGATCGCACCACGCGCGGCGACGTGTTCGAGGTCCTCGTCACGCCCGACGACGGCTTCGGGCCCGGGGAACCGGCGCGCGCCGAGGTCACGATCGTCGACAGCCCGCCGAGCTGCGACGGCGTCCTGCTGCTCCCCTCGACGACCTCGACGAGCCAACCGATCGATTGCCGCTGCGCCGGCTGGAGCGACCCCGACGGCGACACCGATCAGAGCACGTGTACGTTCGTCGACACCGCCACCGGCACGCCCATCGACACCGCTGGGTCCTGCACGCTGCCCGCCGCGGCGACCGAGCGCGGCATGGCGATCGGCTGCACCCTCACCCCCTCGGACGGCACGACCTCCGGCACCCCGGTCGCGAGCGTGGCCAACCAGAGCGTGCTCATCCTCAACAGCACCCCGACGACGCCGACCGCCGCGCTCACGCCCGACGCTGGCAACGCCGGGATGGACTTCGCGTGCAAGGTCGCGACGGACGCCACCGACGCCGACGGCGACACCCTCACCTACACCATCGCCTGGCAGCTCGACGACGCGACGGTCTCCGCCTCGCCCTCCGTCCGGCCCGCGTCGCTCGGCGCGCGCAAGGGCGATACGCTCTGCTGCACGGTCGCGGCGTCCGACGGCAACGCGTCGTCGCCGGCCTCGACCGGGGCCTGCGTGACCCTGGTCAACGCCCCCCCCCGAGCTCGGCACGGTGCTCGTCCGCGTGGACGGCGGCAGCTTCCCCGCGACCCGTCGCGACGTTCTCCGCTGCGTGCCGCAGGATGCCGCCGATGCCGACGAGGACACGCTGACCGGCACCTTCGTCTGGTATCAGGGCGACGCCGTGATCGCGGGCGAGACGGGCGCGACGATGTCGGCCGCCGCGATCGCCGCGGGCACCGTCGTGAGTTGCAGCGCGAGTGTCTGTGACGACGACAACGCGTGCACCGCGGCCGTCACGAGCAAGACGGCCGCCACGATCGCGAACGCGCTCCCGACCATCAGCGCGGTGACGATCGTCGACAGCGACGGCCAGGCTCAACGCGACGACGTCCTCACGTGCAGCTGGAGCGGCTGGGACGATCCCGATGGCGACCCCGAGACCGTCGCCTACGCCTGGCTCGTGACTCACGCCGCAGGCGGCGACCCGACCGTCATCGCCGGGGCGACGGCGGCCACGTTCACGGTCGACGCCGGGCTCGCCGTGGGCGACACCGTCGGCTGTCGCGTCACGCCGATGAACGGGAGCGAGGCCGGCCCGTCCAAGGACAGCGGGAACCAGATCCAGATCATCCCGTCGGTTCCGGTCGCGCCGGTCGTGGCGGTCAGCGCGCCGTCCGGTGCCGAGGGCGTTGCCACCTGCAGCATCGCGACGCCGGGCAAGTGGATCCCGAGCGACGCGGTCTGGACCTGGTACTGGTCCGTCAACGGCCAGCCCGAGGTCGCCGGCGCCGCCACGCGCGCCTCCGACGCCATCGCTGACTGCGATCTCTTGCGCTGCCGGGTGGCGATCGCGGCAACGGGCGTCGCGCTGGCCTCCAACACCGCGTCGCTGCAGATGCCGCTCGGCGCCGACTGCGATGACGGCAACGTGTGTACGTCGGCGGTCTGCTATCAAACCGGCGGCTGCCGCGCCATCCCGCAAGACGGCGACGCCTGCGACGACGGCGACCCCTGCACCGACCTCGAGCAGTGCTCGGACGGCAAGTGCGTCGGGACGGTCGACACCTGTCGCGAAGAGCGCCTGAGCGTCGGCGCGACGGCTCTCGGCCATCCGTTTCTCGGCTCCGGTCCGACCGGCGGGTACGCCACGACCTGGCTCGCGAACGGGATCACCGGCGGCGTCGTCCGCGCGACCGACGGCGACCTGAGTCCGGTCGGCGAGGAGCAGCCCGTGGGCCCCGACTGGAGCAACATCGGGGCCTCGATCGCGTCGGGCCCGACCATCCTGCCCGACGGCACGATCATCACGTTCCGAAACGGCACCATGTACAACAACCCGTACTTCATGACGACGATGGGCTTCACGGTCTACCTCAGCCGCTGGTCGCCCGAGATGAACTTCATCGACGAGGTCGGAGCGGTCGGCTGGTACGTGCTCGGGTGGGACGGCGGCGGACGATTCGGCTCCTATCACCTCGAGGCGCTCGCGTTCTCCGACAACACCATGGGCGTCCTCAACGCGCTGAAGATCACGGCCGTCTACAACGGCGTGACCTACAACAACTGGCACGAGCCCATCCGCTACCGCACGGTCGGAACGGACCTCGCGCTGGGCGCCGAGACGATCCTCGTCCCGACGTCCGACATCTTCGACGCGGCCAGCTGGGATGTCGCGTCGGTGCCCGACGGGACCAATGACGTCCTCGTCGTTTGGGCCGACGCCACGAACCAGAACGTCAAGGTGCAGCGCTTCACGCGCGCGGGCGTCGCGGTCTGGGCCGCTCCCGTCGCCGTCGCCGCCCAAGGCGCGGTCATCAACCAGATGAAGGTCGCGGGCTTCCATAGCGGTGGGTTCGTCGTCATGTGGGAGGCACCCGGCGCCGACGGCAACGGCAAGGGGATCCTCGGGCAGCTCTTCGACCCGACGAGCGCCAAGCTCGGTGCGGCCTTCCAGGCCACCGCCGCGACCGCGGGCGACCAGGGACTCGGGGACCTCGGCGCGTTCTCCGACGGCCGCTTCGTCCTCGCCTACCGCGACGCGTCGGGCGCCACGCCGCGCTATCTGGCGCGCACGTTCTCGGCGACCCCCACCGGCGCCGTCGGCGATACGACCGGTATCGTGAACGAGGTCTCGACGACCTCGGCCAACGTCCCTGCGCTCACGGTCCTCTCGAACGACGACTACGTCGTCGCCTGGACCGACGCGACGAGCGTCATCTGGACGCGCCGCTATCACCCCGACAGCACGCCCTCGCCGGGTGCGGCCGAGTTCCGCGGCAACGACGACATCACCAACCACCAGGAGACCCCGAGCGCCGCCGGGACGGGAAGTGGCAACGTCATGGTCGCTTTCAGCTCCAAGGTGGGCCCGGCCGCGGCCCTGGGCACCGAGGTCGTCGCGCGCGTCTTCGACCCCGACGGGCTCGAGTTGCGCCCCGATCAAGTTCTCAACACGTTCACCAACGGCAACCAAACGACGCCGGCCGTCGGCGCAGGCAACGACGGCTTCGTCGTCGCTTGGACCAGCGACGGCGAGGACGGCGACGGAGAAGGCCTCTTCGCGCGCCGGTTCGACGACATGGGCCTGCCGCTCGCCGCGCCGTTCGCCGTCAACACGACGGCCGCCGGCTACCAGCACGAACCCGCCGTCGCGGCGGCCAACGACGGAACGGCGGTGCTCGCCTGGACCGCCCAGGCGGACGCCACCTCGGTCGCGGATGTGGTCGTGCGCGTCTTCCCGCCGGGCGGCCCGGCCACCAGCGAGCTGATCGTCAACACGACCAGCGCGGGCTCGCAGGACCACCCGACGGTCGCGGTCGTCCCGTTCGCCGCGCAGGCGGTGGTCGCCTGGCAATCGAAGGACGAGGACACCAGCGGCTACGGGATCTTCGTCCAGAAGGTCGGCTTCGATGGCACCAAGGTCGGGAGCCAGCTGGCGGCCAATACGACGCTCGCGGGCGACCAGCGCAACCCGAGCATCAGCGTCGCGCAGAATGATACTTTCGCGGTTTGCTGGGAGTCGGTCGGCCAAGGCGTCGGCGCCAAGATCGCGGTCGTCTGTCGGCGCTTCAAGACGAGCACGATGGTGCCACAGGGAGCGGAGTACTTGCCGTTTGCGTACGGCAATGACCAAGCGACGCCGGTCGCGCGCTATCTCTCGAGCGGTGCGCTCGCCGTCGCGTGGGCCGGGCTCGGTCTCGACGCCGAGGGCTCCGCGATCCAGCTCGCGCGCGTCAACGCGGTCGGAGAGCGCGTCGCCCCGCGGGTCCTCGCCAACCGCTTTGTCCAGGGCGATCAGATCCGGCCCTGGCTCGTGCCGATGGACGACCGCCTCTTCGTCGGCTGGCAGTCCAATGGCCAATCCGGAACGCCGGGACAGGGCGATATCTACTTCCGGATCCTGCCGCTGACGCCCTGACGTGAGTCTCGTCCCCAGCGCGCCCGCAGCGTGCGGGGGGCTGCGGCCGGCCAGAGCACATGCGAGCGTGGAAATGGAGCACCTCTCGCCATGTCCGCGCACGCCCCGGGCCGCTATCACTTGGGCTGTCGGATCCCGGCGCGAATTCGTCGCCGCGCGCCCCGCGTTTTCAATGCAGAGGGTCCGGTCCGTCTTCGCGTCGTGGATGCCACGATCAAGGCAGCCAGTCGCGGAGGTCATGCGTGCAACCGTCTAACAACGTCAGATCCGATCGCCACAGAACCC
>SXIE01000363.1 GCA_005772945.1 Pseudomonadota bacterium
ATCGAATCCCTGGGTGCGCGACCCAAGCTCGCCGCTCGCCTCGTCGGTCGGCACCGCCGGCGCCGCGTCGAGCACGAGCGTCGCCACCCCCTGGTCAGCGAGCGCGCCCACGACATCAGGCGGCGGCGGACGCCGATCGACGGGCCGCACCCAGACGTCCACCAGCACGCGCTCGCCCTTGGGGGGCTCGAGGTCACCGCCGCGCATGAGCGGCGAGAGCCGGCACGCGCCCATCGCCATCGCGAGCACGCACAACGCGAGCACGAACGACCGGGGTCGGGCGGCGTTGGGCATTGGGCGCACGATGCCACGGCCGCGCCGCGCGCGAAAGGCGCGTGCGCTGTCCCGAGGCTTGCGAGGACAAGATTCACTCGTCCCGCCGCTGAGCGTCTGCTAGAGGTCGCGCGGGAGGCTGCCATGTCATCGACCACGCGTGCTTGGTGCTGGACCGCGCACATCGCCACCGCCACGGCTCTTGCGCTGGGCCACGCCGCCTGCGAGGACGGCCCGGCGGGGGTGGCCGCCGACACGGCGATAGCGACGGGATCGGATTCGGCCACGACGACCCCTGGCACGGCGGACGCGGCGGACACGGGGCCCGGCGCCGAGACGACGCCCGACGGCGTCGCGGTCGCGTTCGTCGTCACCGTACCGGCCGAGACGCCGCTCGGCGCGACGCTGACCGTGACGTGCGCGGGCGGTTCGCCGATTCAGTTGGTCCAAGACGCCGATGGTGCTTACCGCGGGAACGCGTCGATCGCGGCTGGCACGTCGCTGAGCTGGCAGGTCGCGATGAGCGCGCCGATCGCAGCGACCGAGGCGGCCGCGCCGCGCACGCTGTCGGTGACGGCGGCGCCGCAGTCAGTGACGGCGACGGTGGACCATTGGGCGCTGCCGGCAACGGGTGCTGACGTGGCGCTCGTCGTCACCGTGCCGGCCGAGACGCCGAACGACAGTCACATCTGGATCGCCGGCAATGACGCGGCTCTCGGGGCCTGGGACCCGGCCGGGCTCGAGCTGATGCGCGTCCAGGGCGGGCGCTGGGGGGCGCTCTTCCAGGTGCCCCCGGGGACCTCGCTCGAGATGAAGACGACGCGCGGCTCGTGGGACACGGTCGAGAAGGCCGCCGACGGATCGGAGATCCAGAACCGGGTCGCGGTCATCGCGAGCGACTTCCAGCGCATCGCGTACGCGGTCGCTGCCTGGCGGGACCTCGCGGCGACGTCTCCGGGCGAGCTCTCGGCGTCGCGCATCGAATTCATGCGCGGGGTCGGGTCGACGCATTTAGCGTCGACGCGCGACATCATCGTGTTTCTGCCGCCCGGCTACGACGACGACACGAGCAAGCGCTACCCCGTCCTTTACATGCACGACGGGCAGAACCTGATGGACGACGCGACCTCGTTCGGCGGCGAGTGGCGCGTGGACGAGGCGGCCGACCAGGGGATCCGCGCTGGCGAGATCGAGCCGCTCCTCGTGGTCGGCGTCTACAATACGGGCGCCCGGATGAGCGAGTACACGCAAGCCTACGACGCCGAGTACTCGACCGGCGGGGACGCCGACGACTACGGCGCGTTCCTGGCAACCGAGCTCAAGCCGCAGATCGACGCGACCTACCGCACGCGACCGGACGCGGCCTCGACCGGGGTCGCCGGGAGCTCGCTGGGCGGGCTGGTGTCGATGTACTTCGGCCTCACGCGCAGCGACACGTTCGGGCGCATCGGGGCCGTGTCGCCGTCGGTGTGGTGGGCAAACAAGGACATCCTCGCGCGCGTGAACGCGCTCGGCGGCAAGCTGCCGATTCGGGTGTGGGTCGACATCGGCAAGGGCGAGCCGGCGAGCGCCATCACGAACGCGAAGGCCCTGAGCGACGCGCTCGCAGCCAAAGGCTGGGTGCTCGGCCAGGACCTGGCGCACGGCGAGTATGACGGCGGCCACGACGAGGGCGCCTGGTCGGCGCGCATCGGGACGATCTTGCGCTGGCTCTTCCCGGCGCCATGAGCGACGACGCAGCGCGCCGACGCCCGCAGGGCACGACGGACCCCTCGACCGCGCGCGCGGCTTCGCGTAGCGTCGCGCCATGAGCCTGCTCGTCGACCTCCTGCCGATCCTCGCGTTCTTCATCACGCTTAAGTTCACGGACGTGTTCGTGGCCACGGGGGTGGCGATCGCGGCGACGATCGCGGGCGCCGTCTATCAGAAGGTGAAGAAGGGGCGCGTCGAGCCGATGATGCTCGTGTCGGGCGGGCTCATGCTCGTCTTTGGCGGGCTGACCATCGCTCTGCACGACGAGACGTTCGTCAAATGGAAGCCGACGATCCTGATGCTGCTCTTCGGGTTGGCGCTCGTATTGTCGCGCTTCTGGGGTCAGCGCCCGCTCATGCAGCGCGCGCTCGGCAAGCAATTCGAGGCCGAGCGGCGCGTGTGGCTCCGCATCAACGACGGCTTCACCGCCTTCTGCGTGCTCATCGCGGGCCTCAACCTGTGGGTGGCCTACACGTTCAGCACCGACACCTGGGCGACGTTCAAGCTGTTCGGTCTCATCGGCGCCAACATCGTCGCGATGATCGCGGCCGTCTGGTACCTGCAGCGCAACGGCCGCATCATCGGCCCGGGCGCGCCTCCGAGCGAAGGCGGCGGCGAGCCGAAGGGCGACTGACATGAGCGGACGCGCGTACGTCAGGGAACGATCGTCACCAGGACCTCGTCGCTGTCCGAGAGGTTCCCGTCCGACACCGTGAGGGTGACCACGTGGGTTCCGAGCGCGTCGGGCGCCGTGAAGGTGAGCGTGTTGTGGTTGTTGGGTCCCTCGGGGAGGGACAGGACTGCGGCCGGTGTCCAGGCGTGAGTGAGCGGCGCTGGGTAGGCGTCGGGATCGACGCTCGCGCGGCCATCGAGAGTGATCGACGCGCCCACCTTGACGGTGCGGTCGGGGCCGGCGTTCGCGGTCGGCGCGGTGTTGGCCTTGGGGACCGAGGCAACGGTGAGGGTGCGCGTGGTGCTTGCGGCGTGATCGGTCACGTCGAGGGTGACGACGTAGCTGCCGGGACTGGCGTAGAGATGGTGCGGACGCGGGAGTCGCGATGTGTTTCCGTCGCCGAAATCCCAAGCGTATTCGAGCAGTTCCCCGTCGCTCGCGACGACCGAGAACGTAAAGCCGATGAGCGCTTCGCCGCTCGCGCTGATCGCGGAGACGGTCGGTGCGGCGTTCGTGTAGCCAAAGGGATCGACGAATCCCCAGGTCTCACCGCCGCGCCCGTCGCTCACGACGGCGAACACGCGGCGCGGCGTGGTGTCGGGGAAGACGTGGGTCGCGGTCAGACCGGCGCCGAACGTGCCGGGTTGGTAGTAGGGGTCGCGCAGGACGACGACGTCGAAGCGCCAAAAGACGCTGAGCGTGTCGCCGTCGGGGTCGTGCGCTGCGAGCGTGACGTCGACGTTCTTGCCGGTGACCTTGTGCGTGATGCCGTCGATGATCGGTGGGGCGTTGGCGGCGGGCGGATCCAGCACCACATCGAGGTGGGCGCCGGCGGCATCGATGGCGCGCAGGGTCACGACGATGCGGGTTTCGGGATCGACGAAGGAGCGGCCGACCAGGAGCGCCGCGTCGGTCGAGGCATCGGCGGGCGTGTCGGGGGTGGCGTCGACGATGAAGGCCTTGCGCGCGTAGGTCGACGGGGCGTGCTCGACGCGCACGAATCGAACGAGGACCGCGGCGACGGAGGCAAACGGGAGTGCGGCCTGGAAGCCGCCCGTGGTTCGGAATTCGAGGCTGTAGTAGCTCGAGGCGGAGTCGGGGGCGACGCCCGCGGGCACGCGCGGAATGCGCAGGACGCGCGTGCCGGCGGCGGACTCGAGCGGCGCGAGGACATAGGAACCGCTGGCGGTGACGGTCGCGATGGCGGCGGGATCGATCCACCCGAGGAGACCGAGGTAGTCGCCGTTGAGGGAGGCATACCCCGACCCCATCAGACAGAGGCCGTCACCGTATCCGACCGGGTTGCCGTCGATGCTCGAGAGGGAGTCGGCGTGCGCCAGGCCGAACCCGTGGCCGAGCTCGTGAAGGATGGTCGCCTTGATGTATGGACTGTCGCTGAACGAGGCCACCGCCGAGCGCGACGCCTGGATGGTGACCGCGTCGGCGCCGGTGCCGAAGGTCATCGTGATCCGACCGGCGGTGGAGCCTCCGCCGCCGGCGCCGCCCGCGTAGGCGAGGAGGACGCGGTCGACGCCGGCCAGATCCGCGCCCTGTTGGCGAGCGGCCGCGACCATGGCCTGGAGATCCGGGAGGCCCGCGCCGGGCATGTCGATCCAACCGACGACGTCGAAGTCGAGCGTGACGCGGCCCGCGGACATCGCCGCCGCCTTGGCCGCGATGTCGGCGAAGACTGTTTTGGCGGTCGCGAGGCTGGTCGCGGGGGTGCCGGGGGCGTCATCGACGAGGATCGCGAGGACGCGTTGCGTGCCGGTCGTGACGCCGCCGATGTCCGTCCCGGGCGGGGCCCAGGCGTCGGAGGGGGCGTCCGTCGTTGTCGTATCGCCTGGCGGGGCGGTGTCGTCGGGCGGGGCGGGGACATCGGCCTCGGTCTCGCGATCGAAGGTCTCGAGCGAGGCGGTCTCGCGATCGGACGTCGCGTCGGGGGCCGTCTCGACCCCGCGCAGGGCCGTGTCCGAAGCCATGGTCTCGACCACGTCCGGGGCGTCGTCCGCCTCCGGGCCGCACCCGCCCGCCGCCAGTACCAGCCACGGCCACATCCGTCCCATGCGTGTCGTTCGCATGGGTCCATCATGCCACGGCCGGGGGCCGTTGGTGCGCTTCCTCGCCACGCTCGACGCGCCGCCGGGGTGCACTCACGGCGCCGTGATGATGCCGATGCGGCTGTGGGAGACCCGCTTGCACCACGCTTTGGGCGTGATCCCGGGATCGCAGGTCACGACCTGGACCCCGAGGAACGTCGTGTCGAAGGCGCCGAACGGATCGAAGCCCGCGGGAAACGGCGGCAGCATCACCTCGGCGGCCCCCCTGCGCACGAAGAGCCTTCCCACGAGGAGCCGCGCCCCGGCCGGCCCCGCGTACAAGTTCACCGACACGATGGCCGCGGGGTCCGCGCCGCTCCACTGGATCGGCTCCGTCGCCGCCTGCCCGGCGAGCCCCGGGGCGTCGAGCGTCACCGGCACATAGAATGGTAGGGCCGGCCCCTCGGCCGAGGGCCAGCCGGGCTCGAGCACGAGCGACGCCTCGTCGCCCTTGCTCACCCCGTAGATGGTCACGGGGTCCGCGGCCCAGTCCGGCTGCACGTGCTCGACCGTGAACTCGACGCCGCCTCCGGCTGTGCGCTTCGACTTGGTGGTGACGCCCAGCCGCGCAGTCACGAAGTCGGTGTCGCGCTCGACGACGTTGATGTAGCCGACGCCGCCTTCATCGAGCGAGGTGGTGTCGCCGACCGGCCCGGTGAACGACCCGGACACGGCGGTCGAGCTCAGCGACTGACCGAAGTCGATGGGGACGATCGTGGCCTGGGCGATGGGCTCGTGCGCGACGCTCGTCCAGGCGTGGATGACGAGGTCGATCTTGTTCGGTCCCACGCCGTTGCCAAAGGACCACTCGTCGGCCAGCACGTGAAAGGCGCGCGCAGGGGGCACGCCGTCGATGTGCCAGCTGTCGCCGCGGTGCTCCCACGCCAGGGCGCCGACGGCGTCGGTGCTCACGAGCAGGTTGTGGTCCGTGTCGAGCATGCCCGCGGCCACGCCCGAGATCGTGAACCCGCCGGGCTCCAGGCCGTCGCGCTGCGCGATGGTGACCGTGATGACGCCCGCCTGGTCACGCATGGGGTCGAACTCGGCCGGGCCGAACCCGACGAGGCCCCCGAACAGGTTCCCGCCTTCGCCGGTCGAGGTGAGCGTGAGCCCGCCCAGCGTGTAGTCGACGCCGGTGATGGTGATCTCCCCCGCGGCGTCGGTGAAGCCCTCCACGCGCTTCCCGTCTGGGCGGATCGCGAGGACCGGCGCGAGCGCATAGGGGGCAGGAATGCCGCGGGTCACGGCGATCACGCGAAACACCTCGTCGACGGGCCGCGGCTCGACCTCGGGCCCAACCGTGTCCGTGGCGACGGAGTCAGGAACGATCGTATCGGTGGAGGCGTCGCCGGCGGCGCTGTCGGTCGGCACGGCGGCGTCGGCCTGCGTGGCGGTGTCGGCCTGCGTGGCGGTGTCGGCCGTCGTGGCGGCGTCGTCGCCGCAGTGCGTGACGCCAAGGGCCAAAGCAATGAGCGTGAGCGGAAGGCGGTGAGACATGGTCTCTCTCCCAATGTCGTTGTTGGCCCAACGTCCCACGACACCTCGGGGATGTCGATGGGACTCCCCCCCCACGCGCACCTCGCGCTCGTCCGCGCACGACGGCCAGATGGGCTTGTGCAACAGTGCCCGGCGATGGAGTCGCGCGCGGGTCATCGACGTGGATCGCGAGGACGCGTTGCGGGCCGATCGTGGTGCCGCCGATGTCCGTGCACCCGCCCGCGGCCACGACCAACCACCGCCACATCCGTCCCATGCGCGTTGTTCCCGTGGGTCCGTCAGGCCGCCATCCGGGACGGTTGGCGCGTCGGGGCGGGTCGACTTGCCGCGGTGGCGTGCGTTCTGAGATGCTCGGGGAGCTCGCGCCGTGGCACAGGTCGGGGACGCGCCGGGATCGCATGCAGAGGGCGTTCGTCAGCGTCGCGTTCATTTGCGGACTGGTGGCTTGCGGCGACGATGTTCGCCACGCCCCGGGGGCGGATGCCGTTGGGACGGAAGCGGGGTTCGAGACCGAGTTCGAGACCGAGACCGAGGTCGAGTCCGAGGTCGAGTTCGAGTTCGAGACCGAGGTCGAGATCGAGATCGAGACCGGGATCGAGACCGAGTTCGAGTTCGAGATCGAGACCGAGGTCGAGACCGAGATCGAGACCGAGTCCGAGACCGAGTCCGAGGTCGAGTCCGAGACCGCGAGCGACGCTCCCGACGCCACCGATACCGCCTGCGCACCACCCGGCGCCCCCTGGACACGGCGCGTGACGCCGACCGGCGGCGCGGTCGTCTTCAGCGAGCTCATGCTCGGGGCCTCGTCGGATCGCCGCATCCCGAGCGCGCCCGCGACCGCCTGGCTCGAGCTCTTCAACCCGATGTCGATCGAGATCGACGTCTCGGGTTGGCGCCTCGCGGGCGACTTCCAGTTCACGTTCCCCGACGGCTCCTTCATCGGCGCCGGTGCGCGCGCGGTCGTCGCCGTGGACCCCGCCGCGCTCGCTGTTTCCGGAGTGTCCCCGCAGGGTCCGATGACCGGAGCGTGGCCGGTGAGCGCCCTTCTCGAGCTGCGCAACAACATGGATCGCCTCATGGATCTGGTCGCCTTCGACGCCGGTCCGTGGCCCCCGCTCGCGCCCGCCTCCGCGATCACCAAGCGCGACCCGCTCGCCCTCTCCGCGCGCGCCGAGAGCTGGACCCCCTCGCCCACCGCCGGCGGCACGCCAGGCCGCGCCGACGCCTCCGATGGCCCGCGCGCCCCCGTCGCCGCCGACGCCTCCTGGCGCTTCCTGTCCACGGGCGCGCGTCCCTCCGACTGGGCCCTCCCTACCTTCGACGACAGTGCCTGGCCGAGCGCGCGCGCCCCGATCGTCGCCGGCGGAGGCGCCGCCGCGCCCGCAACCTTCCAGGCGCGCGTCACGGCCGACAACCACTTCGCCGTGTATCTCGGCGCCGCCGACGGCACCAACCTCCGCCTCGTCGGCCGCGACACCTCCGGCGACTGGACCTCGCCCGAGACCTTCGCGCTCGCCGCCGAGCCCGGCGATCACCTCTACCTCGCCGCCTGGGAGGGCCCCGGCGATTCGGGTTCGCCGCAGATGCTCATCGCCGATCTCACCGGACCCGACGGCGCGACCACCGGCACGAGCGTCGACTCCTTCGAGGTCGTCCTCGGCCCCGCCCAGTCCAATCCCGGCGACGCCCTGACCGCCGCGGCCCCCAGCGCCGCCAGCCTCGCCGTCGTCATCGCCGCCGCCGACAACGCAAGCGCGTTCGTCCCGCCGCACGTCAGCCGCGCCCGCACCGACGCCCCCTGGGGCGGCGCGGTCGGCGGCATGTTCAGCGCGGGCGACTTCCTCTGGAGTGACACTTTCGACCCGAATTCCGAGACCAACCGCGACGAGACGTACGCCCTCTTTCGTACGCACGCGCCGCTCGTCGCCGACAACGCCGGCATCGAGGCCGCCCCGACGACGGCCCTCTTCCGCTACGAATTCGAGGTCGCGGGCGATCCCGCCGCGCTGACGTTCGCCCTCACGCTGACCGCCGACGATGGCGCCGCCGTGTACCTCAACGGCCAGGAGGTCGCCCGCCGGAATATGCCAAATGGCACTCTCGACGCTGCCACACTGGCACTTTCGCCGGTCGCCCCCGCCGATCTCGTGAGCCGCCTCGCGCTCCCCAGCGACGCCCTCGCCGAGGGCCCGAACGTCCTCGCCATCGAGGTCCACCAGGCGACCGAGGTCACCCCCGACCTGCGCTTCGCGGCCGAGCTCGTCGCCACCCCCACCCTCCCCGACGACCCCGAGCCGGCCGGCGACGTCGTCATCGACGAGCTCATGTTCCACGGCAGCGGGCCGGAGGTGCCCGACTGGATCGAGCTGACCAACCGCGGCCCGAGCCCGGTGGATCTCGGCGGCTGGCAGCTCGTCGACGCGGTCGCCTGCACCTTCCCCGACGGCGCCCCACTCGCGCCGGGCGCTTTCCTCGTCGTCGCCCAGGACGCCGCCGAGTTCGCGCGTGCCTACCCCGGCGTGCCGATCGCCGGCGCGTTCGGCGGCAGCCTGTCTAATGATGGCGAGCAGCTCGTCCTCCGCGATGCGTGCGGCACCCTCGTCGATCGCGTGCGTTACGCGGACGGCGGCCGCTGGCCCGATCGCGCCGACGACGGCGGCTCGAGCCTCGAACTGCGCGACCCGCGCGCCGACAACAACGTCCCAGAGGCCTGGGCCGCAAGCGACGAGACCGATCGCGTCGGCTGGGAGACCATCACCTACCGTGGCGTCCTCGCCCCCAGCGCCGTCGGCCCCGACGGACAGTGGCAGGAGTTCGTCCTTGGCCTCCTCGACAGCGGTGAGGTCCTCATCGACGATCTCCACGTCGTCGAGGATCCCGACGGCGCCGCGATCGAGCTGATCGCCAACCCGACCTTCGAGGGCACTGGCAGCGGCTCCGTGAGCCACTGGCGCTTTCTCGGCACCCACGCCACCAGCCACCTCGCGACCGATCCCGACGACCCGGGAAACCCCGTCCTCGCCCTCGTCGCGACCGGCCCCACCGAGCACATGCACAACCAGGTCGTCACGACGCTCGCGAACGGCCGCGCGCTGGCGAACGGCCGCACCTACGCCATTTCCCTGCGTGCGCGCTGGGTCGGCGGCTCCGATCTCCTCTCGACGCGCCTCTATTTCAACCGCCTCGCGCGCACCACGAACCTCACGCGCACGCCCGCCGGCGGCACCCCCGGAACCGCAGCGCCCACCAACATCGGCCCGACGTTCCGCCACTTCGCGCACACGCCGCTCGTTCCCCGCGCGCTCGCGCCGGTCGTCGTCTCCGTCCACGCCGACGACCCCGACGGCGTCACCGCCGCGCGCGTCTGGTACGCCGTCGACGGCGGCCCCTTCACCTCGGTCGCCATGACCCCCGCCGCCCCCCTAGCCCCCGGCGACTCGCCAGTCGCGAGCGACTTCACGGCCACCCTCCCCGGCCAAGCCCAGGGCGCGATCGTCCAATTCTACGTCGAGGCCGACGACGCGGTCGGCGCCCACGCGACCTTCCCGGCCCGCGGTCCCGCCTCGCGCGCGCTCTACCGCGTCGATGGCTCCGATCTGCGCGCCGCCGCGGGCGCCCTTCACACCGTGCGCATCCTCATGACCCCAGGCGACAACGCCACGTTCCACGCCCCCACCAACGTCATGAGCAACGCCTCGACCGGCGTCACCGTCCTCTACGACGAGCGCCAAGCCTTCTACGACATCGGCGTCCGCGCCAAGGGCAGCGAGCGCGCCCGGAACCAACAGGCGCGCCTCGGCTTCTCCGTCCGCTTCGACCCGAGCGCCCCCCTGCGCGGCGTCCTCGACACCGTCTCGCTCGATCGCTCCGAGGGCGTCTGGACGGGCGTGCGCGAGATCCTGATGGACATCGTCGCGAGCCGCGCGGGCTCCGTCTCGGCGGAGTACAACGACCTCGTCTACATGGTCACGCCGCGTCCCGAGCACACCGGCCCCGCCATTCTGCAGACGACGCGCTTCAGCGACCTGATGCTCGACAGCCAGTTCCCAGGCGGCGGCGACGGCAACGTCTACGAATACGAGCTCGTCTACTACCCCGTCACGACCCACGACGGCACCCCGACCGGCCTCAAGCTCCCAGAGCCCGACGGCGTCGTCGGCACGCCGCTTCGCGACCTCGGCCCGGATCCCGAGTCCTACCGCTTCAACTACCTCTTGAAGACCCACCGCGCCGACGACGACTTCAGCGGCATCATGGCGCTCGCGCAGACCTTCAGCCTGCCCGAGGCCGAGTTCCGCGCCGCGCTCCCCGAGGTCCTCGACGTCGACCAGTGGCTGCGCGCGTTCGCCTTCATGGCCGTCAGCGGCGCGGTCGATCACTACGGCGCGGGCGCCCAGCACAACGCGCAGATCTATGTTCGCCCGAGCGACGGCCGCGGCCTCCTCTTCTCGCACGACCTCGACTTCTACTCGGGCGACCCGCGTAGCGCCGTCATCGGCAACGGTGATCTGCAGCGCCTCATCGCCGTCCCGGGCCTGAAGCGCGTCTTCTACGGGCACCTCTACGACATCCTGACGACCAGCTACCGCGCCGCCACCATGGCGCGCTGGCGCGACACCCTGAGCGCGCTCATCCCGACTCAGAACTTCGCGAGCCACCACCAGTTCATCGTCGACCGCTCCGCCTGGCTCATGAGCGGCGCATCCGACGCCGTCACCCGCGCCTTCCCCACCCTGGCCTTCGCCGTGACGACCCACGGCGGAGCCGCCTTCTCTGCGCCCCCAGGCGAGATCATCCTCGCCGGCACCGGTTGGATCGACGTGCGCGCGATCCGGGTCGTCGACGGCGCGACCAACCTCCGGCCGCCGGTGCGCTGGCCCGACGATACCCACTGGGAGCTGACGCTCACGCTCGCGCCGGGCGCGCACGACCTCGCGCTCGAGGCCCTGGACTCGCACGACGCCATCGTCGGCACCGACACCATGTCCATCGAGGTCTCCCCGTGACGCCCGGGGCGCACACCGCGCCCCGCCAACCAGCGCCAGGGCGCGGCGCGCGCGAAGATGTGCAATCTCGCCCACGCCGACGTTCGCGCATCAGCTATCGGCTGAGCCTCGTCATTCTCTTGCCGCTTCTGGTGGTCCTTACGACCGGGCTCGTGGCGGTGCGGGTCATCGTCACGTCGCTCGACACGGTCGATGGCCTCGCCGCCAGCCTCTTCGCCCAGGCGGCCCACGAGGCCGGCGGCCGCACGCAGACCGAGCTCGGGCGCGCCACGCCCGCCGCCGAGCTCGTCGCCGCGCTCCTGCGCCGCGGCGACCTCGGCC
>SXIE01000364.1 GCA_005772945.1 Pseudomonadota bacterium
GCCCCGCCCCGGGCGCCGACGGATCCAGCGCCGCGACGAACGCGGCGACCGAATCGATCCGATCCGCCAACGCGCGGCCCGGGCCAACGATCGGAACTGTCGCATCTGGCCCGACCATCAGCGCGTCGACCCTCGCAGGATCTCCTCGGCCGTCAGGCTGCACCCGCGCGGCGACGCGCCCGCCAAGCGGCCGTGCAAGGTCAGCCGCCCGTCCGTATCGACGGCCCCGAGATCGCTCGTGAGGATCGCCGACACGTGATCGAGGTTCAGCAGATCGAAGCACGCCACCAGCCCGACCTCGCCCGCGCCGAGCGCGCGCCCGTCGGCCGGATCCACGCTGCGAAAGCGCAGCGCCGCGTTCGGAGTGAAAGGCGCGCCGTAGGCCTGGCTCGTCAGCTCGGTCATGCCGTACTCCGCGACGATCGCGGCTGGGGGCAACCCGAATTGCTTGCATAGGGTTGCAACCAATTCGGCCTCGGACAGCGCCGTCTCGTGCCGCTTGAAGCCCCCGGTCAGCATGACGCGCGAGCCCGGTGGCAGGCGCGGCAGGCGCCGCACGCGCGCGATCAGCTCGGCGATCGCAAAGGCGGTCGTGACGACCACGAGCGGCGCGTCGCCCGACCCCGGACCCTCGGCCAGCGCCGTCGCGGCGAGCGTGTCATCGAGACCCTCGAGATCCATCGCCCACACCGCATCGCTCGCGAGCGTATCCGCGAGCTCGGTGACCATCAGGCTGAGCGAGCTCGTCGGCAAGACGTCCGCGCGCGGGATCAGCGACACCCAGCGATGCGGCGCGAGGTCGCCGCCCAAGACCTGCGCCACGAACGGCGCGGCCATCGCCGTCCGGTACAGCGTCAAATCGGGCACCCGCCGGCGCCCTCTCGAGCCTCTCTGGCCCTCACCGGCCTCGGTCGTCGTCCCCGACGTGAGAAAAACCTGGTCCTTCTTGGACACCGGCAGCGAGCACAGATCGAGCGACCGAAACAGCTCGGTCGGCACCAGCGGCGCCTCGCGCCAATCCCCGCCCGCCGCGAATCCGGCCGCCGCGGCGAGGCGCCCGTACGTCGGCAGCGCGGCGATCTGGTACGCGACCACGCGCCGCGCCAGAGCCTCGAAGGTCGCCGGATCGGGCCGCCGCGCGAACACCACCAGATCCGCGTGTAGCGCCTGCCGGGTGGCGGCCAGCTCCGGTGTCAGCGCGGGGACTGCGTCGAAGACGTGTTCGGGCGTGCTCCTCATGAGGCCTCGGTCGCTCGTTCTCGGGAAAGCGCGTCGCAGGCCTCGGCGATCGCCTCGAATGCGGCCGCGCGCTGTCGCTCCGTTAGGACCACGGGCGGGGTCAATCCCAGCACATCGCCGTGGACCCCGCTCGGAAGCACCAGATACCCGCGCTTCAAGAGCGCCCCGGTCAGAAGCGCCGCGTCGCCCGCCCCGACCTCGAGCCCGAGCATCGCCCCGCGCCCGCGCACGCGCACGCCGCGCGGCTCGAAGAAAGCCCGCGCGGCCGCCTCGAAAGCGCGTGCGCGGCTCGGCACGTCCAGCTCCGCCATGACCTCGAGCGTCGCCAGCGCCGCCGCCGCCGTCACCGGATTCCCTAAAAACGTCGACGTGTGGATCGCCTCGCCCGCGCTCTCGCCCCACGCGCGCATGACCCGCGGCGACGCAAGACAAGCGCCGATCGGAAGCCCACCGCCGAGCGCCTTGCCGATGGCGACCACGTCGGGCACGACCCCGTCCGCGTCTGCCGCCCAGCGCGTCCCGGTGCGCCCAAAGCCCGTGTAGACCTCGTCGCACACGAGCGCGAGCCCGCGGCGCGTCGCGATGTCGCGCAGCCCCGCGAGCCATCCGGCGGGCGGGACGACCTCGCCGCCGCGGCCCTGAATCGGCTCGACCAGGATCGCCCCGAGGCTCTCGCCGCCGGTCGCCGGCCCCGCCACGAACGCATCGATGAGCGCGAGGTCGCAACCATACGGCAGGTGCCTGACGTGCGACCCGAGCTGCGCCGCGAACGGGCGCCGGAAGTCCGCTTTATAGGCGGTCGCGGCGAGTGCGCCGTAACTGAGGCCGTGATAGCCACCCCAGAACGCGAGGACGCCCGGGCGCCCGCTCCAGAGCACCGCCGTCTTGAGCGCGATCTCGACCGCCTCCGCCCCCGAGCTCGCCAGGATGCACTGCGTGAGCGCCTTTTCCGGGTCGCCCTCTCGCGAAGAGCGCGAAGCGCTTGCCCTCGCGGGGTCGCCCCCGTCGGCCCCAGGAGCAATCGCCGCGAGCGCCGCCATCAGCGCGATGCGCGCCGTGTTCGGGTAGACGTCCCCCATGCCGTGCAGCAGCGTCTCGCTCTGCGCGCGGATCGCGGCGGCGACGCGCGGGTGCCCGTGGCCGATCAGCGCCACGCCAAAGGCGCCCGTCAGATCGACGTAGCGGTTGCCGTCGGCGTCCCAGACGTTGGCGCCGCGCGCGCGCTCCCAGACGATCGGATCGCGTCCGACCCCGCGCGCTTCGCCCGCGCGTGCGCGCCGCGCGGTGATCCCCGGGCACTCGACCTGGGCCAGGGTCTCGAC
The DNA here is from genome assembly GCA_005772945.1 of Pseudomonadota bacterium. The sequence goes on from SXIE01000364.1 coordinate 2,562, forward strand.
CCAGGAAATGCTGCGCGGTCCGGGTACGGTTGTCTGCAGTTCCGGAAGGCCGGCTCCGGCCTCGCCCGTCGACGTGTCGCTCACACCCGCACTGTGGCATAAGATCGACCCGATGCGCGACCGTTCATCGCAGGTCCCCGTCCTCGCTGCGGCACGCGTCGCGGCGACGCTGTTGTGCGCGGCCCCTCTCGCCGGGTGCTCGTCCTCGGCCGCGCCAACCGACGAGGCGATCGCGAGCTATGTCGGCAGCCCCGGCGAGACCTCGTCGCACGGCGCCTCCGCGGGCGCACCACGGGCCACCCGGATCTCCGTCACCGTCGAGGGCGCCACCGGCCTCCAAGACCACGACGGCCCGGGCGTCACCGACCCCTACGTGATGCTCGAGGTCGAAGGGAACCGCGCCCGCACCTCGGTCGTCGAGGGCTCGCTGACACCCGTCTGGGGCGACAGCTTCGCGTTCGACGTCCGCGCGGACAGCATCCTCCAGCTCCGCCTCATGGACGAGGACAGCCTCTCGAGCGACGAGCTGATCGGCACCGTCGTCGTGCCGCTGCCACTCTTGCATGTCGGCGAAAGTGTCCAGCGCGAGGCCGCCTTCAAGAACGGCGACGAGGGTCGCGTCACCCTCACCCTCACCGGCCTTGGCGCGCCGCGATGAAGGCCGAGGCCAGGCCCTTGCCGTTCGGCCTTCGCGGCATCGCGCGCCTCGGCCACGAATCGCACGCCTACCTGCTCGTCCTCGGCCGCGCCGTGCGCGCGCTGCCGCGCATGCGCCGCCACGACTTCATCGAGCAGCTCGGGCGGGTCTCGCTCTCGGCGCTGCCGCTGGTCGGCGTCGCGGCCCTCTTTGCGGGCATGGTCATCGCGCTCGGGACCTCGCTCCAGCTCACGAAGTTCGGCCAGCCGCAGCTCGTCGCGGACGTCGTATCGGTCTCGCTCGTCACCGAGCTCGCGCCGATCTTCACGGCCCTCCTGATGGCCGGCAAAGCGGGTGCGGGGCTTGCCTCCGAGCTCGGCATGGTGACGCTCTCGGGTCAGGCGCAGGCGATGCGCGCGCTCTCTCTCGACATCGATCGCGAGCTCATCGCGCCGCGGATCTGGGCCTGCATCGTCGGCACCTTCCTCCTCACGATCGCCGCGATGCTACTCGGCCTCCTCGGCGGCATGCTGCTCGGCTCGGCCAAGCTCGGCGTCTCGCCCGTTCATTATTTGAACCGCGCCACCGACGCGCTCGCCCCGGCCGATTTCGTTCTCGGGCTCCTCAAGTCCATCGGCTTCGGCGTCATCATCGCGCTCTACGGCACGCGCTTCGGCCTCCGCGACAAAGCCGACGCGGCCGCCCTCGGTCAGCACACGATGAGCGCCGTCGTCCTCGCGAGCTTCACCGTGCTCGTCGCCGACCACATCTTCACGACGTTTATCCGCGCGGTGATCGGATGAGCGCGCCGAGTCTCCAAGGCCACGCGCACGCCTATCGGATCCGCGACCTCCGCTGGACCTTCGCGGGTACCCCGGGAACCGCCCCGACCTTCGAGCTCACCATCCCCGCGCTCGATCTCCCGGCGGGCCAGACGACCGCGCTCCTCGGTCGCTCCGCCAGCGGCAAGTCGACGCTGCTCTCGCTCCTCGGCCGCGTCGAAGGCTCCTACTTCGAGCGCCCCCCAGGCCTCGCCGGCACCATCCACGCGGCCCTCGGACCCGCTCCCGAAGCGGCCCCCGTCGATCTCCTCGCCCTCTCCGAGCGCGAGCTCCTGCGCCGGCGGATCCGCGGCGCCGGCATCGGCTTCGTCTTCCAACGCGAGGGACTCTTCCCCGGCCGCGACGCCATCGAGAACGTCGCCTGGCCCCTCCGCGCCGCTTCCCATGCGCCCGCCGTCGCCCTTGCCAAAGCCGAGGCGGCCCTTCGCGCCGTCGGCCTCGCGCCCGATCGGACCGTCGCCACGCTCTCGGGCGGCGAGCGCAAGCGCCTCGCCATCGCGCGCGCCATCGCGCTCGAGCCCCGTATTCTCCTGCTCGACGAGCCGCTCACCGGCCTCGATCCCGAGGCCCTCGGCGGCCTGCGCGAGCTCCTCGAGACCCTCTCCAAGGACCCGAGCCGCACCGTCGTCATCGTCACGCACCAGCACGAGGACGTGCTGAGACTCGCCCACCACCTCGTCTTCCTCGATCGCGGCAGCGTCGTCCGCGCCGGCCCCCGAAGCGCCCTCGAGCCCGAGCTCGCCGCGTTCTTCGCCGGCGTCGTCCCGTCTCCGATCGCCCCCACCGTCCCCACCCGGCAAGGTCACGCCCCATGAAGCAGCGCGGACACTTCTGGCTCGGCCTCGTCATCGGCGCCATCTTGGCGGCCGCCGTCCTGTTCTCGGTCTACTATGTCCCGCGCAAGGGGATCTCGTTCTCGCGCGCGCCCGTCCACTTCACGGTCGTCCTCGGCCAGGCGCACGGCCTCCACGCCGGCAGCCCGGTGCTCGTCTCCGGCGTCGAGGCCGGCGAGGTGACGGGCGTCGAAATCCGCGAGCTCCCCGCCCGCGGCTACCGCGTCCTCGCGAGCGTCGAGGTCTTCGACGGCGAGCGCTTCGCGCCGATGCTCAAGCGCGACTCGGTCTACCAGGTCGCGCAGAGCGGCCTCCTCGGCGAGACGACCCTGGCGATCGCGCCCGGCGGCCAGGGCGGGCCCGTCGCGGACCAGCTCGTCGATGGCCTCCCGCCGGCCGATTTCACGCGCATCGCCGAGGATCTCGGCCACATCGCGCGCCGCATCAGCGACTTCATGGACGGCGGTCAGCCGAGCGACCCGAGCCTGCGCAGCATGCTCAAGGACCTCCAAGAGGCGGTCCGCAACGTCCGCGACTTCAGCGAGAAGCTCCCGAAATAGGAGTGGCGGCGGAGTAGCGTGCTGAATAGGGTCGTCCATATCGAGCGCAAGGACCGATCACTGGACCTCCAGGTGTCGGCGCTCGAGCGCGCGCTGCGCGGTCACGAGGGGCGCGAGCTGACGCCCGCCGATGTCGTTGCGCTGTCGGGGATTCCGCTGGATGTGGCCGAGCAAGCACTCTTGCAGCTCGCGGCAAGGACGACCGCCCGTGTGCGCGTCACCGAGAGGGGCGACCTCCTCTTTCGCTTCACGGCTCTGACGCCTCGGCGCACCCAGGCGCACTGGCAAGGCCTCGCGCGGCTTTGGCGCGTCGCGGATCGACGCGTCTTCGGGCCGCTGCTCGCGCTGGTCTCGCTCGTCTTGCTCGTGCCGACCGTCGCCATCTTCCTTGGTAACGCGCTCGCGGTTCCGCTCACGACGAGCGAGACCGGTTGGCTCTGGCTGACCGGGATCCCGTCGCTCGTCGCGCTGCTCGTGACGGGCTTGGCGTTCGCGTTCGTGATGTTCGCGTTCGTCGTGCTACCGCTCATGGCGCTGGCAGGCCTCGCCGGCGCGGTCGGGATGATCGCGGTCCTGGTCGAGGGTTGGCCGCCGACCGTCCCCGGTGCCATCGGCTGCCTTGCGATGGCGCTCATGTCGCTCGCCGTCGGGGTGCCGGCCTTCCGCCATTCGGTCCGCGGTTTTCGCAAGCTCGTGTTGGGCGAGCAGACCGCGGTGCGCCGTTTCTGGCGCTTGTACGGAGGCCTTCTCTTTGGGCCGCGTGCGCCCGCCCTGGCCGACGACGCCCTCGCCGACGAACGCCGCCTGACGTCCTTGATCCGGGCGCGTGCGGGCATTCTGTGTGCGAGCGATCTCGTCGGTCTCTTTCGTTGGACCCCCGAGGAAGCCGAGCGCGCGCTCGTCCGGATCTTGGTCGACTACGGCGGCGACCTGCACGTGACCGACGACGGCGCGATCGTCTATGTCTTTGCCGACATGCGCCGCACCGCCGACGCGACCGCCGTCGCCGAGCCGGAGCCGCTGCCCGTTCCGACGGCCCCGCGGTGGCTGAGCGCGGATCCCAGTATGCGGGCCATGGCGATTCTGCTGTTGGCCGTGTCGGGGTGGGGCGCGCTCGGGGTCGCGCTCCTGACCGGGCTCGTACCCGACGCGTCGCTCTTTCCAACCGCGGCCGATCTGGCGCGAAACGGCGGACGAACGTTCGCGAAGGTCGACGTGGCCATGTTGTACGGTCTGGGGCTCTGGCCGCACGTCGCGATATGCGGCCTGCCGCTGTTGCGATTGCCGCGGTTCTTCTGGCGCAGCCGCGCGTGGCGTCGTCGCCGTACGCTCGATCGTCATCTGGCCATCGCCGCAAACCAGCCCGAGGGCGCGTCGCTCGCGAAACCCGATCCCGCCCTCGTTGCGCGTCTTGGCGGCGAATTCGTTGGTCCCGACCGCATTCGCTTTCCCGACCTCGCGCGATCGTTTCGAGCCGCCCAGCGCCTGCGATGCGCGCCTATGGCCCGACCCGACCTCGGTCCAGTCGTCTATTCCAGCGACGACATCCCGGGCGGCTGACGCGCCCTTCGCGAGCACCTGGTTTCGGGCTATCCTTTAGATGATGATCGCATGCCTCGTCGCATCGTTGCTCTTCATCCAGCCGGCGCCGACGCCGACGCCGACGCCGACCTCGCCCGAGCCCGGGCCGGACACGGACACCCGGCGGACCACGCGCGGCTACGAGACCCAGGTCCATCTCCAGCGCTTTCTGAACGACGGTTCGCGGATCCTCATGTCGATGCCGGGCCCGCGGATGGAGCTCGTCGACGTTCAGCTCGAGCAGATGGAGCGCCTCGCGAGCCTGCGTCCCGCGGGCTGGGAGGCCAGGCTCGAAACCATGCGCACGGAGGTCAACGAGGCGCTCGGCGGCCTCGATGCCCTCGCCGAGCGCGCGCAGGAATTCAAGCAGGAGCTCGTCGGACGTGCGCTCGAGCTCTGGCGGGTCGGGGTCCTTCCGGGTCTGCGCGGCGAGCCGACGCAGGACCCCTACGCGATCGATTGCCGGGATCTCTTCCTCAACCTCGCGACCTCCGACACGCTGCGCGAGCTGCGCACGCTCGACCTCGCGCCCCGCCTGGCCACCTTGCGCAAGCGCCTGGCGGCCATTCCCGTGCCACCTCGGCCGTAGCGTCGTGCAGGGAGATCAATGCTCTGCCGGCTCCGGCATGAGCGTGTTCATCTCGCGGCGCAGACGAATCAACTTCATCATGAGCGCCTCGTGCGCGGCCTCGCCCTCGCCCAGTCGCGCCCACGCGGTGAGCAGCGATCCCAGCGTCCTACCCGGCGGCAGCGCAAGCGTGCCCTGAACGACCAGGTCGTCCCCTGTCACCATCAGGCTCGCAGTGATGCGTCCCAGGTGTGCGCGCAGCGCGAGCGCCCGCTCCCGACTGGCGGTGATGTTCGCGAGCAGCTCGTCCTCCAGGGTTCCGAGCGCCGCGAGGTCCTCGAGCCAGGCCCGCGGCGGCAACGCGCCCTTGGGGATCTCCGGCTGAAGCTCGGCGCGCTCGACCGGCCGCGCGTCGATCCCCAGCGCAAAGGGGCCGAGTAGCGACGGCTCGAGCACGAGGACCGCCGACCATCCAGGCGCCTCCAGCAGGGCGCGTGCCTCCGGCGCAATCGGCGCGGCCACCGGACGGCGCAAGAGCTGCTTCGCGCCCACGCCCGATCCCCACCGAACGGTCACGTCATCACCGGCGACGTCGACGCGCGCGACGGCCGTTCCGCGGTCGACAATCTCATAGCCCGCACCGCTCGCAACGAGGAGCTCTGCGGTTTCGGGGGTTTTCTGCGCTCGCGCGAGGAGCGCGCCGAGGGCGGCCGGATCGCGCACGCCGGCCACCACCTGCGAGCCCAGTGTTCGCGGGACGCCATCGACCACGTAGGCCGTCTCGAACCAGGTCGCCGAGCCATCGAGCCACGCGGGCGCCGTCGCGAGGTAGCTCCCGCCGAAGGTCTTGTCGAGGCTCTCGAACATCGGGCCGGTGAGGCTCTTGGCCAAGGAATGCACCACGCCGATATCGAGCCGGACGGCGACCAGCATCGCGACCGCGTCGTCGACCCCACCAAGCCCACCGAGAGCGCGGAGCCCAGTAGGCGCCACGCCCGAGGACGGCGGCGCCAGCGCCTTCGGTAGGATCCATCCGGGTTGGCCATAGATCCGCAGCTCGAGGCCGAGCTCCGCAGGGCGTACCCGGAGGAGGCCGATCCCGAACCGCACGCCGCCATAGAGCCCGTCGAACGCCGCCTCGCCTCGTGTCTTGGTCTCGGCGTAGACGGCGCGGACCTCGGCGTCGAGCGTCAGCACCTCCTCCCAACGTTGCGTTTCCGTCGCATTGCCGCTCGCACGCGCCGCCTCGCGCGCGGAGATCCACTCGGTGGCTGGCGGTAGCGGGGGCTCGGCCTCATCCCGCGAACGCACACGCACGAACGCGAAAGTCGCGTCCCCCGCGGTCGCAAACGCGGTCGCCGCCTCGCCGATGGCGCCCAACGCTTCGCTCTGCGGGAACCCGAGGAGATCGCGCTCGCCCGCCGCGTCCGCGACGACCATGAATCGGCCCGCCGCGCGAACCACCACCCCCGGTCCCGCGAGCTCGGCCTCGGCGCGCGCGCGGTCGAGGACCGGCAAGACCGCCGCGAAGGCTTTGCCACCCGTGAGTAGCGCCAGCGCCCACGGTCCCTTGGGATCCAGCCCCGCGGCTTCGAGGCGCCCGTGCACAGCCACGAGGCGCGCCCCGACCGGACTTCCCTCTGAACGCGCCGACGCCACGCGGCGTTGCGCGGCGAGCCCGAGCGCCGAGCTCAGCAGCGTTTCGGCCCCGTCCAGCGCGTGCCCCGCCACGACCGCGAAGGCCTTCGAAGGCACCAGGTCCAGCGGGCTCTCGGCGGCCCGCGCCGTTGCCGCGACGGCGTCGTTGGAATCGTCGGTGACCGGCCTCGGCGCTCGCGCGCAGCTCGCCAGAACGCCCAATGCGAGAACCCAAACAGCGGAAGAGAAGGCGTGCACCCGCGCAGTCTACGCGATGCGCGCCGTCTGCAAAGGCCCCGCTGGAGGCGCGGGGCGCGCACCTCAGGCCTTGGCCACGATCACCGCGAGCGTCGTCGCGAGCGCCGCCACCGTCAGCGCATAGCCGCCGAGCGCCATCGTCGCGCGCGTCGCAAGCGCCCGCCCCTTGTGCTTGGGCCCGCCGTCCCAGGTCGACAGCACGTACACCGGCTGCTGGTGCCCTGCGAAGAACCCGGCCGTGATGGAGTCCCACGCGCCGCCGCGCTGGGTGGTGGCGGTCTGGGACAAGCGATAGACCACCTTCGCGAAGACCGCGATCGACCAAGCCGCCAACAGCATCAGCACCGGAACGAGAATCATGGGAGCTCCCCGCGGCGCCCCCGTGAGGTCCGGGACGCCAAGCGCGCGGGCACCTAACAGCCCCTCGCGATCGGGTCAAGCGCCCGGCCGGATGGTGGTCTGGTAGTTTGCTATTTCTATAGAGGCGCCGCATCACGGGCCTGAGGGCCCAACCATCCCCGACAGGACAGCGATCGAACCATGGTCCAAACCGCCGCTCTGCGCGCGCCCCTCGCGCTCGTCGCCCTCACCCTCGCGTTCGCGAATCTCCACGGCTGCGGCACGTACCCGATCGCGATCGATCGCGACGTCCAACCGCCGCGGCCCCTCTTGCATGGGACACCGATCCTCACGTCGTGGCCCCGCGCGTCCGAGTTCGCAAGCGGCCTCAGTCACGCATCGCCGCGTGCCCGGTGCGCGGCGATGCCCGCGGGTGTCCGCGATTGGCACTCGGCCCAGGACAGCGCTCTCCACTGGCTTGCCCCGCCTGCGACCCCCGTCGAAGGGAGCGCGCCGCGGAGCTCGCGTTTCTACCTCGCGCTCATCCGCCTACGGGGCGGCGACGCCGTGCGCGCATTCCGGGATGCGACGCGGGTGAGGCTCGGCGCCGAGGTCGGTGTCGTCGACTGCGACGGCCTCTTCTCGCTGCGGGCCACCGACGTTCCCGAGCTCTACGTCGGCATCGAGGGCCGCGCGATCGCAATCGACAGCCAGGAGCTCGCCCTCTTCGGGCCCCCGGATCTGCGCGCGTCCGGCCTCCTCGTCTTCGCGCCCGACGACCGGTCGGACGTCGTGACCTACCGGGCCGAGCGCGCGACCATCGAAGCGCTCGCGCGAGCGCTGCCGTTGGCGACCACGCCGGAGGCGCTCTTGCCGGCGCTCGAGCGTACGCTGGCGGCGATGAGCACGAACCCGTCGCGGGCGGCGGCGCTCCGGCGCGATGTGCGCGCGGTCCTCGGGGGCCTGTCCGCGGCCGGGCGGGACATGCTTGCCGAGGCCTGGGTCGACCGGCCGACCACCGACGTCGTCCGGCTCGCCGCCGCGCTCCACCCGTTCGTGCCTAACCTTGCGACAGAGCTCGCGACCGCCCACATCGCCTCGCGCCAGGCAGCGCACCTGCCGTTTGCGACGGCGGGCGCGGCGATCGCGCTTCACCCGTACGGCGGGCCGTACCCGTTCTTCTCTCGCGCGCGCGGTGCCGGGGCTCGTGCCGCCGTTGGCACCGGTTGGCGCGGTCGCCGAGGCCGTCTTCGCACGCGACGACTTCGGCGGGCTCCCGCGCGATGCCGAGTCGAAGCGCACGGGTCCTCCGATCGCAATCGAGGTCACCGAGACCCAGGACATCGCACAAAACATGATCAAGGAGCTCCGTGAGGTCCGCGAAACGACCCCTCAGTGGGACGCCTGGAACGCGCGGGTGGACCAGATCCGCGCAAGTGCCGATTGGGCAAGGGCGGAGCACGCGGCGGCCGGCGCCGAGCTCGGCAATGGCGTCAAACGCATCCACGTCAACGAGATCACGACCCCGGTCGATCGCTACGGTAATCGCGCGGGCTCAGACCGCGTGACCAACGCCTATTTCGACTACGTGCCGATGGAAACGGCGGAGATCGCATCGCTGCAAGCGCGCATGGCGTCGGCGCGGGCGGTGATCGACGCCGTCGACGCCCAAGTCGCGCGCATGACCAAGGACGCCCCCACCCGGTCGCAAACGGTCAAGCGCCACGTCTACGTGCAGGCCTGGACCGGAGGCCTCCAGTGGCGCGTCAGCTCGCCGGCCTTGCCCGACGGCCCCATCGAATTCGACGCGGGCAAGCGCTCCGCGCTCTTCGCGAGCGAGTTGCGCTTCTCGGCGGACACGATTCGTCACCGTGACGCGACCAAGCTCGACTTCCACATCACGCACGCCGACGCGCTGCGCGAAGGACGCGAAACGCTCAAGAAGGAAGTGCTTCGCCAACTCCACGCCGGCTCGGTGGCGTTACTCCGCGCGCGACTCGACGCCCACGTCGCGACCATCACGCCGTCGCGCCAAGTCGAAGAGCTCGCCTGGGGCTGCTACTGGTTCGGGCTCGACTGTAGCGACCATCGCTGGGTGCCGGCGCGGATCCGCTCCAAGTTCGACCGCGACAAGCCGCCGCTCGAGCCCTGACGCGCGCATCGCACGCCGCGCTCAATCGTCGTCGAGCTCGGCCAGGATTCCGAGCGCCTCGGTGCGCGGCGCCTGGTGCCCCTGCGCCATCGCCAGCTGGATCGCGCGTCCCAACGCCTCCCGCGCCGCCGCGGCGTCCCCGACCTTCGCCAGGCACGCCCCGAGCCGCAGCCACGCGACGCAGTAGTCGGGCTTCAGTTGGACCAGCTCGCGGAACTCCGCGATGGCCTCGGGCACCCGATCCAGCTCCTCCAGGGCGGTCGCGAGGCTCCAGCGCGGCATCTCCGACTGCGGGAACTTCGCCTTCAGCGCCACGAATCTGGCGAGTCGCGGATGGGGCTCGCTCACGTCGCTCATGCGTTTCTCCTGTCGTTGTGGGTCCAGGCCTGGCTTGCGTCGCTGGCGAACTCACCGGAACGTGTCGGTCAGCTCACGCGCCTCGACCTTCTTGACCTCGCCGAGCGCCCGCCAGGACGAGAGCAGCGCGACGATCATGATGACGCGCAGAAAGATCCCGCTCGGCACCCCGCCGCGCCCGCCCGCCTGTGCGAACAGCGCGAACGTCAGCGCCGTGTCGACCAAGACGATTCCGATGGCAAAGCCGAGCGCCACCTTGCTGCGTTTCTTCAGCACCAAGAACCCGAGCACCCCGAGCACGACCCCGGCAACGAGCGACGGCCAGCCGAACCCAATCCGCGCGACGACCGGGCTTCCGAGGCCGAGGAGCCCGCCCAACGTCGAGATCCCGCTCATCACGAAGAGCCAGAGGGCGGCCATCTTGATCGCCACGCGCGGGTCTGTCCCCGCACCCCGTAGCGGCACGCCGTCCACCTTCAAGTCGAGCCCGGCGCGCCCAAACGTCTGGAAGAACCCGACCTGCAGCGCGCGCCCATCCGGCAACGTGAACTCACGCCCCCGCTTGAGCGCCTTCAGATTCGGAAACGGCTCCCCGAGTCGCTCGCCGTCCAGCACGACCTCGACCTGCTTCCAGATTCCGCGCCACCGAATCGTCAGCCGCTTGGGCCCATCCTTCTCGATTGCGAAATGCTGCTTACCCATGACGCCCTCCGCGTGCCGCCCCCGGCAGGACCCCTCACGCCCCGACTGGTAAACCGCGCGCCCCGGCCTGCCCCGGCCGATCGGCGACCCACACGGCCACGTCGCGCAGCGCGCCCTCCGAAAAGAGTCCGCTCTGCTCGATGCGCTCGAGCGACCAGCCGCGCCCCGCGACCAGCCGCGCGAGCCCGGTGTCGTGGTTCGCGACCAGCATCTCGATGCGTTCGTAGTGCCGCCGCTCGAAGCCCTCCGCCAGCGCCGCGTCCCGCAGCCGCCGCCCGACCCCGCGCCCACGCAGGCTCGGCGCGACCAGAATCTGCAGCGTCGCGATGTGCCGCGCGCGCACGAACTCGCGCGGAATGAGGCGCGCCGTCCCGGCCGCGTGCCGCCCGAGCGTCGCCAAGAGCAGCGACTCGCTGCCAAAGAGCGACGCCGCCACGAAGTCGCGCCCGACCTGCTCGAGATCCGGCCCCAGCTCGTCGCGCTCGATCGGCGCGGACGGCGCATGATCGAGCGCCGAGGCGATGAGCAGCCCGATCGTCGCCGCGTCGTCGAACGTCGGGATACGGATGACGGGCTCGCCCGGCACGCTCAGCGCCGCCCGACCGACCAGGCGCCGCCCCCGACCTTGTTGCCGAGCGTGCCGTCCCAGCGCCCGAAGGCGGCGTCCGGATCGGCGAAGCTCCCGCGCAGCCGCACGAAATCGTGACTGCCCTCGCCGGGCGCCTGACCCGTCAAGGCCATCGCCGCATCGCCCGCGAGCGCCTGCGGCGCGAGCACAAACGTCACGCCCCCGGCCAGCCGAACCTCGGCGCTGACGATCAGGTGTCCGACCACGACGATGCGCAGCTCGGCCGCGATGGATGCGCCTCCCAGCGCCCCCTCGAACGTGCCATTGGGCAACGGGCGCGCCTTCTTCTCGACCCGCACCGGCGGCTCCGGCTTGGCCGGCGACGGCACCTCGTCGGCCCACGCCGAGCCGCCCGCGCCGATGGCCCATGCGATCCCCAAGACCCGCGCCACGCCTTGCCACTGCATCGGTCCCTCGCGATCGAAAACGCGCGCAGCATGGACGCAAACCGACCAGCGACGCAAGCGAGCCGGCGCTCACGCCCGCTCACGAGCGTTCGCGTGCCCGCTCGAGGACCCTGGCCGCTGCGCGCCGAATCCGCTCGTCTGCCCAGGCCTCGGTCTGCCGATTCATGGCCTCGATCGATCGGTGCTTGTAGACGCCCCGCGGAAACGTCATCGGCGCCAGCGCATCGGCCGTCGCCCAGACCTGCAGGATCGTCGGCAAGAGGCGCGGATCCGACGGCTCCATCCATAGACCATTTTCGGCTTCGTCGAGGCTCCTCAGCTTGCGAACCGCCACGTCAATCCTCCAGCCGGAGCTTCTGCTCGAGGCGCGCTGCGTCCGCGAGGCCGTGCAGATTGAGCGCGACTGCTCCGACGACCTTGTACGCGACGTTCTCCGCGTGAAGCGCATGCAGTACCCGAATGACGAGCCGCCCATCCATGCCGGGATCCTAACACGCAAGCCGCCGCGCGCCACGCCCTCGGAGCCATGGCGAAGCCCCGCCGCGTGCTGCCCTCAGCCGAACCGCCTTGCGCGCACCGTCGCGCCAGTCCACTCTCGACCACCGCGAGGCGCCGCGAGGAGGTTCGATGCGCAAGCTGATCGCCGGACTCCACAAATTCCAGGCCCACGTCTTCGACACCCAGCGCGCGCTGTTCGAGCGCCTCGCGACCGCGCAGAACCCGGACGCGCTGTTCATCACCTGCTCGGACAGCCGCATCAACCCGAACCTCATCACGCAGACCGGGCCCGGCGATCTCTTCATCATGCGCAACGCCGGCAACATCATCCCGCCCCACGGCGCTGCCGCCGGTGGCGAGGCCGCGACGATCGAGTTCGCCGTCGCCGGCCTCGGCGTCAAGGACATCATCGTCTGCGGCCACTCGAACTGTGGCGCCGTGCGCGCCCTGTTCCACCCGGAGGACATCGCGGGCCTCCCGGCGCTCACCCGCTGGCTCTCGCACGCCGACGCGACGCGCCTCATCGTCAAGGAGAACTACGCCGAGCTCGCACCCGAGGACCAGGTCGCCGTCGGCGTCAAAGAGAACGTGCTGGTCCAGCTCGAGAACCTGCGCACGCACCCGACCGTCCAGGCGCGCATCGCCGCCGGCAAGCTCAACCTGCACGCCTGGGTGTACAAGATCGAGACCGGCGACGTCCTCTGCTTCGACCACGCCGAGCAGCAATTCGCGCCGCTCGGGACCGACGTCACGCCCCCGACAACGTCGGCACGTCGCGCAGTTTCAATCTGAGCGAGAGAGTCGAGGACGGGCTCGGGTTCGGGCTCGGGCTCGGACGCGAGTAGAGCGGAGCGCGGGATGGATGGCCGTTGCGCGGTGACTTCCCGACGTCGGGAAGTGGACTTCCCGGCGTCGGGAAGTCGCGCCGCGAGTGCGATGGGGCTGGAGTACGAAACCGAACTCGAGACCGAACTCGAACTCGAACTCGAACTCGAACTCGAGACCGAACTCGAGACCGAACTCGAACTCGAACTCGAGACCGAACTCGAGACCGAACTCGAGACCGAACTCGAACTCGAACTCGAGACCGAGACCGAGACCGAGTCCGAGTCCGAGTCCGAGTCC
>SXIE01000365.1 GCA_005772945.1 Pseudomonadota bacterium
CGGCCACGACAGCGTCCGCGCCAGCGACTCCCGCTCGGGCGGCAGCTCGATCGCCTTGCGCCGAAACAGGTCCCCCATCGCATCCCTTTCTTTACGTGTTCCGGTGCAATGCTAGCGGCTCACCGCCGGTCTCGCGAGCCTTTCCCCCGATGTTCCACCAGCGTGTCGTGCCCTCCCGCTCCTCCGCCGGCACCTTCGGCCGGATCGACGGGATCGAGGCGCTGCGCGGGATCGCGGCGGTCGCGGTGGTGCTGTACCACTCGGCGCGCCACGTCGAACGCGCGGTCGGCGAGCAGGCCTGGGCGCGGGTCTTCCATCCGGGGCACGCGGGCGTCGACCTGTTCTTCGTGCTGAGCGGCTTCATCATCCTGCTCGTCCACCGCCGCGACGTAGGGAGACCAGAGAGGGTGGGTCGCTTCGCCTGGCGCCGCTTCGCGCGCGTTTGGCCGCTCTACTGGCTGGCGCTCGCGACCACGATCGCCGTCGAGGCGGCGGGCGGCGCCGGATTGCCCGACGTCGGCACGCTGGTGTGGAACCTGACGCTGCTGCCGACGCCTGGCGAGCCAATCGTCGGGATCGCGTGGACGCTGCAATTCGAGGCCGTGTTCTACTTCCTCTTCGGGCTGCTCATCGTCGACCGCCGGCTGGGGGTCGTCGCGCTGGGCGGATGGCTTATGCTCGCGGCGGCTGGCGTCGCGGCGGGGTGGCAGGTGAAGATCGCCTCCAGCGCGTTCGCGGTCGAGTTCTTCCTCGGCATGGGTGTGGCGCTCGCGGTCAGGGGCGAGAAGATCGTTCGTCCGCTCGCATGGACGATGGTCGGGGTCGCGATGTTCGCGCTGGCGTGGGCGGCGGAGGCGATTGGGGCGCTCGACGGCTACAGCGCGGCGGCGCGGGTCGCCTACGGAATGCCCGCCGCGATGATCGTTGCGGGCGTCGCGGCGGGCCGGCCCGGGGTGCCGCGCTGGCTGGCAAGCCTCGGCTCGGCCTCCTACGCGGTGTACCTGTTCCATCTGCTAGGGTTCGCCGTCGCGTGGCAGGCGTTCACGCGCCTCGGCATCGTCATGCCCGCGGCCGGCTGGTTCGTCGTGCTGGCCGGGAGCGGGGTCGTCATGGGGTTGGCGATGCACCGGCTCGTCGAGCGACCGATGCTGGCGGCGCTCAGACGGTAAAGCTTTCGCCGCAGCCGCACGCGCCCTTGGCGTTAGGGTTGGCGAAGACGAAGCCGGCGGTAAAGTCGTCCTCGACCCAGTCCATCGTGCTGCCGACGAGGTAGAGGATTGATCCGCCGTCAACGAACAAGGTGCCGCCGGGCGTATCGATCCGCTCGTCGAAGGGCTTGGCCTCCGTCACGTAGTCGACCGAGTAGGCGAGGCCCGAGCAGCCCTTGCGCGGCGTCGACAGCTTGACGCCGACTGCGCCCTCGGGCGCGCGCGCCATCAGGTCGGCGATCCGCGCCTCGGCGGTCGCGGTGAGGATCAGCGGCGCGGGCCGCGCGCGCAGGGTCGTGGCCATCACAGCATCCCCAATTCGAGCTTGGCGTCGTCGGACATCTTCTGCGGGTCCCAGGCAGGATCCCAGACGAGGTTGACCTCGGCGGTCGACACGCCCGGCACCGCGGCGACGCGCATCTCGACCTCCATCGGCATCGACTCGGCGACGGGGCAGTGCGGCGTCGTCAGCGTCATCGTCACGACGGTCTCGCCATTGTCGGTGACGTCGACGCCGTAGATGAGCCCCAGGTCGTAGATATTGACCGGGATCTCGGGGTCGTAGATTTCCTTAAGCGCGTCGATCACCGCCTCGTAGAGCGCGCCGCCGGGCTCGCCGGGCGCGTCGCCCTGCGGTTTCTGCGCGAGGAAGCCCGACAGATAGTCGCGCTCGCGTCCCGGCGTTGCGGGCGCGTCGTCAACGCGTGCCTTGGGGGGCGGTGCGACACCCTCGACCTGCTCGACCTCGTACGTCATCCGAAAATCCTCGTCACCCGCTCGACGCCCTTGACCAGCGCGTCCACGTCCTGCGGACCGTTGTAGACGCCGAAGCTCGCACGCGCGGTCGCCTCGACCCCCAGCGCCTCCATCAGCGGCTGCGCGCAGTGATGCCCCGCGCGGATCGCCACGCGGCCCTCGTCCAAGATGGTGCCTACGTCGTGCGGATGCACCCCCTCGATCGTGACTGAGACGATGCCCGCCGAGTCCTCGGGTCCGAGCAGCCGGACGCTGTTGAGGCCGCCGAGCGCCTCGCGGGTGCGGCGCACCAGCGCGGTCTCGTGCGCGTGGATGCGCCCGAGGCCGATGCCGTCGACGTAGTCGATCGCGGCGTGGAGGCCGAGCGCGCCGACGATGTGCGGCGTCCCCGCCTCGAACCGGCCGGGGGGGCGGGCGTAGGTCGTCTTGGCGAAGCTCACGCGGTCTATCATCGCGCCGCCGCCCTGCCACGGCGGCATGGCGTCGAGTAGGTCGGCACGGCCCCACAGCACGCCGACGCCGGTCGGCCCGTAGAGCTTGGGCCCCGAGAAGACGTAGAAGTCGCAACCGAGCGCGGCCACGTCGACCGGCAGCCGCGGCACCGCCTGGCAGCCGTCGAGGAGGATCTTCGCGCCGACGCCGTGCGCCAGCGCGACCGCGCGCGTTGCGTCGAGCACCGAGCCGAGGACGTTCGACACGTGCGCGAGCGCGACGAGCTTGTGCGCGGGCGTCAGCAGCGCCTCCATCGCGTCCAAGTCGATGCGGCCGTCGGGAGTCAGCGGGCAGACGTCGATCGCCGCGCCGACCTTCTCGGCGGCCATCTGCCAGGGAACGATGTTGCTGTGATGCTCGAGCATCGACAGCATGATGCGGTCGCCCGCCTTGAGCTGCGTCGCGGCCCAGCACTGCGCGACGAGATTGATCGCCTCGGTCGCGCCGCGGACGAAGACGCACTCGTCGGGCGATTCCGCGCCGATGAAGCGGGCGACGCGGCCGCGGGCAGCCTCGTAGGCGAGCGTCATGTCGGCCGAGCGCTGGTACACGCCGCGGTGGACGGTGGCGTAGGTCTCGCCGTAGGCGCGCGCGATCGCGTCGACGACGACCTGCGGCTTCTGCGCGGTCGCGGCGGTGTCGAGGTAAGCCCAGCCGGCAGGGATCGCCGGGAAATCGGCGAGCATGTCGAGGGGGCGGGTGTCGGTGGTCACAATCATGCTGCGGTGCGGAAGGTAACGGAAGGTAACGCCAACGCGCGATGTCGGCGGGGGTGGGTTGCCGGAACAGGGAACGCCACCTTCAGATCACGGTGGTGGTTCTCGCACAGCTCGAGCTTGTAGGACAGGCAGTCCTCGCTCACAGCACGCGCTCCAGCCAGGCGTCGGCGTCGGCGGCGAAGGCGTCGCGGACGGCGTCCTGGCCGATGCGGTCGAGCGCGTCGGCGACGAAGGCGCGGGTGAGGAGCGCCTGCGCCTTCGGCCTCGGGATGCCACGGCTCTGCATGTAGAAGAGCGCACGGGCGTCGAGTTCACCGACGGTGGCACCGTGCGCGCACTTTACGTCATCGGCGAAGATCTCGAGCTCGGGCTTGAGGTTCACCGTTGCGGTCCGGTGGAGGAGGAGACCGCGCAAGCTCTGCTCGCCGTCGGTCTTCTGCGCGTGGCGCGCGACCTCGACCGCGGCGGCGAGGCTCGCGGCGGAGCGGTCGGCGGCGACGGCGCGCCACAGCTGGTGCGACTGGCCGTTCGGCTCGGCATGGCGGAGGCGGACGGCGCACTCCTGGCGCTGCTCGTCGGCGGTGAGGAGCGCGCCGCCATACTCGGTGTAGGTGCCCTCGCCCGCGATCAGCTGCGCGTCGATGCGGCTGCCCGCATGGCCCGCACCGAGGAAGGTGGTGACGAGGCTCGCCCCCTGCCCCAGTTCGGCGTCCTCGCGGAGCGACTGGAAGCCGGCGGACTGGAGGAAGCGGACGCTGCGCTGGAGCCGCGCGGCGCGGCCGAGCGAGACGCGCAGCGCGCGGTACGACCAGCCGGTCCCGGCGTAGGTCTCGACCACGGTCGCGGCCGCGTCGTCGGCGAGGACGATCTCCGAGGCGAGGTGATTGGTGCCGCCTGAGGCGACGTGGACGATCTGAACCGGGTGCGCGGCGGCGTCCTCGGCGAGGCGGAGCGACCAGCCGGAGCCCGAGGTGCGGCGGCCGAGCGCGTGGTCGGCGGCATCGACGTGGGTCAGATGGACGCGGTGGA
>SXIE01000366.1 GCA_005772945.1 Pseudomonadota bacterium
GGGCTGCGCGTGTCCTCTTGATGATGCATGATGGCGTCGCGGTGCCCGTGTTTTCGCGAACAATCCAAGGCGGTCATTCCATGAGGCGCGCGTGCATGGCTTTCGCGTTGGTGTTCGTGGCCGTCGCCGCCCTTGGCGTCGACGCGCGCGCCGCCCAGCGATACGCGCTCGTCATCGGATCCAACCAGGGCGACCCCGACGAGGCGTGGCTTCGCTACGCCGAGCGGGACGCCCAGCGCGTCGGCGATGTCCTGACGCGCCTCGGCAGCGTCGACCCGAGCGATCTAGTCCTCTTGCTCGGCCCCGAGCCGGTCGCCCTCGAGCGCGCGCTCCACGCCCTGCGCGACGACGTGATGGCCGCGGCGGCGCGCGGCGAGCGCCCCATCGTGCTCGTGTACTTCAGCGGACACGCCGACGGCAGCGCCGTTCACCTGCGCGGCGGACGCTTTCCGTTTGCCGCGCTGAAGTCGATGGTCGCCGAGGCCAAGGCCGAGCTGAGCGTCTTCTTGGTCGATGCGTGCCGCTCCGGCGGGATCGTCCGCGCCCGCGGCGCGCGCCACGACCGGCCGATCGAGATCCGCGCCGACGACAGCCTCGCGAGCGCGGGATTGGCCATCATCACGAGCTCGGCCGAAGGCGAGGACGCGCAGGAATCCGATCGCCTGGGCGGCGGGATCTTCACCCACCACCTCGTCACGGGACTCCTCGGCGCCGCCGACGCGTCGGGCGACCAGCGCGTCACGCTGTCCGAGGCGTTCCTCTACGCGTACGTCCAGACGCTCGCCTCGACGACCGACACGCCGACGCTCCAGCATCCAACGTACGCGTTCCAGATCCAGGGGACGCGTGAGCTGGTCGTCACGCACCTCGAGGCCGACACGGGTCTCGGCCGCGTGCACCTCGCCGAGGCCGGACACTACGTCCTCCTCGAGCGCTTCGGCGGTCGCGACGTCGCGGCCGAGCTCGACGCGCGCGCCGGCACCACCATCCTCCTGACGCCCGGGCCGTATCTCGTGCGCCTCCGCGGCGCGTCGGCGGTCTACGAGACCGAGCTCCGCATCCAGGGCGGGGCGACCGCGCGCATCGCGAGCGCCGATCTGCAGCAGGTCGCCTATCGCCACGCCACGCGCAAAGGCTACGGCCAAGCCACGCGCCGCGTGTTCTCGCTGGGGGCCGACTTCGAGATCGACGGGCCGATCCTGCCCGACACGGGCATCGCCTACGGCGCGGCGGTTACCGGTCAGCTCGACTTCGCCTCGGTCGCGCTGCGTGCGCGCGTGCGCTTCGCGATGAGCGGCGCCTCGAACGGCACGCTCGACCTGCGCCAGACCTTCGTCGGCGCCGACCTCGGCGTCTATTCGCTGTTCGACCTAGGCACCCACGGCTTCGGCTTCGGCTTGCGCGGCGGCTTTAACGTCGTGTGGCAGGACTTCGATGCGCGCGGCCACGCGCCCTCGCGGCAGGTGGTTCTCGGGCGCGTGGGACCCGTCCTGCGCGTCGAGCTGGCCCTCGGCCCCTCGGTCGCGCTGCAGCTCGACGGCGGCGCGGAGGTCTATCTCTTCGCGATCGCCGACGAAGCCGGCGCGACGTCGCTCACCTCGCGCATCGTGCCCTTTGGGGTGCTGGGGTTTGGTGTGCAATGGCCGTGAATTCGCAGAAGGCCTGGCGAAGCCAGGCTGCCCAAGAATGGAGATCCCGGGGGCCGACAATGGGCGTATGGACCGCATACCTGGCGGTCGCGGCCGCGGTTCTCGGCGCCTGCGGCGATGGCCTCAAGGACGGGAGCTACCGCGGCGAGCCGCTCCATGTCCTCGAAGGTTGGGTCAAGCTCGACACGACCGAAACGGCGCCCGGCGTGACGCTCGTCGTCGGCGAGCTCCGCGTCGCCGTCTTCTGGTCGCGCTCGGCGGACGCGCTCGCCGCGGGCACCGTCGGGATCGATCAGGACGTCGCGACCGGCGGGAGCTTCCCGGCGCGCTACCGGCTCGTCATCTATGAGCCGCCGCCCGACGAGCTGCTCGTGCCGGTACTCGACGGCAGCGGCCACTACGCCTTCGCGCTCGTCTTGGCGTACGTCGACGGCAACGGCGATGGGGCCTGGAATCGGCGCAGCGAGCGCCTCGTCGGCGGCGCCGTGCAGCGCCTCCTCGTCTACACGCCGGACGGCGTCGAAAGCGCCACATTCGGCAAGCTCGCCAAGGGCTTCCACCACCTCGAGCCCAAGACCCAGGTCTGCGCCTCGGGTCTCCCGACCGTGTTCGCGCCCGATCCCAATCCGGACCTCGAGCTGACGATCTCGATGACGTTTCCGACCGACGTCGTGCTCGATCTCGACTGCGACGGCGACTCCCGCGAGTGGTGGTCGCTGTGCCCGCCGCTCGAGACGATCTTCGTCATCAGATCCGCGCCCGGCGGGTCGTTGGGTCCGGCGACGATCGGCTCGAACCCGTGCGCCGCGACGTCGTTGCCGAACATGCGGACGTCGTTCTCGTCGGCCGTCGCGGACTTGACGTAGCCGATGGCGAAGTTCTCCCACGCGACGAGGTCCCCGGGGTTGCCCGAGGGCGGCATGAACGACACCGTGCTGGTGTCCCAGCCCGGCGGAATCGCGATCTGGCTGGCGTAGTCGACGGGCGGCGGCGCGAGCGGTGCGGCGGGAACGACGCGGCCACTGTTGCGCATGCCGAACCCGCCGACGTAGGTGAGCTTGGCCTGAACCCCGCCAATGGTGGTGCCGGCGAGGGCAACCGGGCTCGGGTCCTTGTCGAGGGTATGGCCGACGGCCGGTGCTGGAGGCGGCGCGGCCGGGTCGACGGTGACCGTGAAGGCGAGCGGCGCGCCGCTCGAGGCGCCGGAAGCGTCGCGCGCGAAAGCGCAGAAGTGGCGGAGGCCCTCGCCGGTGGTCACGGTCTGATACGCGTCGGGGTCGCCCGGGTGGTTCCACCACGGCGCGGCCGGAGCGATGCCGCAGGAGGCGTCGGGCTGCTCGACGATCTGGAAGGTCTCGAAGAGCGGGATTTCGTATCGCACCGCGAAGACGGGCAGGGTCGAGACGATCCCGTCGGGGGCCAGCCACAGCAGCCCCTCGAAGCGGATGGTCGGCGCAACGAGTGGGTCGGGCGGGCCGAGCTTGGCGTTCGGGGTGGGTGCGGTCGAGTCCACGACGAGGGCGGTCTCGCGGTCGTCGACGGCGTCCTGCGAGGCGTCGCAGGCCGAGGTCGTCGTGAGGGAGAGAAGCAGCAAAGACAGGGCTGGCGATGCGGTGCGCGGCGAGCGGGGAGCGCGGGGAACGCGTCGGACCACGGTCATGCGATCGTCTCCATGTTGGTCTCGGGTGAGTTTGGACGGGCCGGCGCGGCGCGCTCGCGGATGCGAGGCGCGCGCTACGCCGGGGGCGCTCGGCGGGGTACCGAGCAGGAGTCTCTTCGCGACCGACCCGGCGATCGTCGAGAAAAGAGCGGTAGCGCGGGAACATCCGACAGAACTTGGGCGCGCGAGGCTCGGGCGCTGCGACCCGGAGATTGACACCGGCGCGGCGCGTTGTTAGCCCGCGACCTCCTTTCGAATCGGAGCCCCCCATGGCACGACTGTTTCGTGCCTTCGTGATGACCTTTGCGTTGACCGCCGCCTGCGACAGCGCGGTGACCGGCAGCGAGCCGACGCAACCGGCGCAGACTGAGGCAGCCCTCAAGGTCAAGCCGGGCAAGGGCAACGCGATCTGCACCCTCAAGTGCATGGCCCCGCCCGAGGGCTGCGAGTACGAGGGCGCCTTCACGACCGGGCCCTGCAACAAGGTCACGTGCGGCGAGGTCGTGTGCGACAGCTGCCCGCTGCCGAACTGCGCGCCGCCGCCGGACGGTTGCACCTACCAGAACACGAACGTCACGACGTGCCCGTACAGCTGCGGTCAGCTCGTGTGTGACGGTACGTCACTCTAGGCGCCGAACGCGCCCGCCGCTCGCTCTGGCGCCCCGAGCGCTGCGCCCGACCTCAGGGCAGCGGCTTCTTCTCCACGCGCTCGTACTCGTACTCGTAGCCGGCGGCGGTCCTGAGATCCCAGTCGAAGTAGCAGATCATCAGGATCCGCTCGACGCTCGGGTCCATGTCGCCGAGCACATCACACGGGTACGCATCGCCTTTCGCGTTTCCGAAGGCACCCTCGGGGGTGACCTTGTCGATGGTCACGAGCACGCGGTTCTTGAACGTGCAGCGGATCTCGCCTTCGATCGTGGCCGAGACGTACTTGCCGTCGGGGTTGCCCGACAGGCGCTCGGTGAAGTGCGTCCCGTCGATCGTGATCGTGCTCGCGTAGTTCGGCGTGCGCGTCTGACCGACGAAGCGCCACTCGCCGGGGAGGCGCCCGTAGCCGCCGCTGCAGTCGTTCTTCAGCGCGAGCGCGCGGTACTCGTCGAGGATCTTCTGCTTCTCGGGCGTGAGCGCGCCGACCGGGCCCTCGACCGTCGTGAACTGCGCCATTACATCCGCGGCCAGCGGGCTTGCCGCGTCGTCCGGCGGTGCCGCGTCGGGCGCGGGCGCAGGCGTGCTGTCCGGGGCCGGGGTGTCGTCGCGACGCTCGGGCGTGGCGCACCCGGCGGCGGCGAAAACACCAAGGACGCTCGCGAGTTGCGCGAAGCGGGCGCAGACGCTTGGGCGTGGGCGCGAGAGGTTCCAGACGCGTTTCATGAAGACCTCGACCTGTGCAGGGCCGCGATGAGCGGCGCGTTCGCCGGCGGAAAAGGAAGGGCGATGAGCTCGTCGTCGCTGAGATGCGCGAGCGCGTCAGCCGCGAGCGCGCGCGGGGGCGGACTGTCGGGCGCGAGCCGCGTGCGATAGAAGAGCAGGAGAACCGTTCGCTCGGGGTATGTCCAATACGAGAACGTGAACGGCTCGGGCGTTTCGACGGTGACCCCGAGCTCCTCGCCCAGCTCGCGCACGAGCGCATCGCTCGGTGATTCGCCCGGCTCGACCTTGCCGCCGGGCAGCTCCCAGGCGCCTCCCAGGTGGGCGTCCGCCTTGCGACGCGTGACGATCGTGCGATCGCCGTCGCGCACGAGCCCGACCGCGACGACCATCACAGCACACACCCCTCGCGCAGAAAGCGCGTGCGCATGCCAAGGATCTGCTCGACGAACCCGAAGTTCGAGGGGACCACGCGCGCCTTGAAGGCCTTGCCTGCGACCACGTTGCCGCCGCCATAACCCGAGAGCCCATAGACGATGCGCCCGTCGTAGCGCGTCAGGAAGCGCGCGAGCAGCAGCGTGCCGCAGCGCAGGTTCTCGGCCTCGTCGTCGAGGTCGCCGCAACCGAGGCGTTGGCCGACCGACGGCATGACCTGCATCAGCCCGCGCGCGCCCGAGCGCTTGTTGGTCTGCGAGCGAAAGCCCGACTCGTGCGCGACGATCGCGACCACCAGCGCCATGTCCACGCCGGCCGTGCGCGCCGCGGTCTCGATCGCCGGAAGGAGCGCACGGCATCGCTCCGCACGCGCCTCTGAAGGGCGCGCGGAGACGATCAGCCACAGCGCGAGGGCGAGCGGACTCATGCACCTCCGGTGTGCTCGATGAAGTAGCTCTCGAGGGTCTCGCCGCGCGCCACGAGCGCATCGAGGGCGGCGCGATCGAGGACGCTCACGAGGCGGCCCGCATCGATCAGCACCACGCGCGTACACAAGCGCTCGAGGACATCCAAGATGTGCGACACGAGCACGATGGCCGTCCCGCGCGCGAGCTCCTCGCGCAGCACCGTCTTGACCTCGGCGGCGGCGCGCGGATCGAGATCGTTGAGCGACTCGTCGAGGACGAGCAGCGGCGGCGCCCCGACCAGCGCCGCGCAGATCGCGAGCTTGCGCGCCATGCCCTCGCTGTACTCGCGGACGAGACGGTCCTTGGCCTCGGTCAGACGGAAGCGCGCGAGCAACGACACGATGCGCGGCGCGGACTCGGCGACCGGGATGTCGCGCGCGGCGGCCACGAATTCCAGCAGCTCGAGGCCGGTGAGAAACGGGTAGAGCGCCAGATCCTGCGGCACGTAGCCGATGTGGCGCCGCGCCGCGAGCGGGTCCCTGGCGAGGTCGTGGCCGCCGACGGTGATGGTCCCAGCGTCGGCCAAGAGCTGGCCGGTCAGGATCTTCACGCACGTGCTCTTGCCCGCGCCGTTTGGGCCGATGAGGCCCACCAGCTCGCCGGGCGCGACGGCCAGATCGAGCCCCGCGACGGCGACCGTGCGACGGAATTTCTTTTGGAGACCCACGATGTCCAGGGCGAGTGTCGTCACGTCGGTAGGCTCGCAAGGAGTGCAGTGAGGGCCAGCATGGCCGCACGATAGGCGGTCGCGGCGAGGGCGATGCGATCATCCGGGACGCGCTCGGCGAGCGCCCAGGACGACAGGACCACGAGCGCGACGAGGCCGAGTCCGGCGCCGAGCGTCGCGAGCGCCGCGACGGGGCTCCCACCGGTGAGGGTCGCCAACGCGGCCAAAATGGCGGTCCAGAACGGGTAGATGCCGATGGCAATCAGGCGCCCGGTGGCCGCCGGACGCGGCTGGAGCGGCAGGGTGCGATCGAGGGCGGGAGCCCCGAGCTCGCGTCCCCGCAGGCGAAAGGCGGCGAGCAGGAAGAGGCCATTGGCGAGCGTGAGCGCGGCGAGGTTCGTCACGAGCGGCTCGGCGAGCTTGGTGCCGAGGTGGATCTTGAGCAGCGCCGCGAGGAAGACGACGAGCAGGATCCGATCGAGGCGATGGCGGCGCCGAAGCTGCCGCAGGTCGCGCAGAAAGAAGGCGCGCGCGGCCGTCGGGAGCCGTGGTGCGAGGCCCTCGCCGGGGGTCTTGGCCTTGACCCCATCGTCGTGAAAGGGCGGCGGCGTGTCGGCCTCGGCAAAGCGCGGCAGGATTCGATGGAGGTGCGCGTCGGCCATCGCGCGCGCCGTGCGGTACGCCACGAAGGCAAGCGCGAGAACGGCCGCCAGCGCGGGTGCGAGCATGCTGCCGAGACCCCGGAACGCCACGTCGCGGTAGATCAGCTCGAGGACGATGCCGGCCACGAGCGTCACCAAGAGACCCAGCGCCGGAGCATAGATGAGCAGCGCCGCGTCGTCGGCGACGACCGCGCCGGCGAGGATCCGCTTCAGCTCTGAAGGGCCTCCGAGCATCGATCGGCCCGCCCAGAGATGGAAGAAGAGCGAGGCCGGGAGCCCGACGAGATAGAGCGACCCGCCGAAGAGCGCCGCGAAGGCGGCCGCCTCGGGGTGGCCGTCGCCGAGCGCCCCGAGCGCATAGCCGGCGGTCGGGACGAGCAGCCCGAGGTGCATGACGAAGGCCCGCACGAACAGATCGTCGAAGCGCGTCGCGCCGCGGATCGGCAGTGGTCCGATGAAGCGGGCGTCGGGCGCGCGGAAGAGGATCTCGAAGGTCGTGTAGCTCCAGACGAGCGTGCCGAGCGTCGTCAGCCAGAAGATCCGATCGCGCACGGCGCGCTCGAGCCCGGCGTCCACCTCGGCCAGGTGCGCGCCGAGGAGCCCGAGGCCGACCAGGACGCCGGCGCCCGCCACCAGCCACGCCGCGAGCGCGACCGCGCCACCCGGGCGGCCGAGGCCGATCCGGCGCGCGAGCGCACGCAGACGAAAGCGGACGAGGGTTCCAAAAGTCACGGCGCGGGGTGGTCCAGGTCGAGGCCAACGCGAGGGCGGCGGCGGTCGGAGAGAGAGACGACCCCGAACCTGTAGCAGGCGGGACCGCTTCCCGGAAGGGCTCGCGGGAGGTAGGCTGTCGGGCGTGGGCGAGGACGGATCCGAGGCGGGGACGGGCAAGCGGCGGGCAGGCGAGGGCGGCGGCGCGGGCGTTGCCGCTGGTGCCTGCGCCGTATGTGATGCACAAGTTCCCGAGCACGCGCCGCCCCTCTTCTATGGTGGGCGCGCGCTCCGCTTCTGCTCGGGCGCGTGCAGCCTCGTCTTCAAGCGCACCCCCGACGTGTACGCCCCGGTCGATCCCGCCCGACCTTCCGCGCTCGCGTCGCCGTCGCCTCTTCCCAAGACGCGCGCGCCGAGCCCATTCCGCGTGCGCACGCCGCCCGAGGATCCCGCATCGTGATCGCCGTCCACGGCCTCGCCAAGCACTACCGCGTCCACGAGCGCCCACCCGGCGTCGCCGCCGCCCTCAGGTCGCTGTTCCACCGGAAGTACAAGACCGTCAAGGCGGTCGACGGCGTCTCGTTCACGGTGGCCGCCGGCGAGCGCGTCGGCTTCCTCGGCCCCAATGGCGCCGGCAAGACGACCACGCTCAAGGTGCTCGCGGGACTCTTGCATCCAAGTGCAGGCGATGTGCGCGTGGACGGCCACGAGCCGCGGCGGCGTGAGTCGGCGTATCTGCGCAAGATCATGCTGGTGATGGGACAGAAGCAGCAGCTTCTCTGGGATCTCCCGCCGAGCGAGACGCTGGAGTTCAACCGCGCCGTGTACGACGTGCCGCGCCCGCAGTTCCGCGAGACCGTCGCCGAGCTGACGGCGCTCCTCGAGCTCGGCGAGCTCCTGAAGAAGCCGACGCGCCAGCTCTCGCTCGGCGAGCGCATGAAGTGCGAGCTCGCGGCCGCCCTCGTGCACCGCCCGCGCGTGCTCTTTCTCGACGAGCCCACGATCGGCCTCGACGTCTCGATGCAGGTCACCATCCGCGACTTCATCAAGCGCTACAACGAGCGCTACGAAGCGACCATCCTCCTGACCAGTCATTATATGGACGACGTCGCGGCGCTCTGCCCGCGCGTCATCGTCATCGACAAGGGGACCCTGTCCTACGATGGCGGTCTCGATGCGCTGGTCCAGCAGATCCGCCCCGAGAAGCGCCTCGTCCTGCGCCTCGCGCAGCCGGTCCAACGCGCCGCCCTCGAGCCGCTCGGCAAGGTCATCGCGCACGACGACGCGCACGTCGCCCTGCAGCTCGCCCAGGCGGACGTGGCCCGCGTGGTCGCCCACGTGCTGGCCGCGCTGCCGGTCGCCGACTTCACGCTCGAGAACGCGCCGCTCGAAGAGGTGATGAGCGAATTGTTCAGTCGCAGCCGCGCCGGCCGAAATGAGCAGGCCGAGCGCGCCGAGCACGCCGTCACCGACGCGGGATCCCCGCCGTGAGCGCGTCGATGCTTGCGCCTCCGCGCAATCATCGCTGGGCCACGCTGCGTGCGCTTCCGACGCTGGTCCGCATCGGCATCGCCGAGGCGGTCGCCTACCGCGCCGAGATGTTCGTCTGGATCCTGACGACCTCGATGCCCTTCGTCATGCTCGCACTCTTCACGGCCGTCGGCCGCGAGCGGCCGCTCGGAACCTTCGACGAGCAGGGCTTCGCCGCCTACTTCCTCGTCACCTTCATCATCCGCCAGTTCGTCACCTCGTGGGCGAGCTGGGAGATCAACTTCGAGGTCCGCACCGGCACCTTGGCAATGCGCCTCATGCGCCCCGTCAACCCGATCCTGTGCTACGCGATCGAGAACCTCGCAGCGATGCCGATCCGCCTCATCATCGCCGCGCCGGTCGCCATCGTCGCGCTGACCCTCGTTCGCGAAGATCAGCTCCCGCCCGACTTCCTCGGCTGGCTCATGTTCTTTGTCTCGTGGACCGGCGCCTGGTTCCTGTCGTTCCTCATCAACGTCATCTTTGGAACGCTGAGCCTCTGGCTGGACCAGAGCATGAAGCTCATGGACGTGTGGATGGCCGGATACCTAGCCTTCAGCGGCTACCTCGTCCCGATCGCCCTCTTCCCGGCGGGACTGCGCGAGGCGGTCCAGTGGCTCCCGTTCCACTCGCAAATTGGCCTCCCGATCGAGCTCCTGCTCGGCACCCATCCGCGCGCCGAGGCGGCCGCGCTCCTGGCCGTGCAGTGGGGCTGGATCGCGCTGACGGGCCTCCTGGTCTGGGCCCTCTGGCGCCGCGGCGTGCGACGCTTCGCGGCGTACGGAGGTTAGCCATGCGTTACCTCCGGCTCCTCCGCGAGCAGCTCCGCCGCTCTCTCCTCCTCGCCCTGCAGTACCGCGCGGACTTCGCTCTGGAGGGCCTGACCTCGCTGTTCTTCACCGCGACGGCGCTCGTCCCGCTCTTTGTCGTCTATGGCGATCGCGCGAGCATCGCCGGCTGGCAATTCGGCGAAGCCCTCATCGTCACCGGCTTCTTCACCCTGCTCGGCGGCGTCCTCGAGGGCGCCATCAACCCGAGCCTCGCGACGGTCGTCGAGCACATCCGCAAGGGCACGCTCGACCTCGTCCTGCTCAAGCCCGCCGACGCCCAATTCCTGGTCAGCACCCAGCGCTTCCTGCCCTGGCGCGCCACGGCCATCCCGGTCGCGCTCGTCATCTTCATCGTCGGCTTCGGTAAGCTCGGTCGCGCGCCCGCCTTTCTCGACATCGTCGCCGCCGGCATTCTCTTCGCCGCCGCGATCCTCATCGTCTATTCGCTTTGGATCATGGTCGTCAGCGCCGCCTTCTATGTCGTCAAGATGGACAACCTGACCTACCTCCTCTCGAGCATCTTCGACGCCGCACGCTGGCCCGCCGCCGTCTTCCGCGGGGCGCTCGCCTTCGTCTTCACGTTCGTCATCCCGCTGGCACTCATGACGACCTACCCGGCCGAGGCGCTCCTCGATCGGATGGACACCTGGCGCCTCTTCGCCGCGCTCGGCGGCGCGATCGTCTTTGCAGGACTGGCCCGCCTCGTCTGGCTGCGCGCGCTCGGGCGCTACACGTCGGCCGGCGGCTGACGCTTAGCGCGCGACTCGCGCGTGCGTCGGGCATGTGCCATTCTGAGACACGTCGCGCGCAGCAGGGAGTCCCAGATGGCCGTACAACTGTGGCTACGAATCGTCGTCCGCGACCGCGACTACGCGACCGTCGTCCTGACCCCCGGCGCCAGTCCGCTGATCGGGCGCGACGAATCGGCCAACGACATCGTGCTCCACGACCCCGGCGTCTCACGCATGCACGTCCGCATCGCGTGCCGCGGCGACCAGTACTTCGTTCAGGATCTCGGCTCGACCTCGGGCACCTTCGTCGACGGCAAGCGCGTCGATCGCGACGTCCTGCTGCATGGCGGCGAGCAGATCGAGCTCGGCGGCTGCGTCCTACGCGCCGTCGTCCGCCCCTGGACACATCGCGACGAAGACGCGGACGACCCGACCTACGTAGAGCGGCGAACCCGCTAGCCGCGCGGGCGCCAGGGTCTTGCTGGATCGCGATGCGGATGCGATCTAGGGTCCGCGTCATGACGAAAGCGTTTGCGGCGCTGGCGGGGTGGATCGGGGTTGGGGTCGCGCTCGGCGCGTGTGGGGACGAGCGGCGCGGGAACGTGGCTGGCGCCGCCGAGACCGAGTCCGAGTCCGATCCCCAAAAA